>CAJYVK010000144.1 GCA_913778455.1 uncultured Hymenobacter sp. | reverse complement strand
CCCGGCTCCAACGGCTCGCTGCGCTCGCCCCCGCAGCCCAGCGGCGCGGGGTTTTAGACATACTTTATTTCTTGTAAGCCGAAGCGCTGCACCTGGCCGTCGATGGCGACGGCCAGCCGGCCGTCGGGCTCCACGCCGACAATCTGGCCGCGCACCCGGCGGCCGGCCACTTCGTAGTCGTGCGCTTCCTGATAGCGGTAGAGCGCCGCCAGGTAGTCGCGGCGCAGCTGGCCTACCTGGCCGGCGCGTAGTTGCAAGTAGCGTCGCTCCAGGCATTCGAGCAGGCGGGCGGCCAGGGGCTCGCGTTGAAAGTAGCGGCCCGTGAGCGCCCCCAGCGAAGTAGCCGTGGGCACGGAAAAGTGCCGCTGATTGACGTTCAAGCCAATCCCGACGATGCTGGACTGAATTTTTGCCCCGCTTAGGCTGTTCTCAATGAGAATTCCCCCAAATTTTTGCGTACCGAAATACACGTCGTTGGGCCACTTCAGCTTGAGCTCCTCGGCGGGTTGCAGCAGCGCCGCGGCCCAGTCGTACGCGCCCAGCGCCACGGCCTGGCTCAGCAAAAATTGCTGGCTAGCTTCCAAAAAAGTAGGCAGCCACACGATGGATAGCGTCAGGTTTTCGCCCGGTGCGGCCAGCCACTGGTTGCCGCGCTGGCCGCGGCCGGCAAACTGGTCGTCCGTTATGACGGTACAGCCCTCGCTGGCCCGGTTTTCGCGCAACAGTTGCTGCGCTTCGGAGTTAGTAGAAGGGCAGGCGGGCAGCCAAATAAGCTGTTGGCCGGTAAATAAGGTAGTTGGGCTGATGACCACAGGGGTTGGCAGTCGTATATTAGCTAGTAAACAACGTAAACTTACTCTATGAAGAGCACCTTGGTTCGACAGGATTCGGACACATTGGCAGACGTAGCCGTGCGCGGCCTCCAGGACCGCAAAGGACAGGACATTGTGGTGATGAACCTGAAGGAATTGAAAAACGCGGTAGCCGACTACTTCATTATCTGCTCGGCCTCGTCCGATACCCAGCTCGACGCCCTGGCTCGCTCGGTAGAAGAAGAAGTAGAAAAAGTCACCGGCCAGGCTCCCTGGCAGAGCGAAGGCCGCACCAATCGCGAGTGGGTCTTGTTAGATTATGTAGACGTAGTAGTGCACATTTTCCTGCGCGACCGCCGGCAGTTTTACGCGCTGGAGGAGCTGTGGGGCGATGCCGAAATTACGTACGTCGAGGACACGGCCGACGTAGCCCAACGCTAAAGTATTGGGCGGGCGGCTGCGTCTGCCGGGGGCGTCCTCAACAACGCCGGTTCGGCGTGGTTGCAATCAAGTCTATTACAAACTACCTTTTTTATGTCTGATCCGACGCCCACCAAACGCCGCAAGCCGACGCTGCCCAATCCTACGCCCCGGCCGGGAGTGCAGCTGTGGGTGATGGCGGGGCTGCTAGTGCTATTTATCGGCATGTTCTGGTTTAATAATCAGAACGCCGCTATCAAAATCAATCAGCAGCGCTTCGAGCAGATGCTGGCGGCCGGCGATGTGCACGACATCACCGTCGTCAATAAGCAGATGGTCGAAGTCGGCCTCACCGAGGCGGCCCTGCAAAAGCCGCAGTACAAGAATGAGCTTACGGTGCGCCGGGGTCCATTCGCCGCGGCCCAGGGTGCCCAGTACTTCTTCCCGATTTTCGACGCCAAGGTGTTTCAGGAGCAGCTGGATAAGCTTCAGGCTAATAAGCCGGTAGACCAGCGCGTGCCGATGAACATCGGCGAGCACGTGAGCCTGCTCGACATCGTGAGCAGCTACGGGCTGATTATTCTTAGCATCATCCTCTTTATCTTCCTCATGCGTCGCATGAGCAGCGCCGGCGGCCCCGGCGGTCAGATCTTCAACATCGGCAAGAGCCGCGCCGCGCTCTTTGAAGGCGGTGATAAGGTGAAAGTGACGTTTAAGGACGTGGCTGGCCTCGAAGAAGCAAAGGAGGAGGTGCAGGAGATTGTGGAGTTCCTGAAAAACCCGAGCAAGTTCACCATCCTGGGCGGTAAGATTCCCAAGGGGGCACTGCTGGTAGGTCCTCCCGGCACTGGCAAGACCCTGCTGGCCAAGGCCGTGGCTGGGGAGGCCGATGTGCCGTTCTTCTCGTTGTCGGGTTCCGACTTCGTAGAGATGTTCGTCGGCGTGGGCGCGGCCCGCGTCCGCGACCTCTTCAAGCAAGCAAAGGCCAAGGCTCCCTGCATCATCTTCATCGACGAGATTGACGCCGTGGGCCGCTCGCGCAGCAAGGGCTCGATGCCTGGTGGCAACGACGAGCGCGAAAACACCCTGAACTCGCTGCTGGTGGAGATGGACGGTTTCGGGACCGACTCGGGCGTTATCATCCTGGCGGCTACCAACCGGCCCGATACGCTCGACTCGGCCCTGCTGCGCCCCGGCCGCTTCGACCGGCAGATTAGCATCGACAAGCCGGACATTAACGGCCGCACGCAGATTTTCAACGTGCACCTCAAGCCGCTCACGCTGGGCTCCGACGTGGACGCCAAGAAGCTGTCGGCCCAAACGCCGGGCTTCGCGGGGGCCGAGATCGCCAACGTCTGCAACGAGGCCGCCCTTATCGCCGCTCGCCGCGATAAGAAGTTCATTACCAACCAAGATTTCACCGACGCCATCGACCGTGTAATCGGCGGCTTGGAGAAGAAAAACAAGATTATCAGCCCCGGCGAAAAGCGCATCGTGGCGTATCACGAAGCTGGCCACGCCATCGTGGGCTGGTTCTTGGAACACACCGACCCGCTGGTAAAAGTATCGATTGTGCCGCGGGGCGTGGCAGCGCTGGGCTATGCGCAGTACCTACCCAAAGAGCAGTTCCTCTACAATACGGAACAGCTGATTGACGAAATGTGCATGGCCCTGGGTGGTCGGGCTGCCGAAGAGCTGGTTTTTGGTAAAATCTCAACCGGGGCGCTGAGCGACTTGGAGCGAATTACCAAAATGGCCTATAGCATCGTGACGATGTACGGCATGAACCCGAAGCTGGGCAACGTGTCGTTCTACGACTCGAAAGGCCAAAATGAGTATGGTTTCTCGAAGCCCTATTCGGAAGCGACCTCGCAGATGATTGACGAAGAAGTTCGTACCATCATCGACCAAGCCTACACCCGCACGAAAGAGTTGCTGGTCGAGCGCCGCCACGAGTTGGAGGTGATTGCCAAAGAGCTGCTGGAAAAAGAAGTGTTGCTGCAAGATGACCTTGAGCGTCTCGTCGGCAAGCGCCCCTTCGGCGGCCAGACCAATTACCAAGCGCACATGGCGGGCACCGACCGCTCCGAAACGGCCAGCGAGCGCCACGCCGAGCACCCCGAAACGCCGCTCGGCGACCTACCCCCGCTGCACCTGCCGGGCCAGCCGGAAACGGAGACCGTATAGTCACGAGCGCGGCTTAGCCCGCACCTTATTAAAAAGGCCAGCCGTACGGCTGGCCTTTTTTGCGTCCATTACCTTTGCGCTATGGTTTCTTCCCGCGAAAAAATGCTCGGCCGGATTCGCACGGCGCTGGCGGCCGGCCCGGCCCCGGTGCCAGCCGCGCCCGACTGGTCGGCCCCGGTGCACCCGCCGCTGCCGGCTGCCGACTTGGCCGTGACGTTTGCCGCAAATTTTCAGCGCATTGGGGGTGAGTTTTGCTACTGCGAAAGTCTGCCGGAACTAGGAGAGAAGCTGCGGGCCTGGCTGGCCGAGCGCCTGCCCGCCGGGCAGCAGTTTTACGTGTGGGAGCCGGCCCTGCAAGCGCTGCTCACTGCCGCGCAGGTACCTTTCCAAGCCACCGAAGCCGAGTTTCGAACGCAGGCGGCCGTTGGCCTCACTTCCTGCGAGGCGTTAGTAGCGCGTACCGGTAGCCTCGTGGTAGCCCCGGCTACGGCCAGCGGGCGGCGGCTCAGCATCTACCCCGACCAGCACGTGGTGCTGGCCCGTCCCAGTCAGGTGGTAGCCGAAATCGGGGATGCCCTGCGGGCGGTGCAGGCACGCTATGGGGCGCAGTTGCCCTCCATGCTCTCACTCACCACTGGCCCCAGCCGCACGGCCGACATTGAAAAAACCCTCGTGCTGGGAGCCCACGGCCCGCGCCGACTCAGCTTGTTTTTGCTCGAAGATGACGCTTAAGTCCTTGCCCGAATTGCCGCCGCTGGCCCTGGTGCCGGGCCAGCGCGTGTATTTCGCCTCCGATTTTCACCTGGGTGCGCCCGATGCCGCTACCTCGCGCGAGCGCGAGCGCCGCATCGTGCGCTGGCTCGATATGGCGGCCCGCGATGCGGCGGCCATCTACCTACTGGGCGATATTTTCGACTTCTGGTTCGAGTATAAGCACGCTATTCCGCGGGGTTTCAGTCGCTTGCAGGGTAAGCTAGCCGAGCTCACCGACGCGGGGCTGCCCATCACGCTCTTTACCGGTAACCACGACATGTGGATGTTCGGCTATTTTACCCAGGAAATGGGTATTCCCATTATGCGCCAGCCGGTAAGCCAGCGCATGGGCGACCAGCTATTTCACATCGGCCACGGCGACGGGCTGGGGCCGGGCGACTTTGCCTACAAGCGCGTGATGAAGCCGGTTTTCAACTCGGGGTTGATGCAGTGGCTATTTGCCCGCCTGCACCCCAACCTGGGCATCGGCATTGCGAATCGCTGGAGCCGGCATTCGCGCCTACAAAACGGCGCGGCTGATGCCACGTACTTTGGCGAGGATGAGTGGCTGCTCGTATACTGCCGCGAGCTGGAACAGCGCCAACACCACGACTATTACGTATTTGGCCACCGGCACTTGCCGCTCGACGTGGCGGTGGGCCCCGGAAGCCGCTACGTCAACCTGGGTGAATGGGTCAATTATTGCTCCTACGGCGTGTATGACGGTACCGAGCTGGTTTTGCGCGAGTTTGAGAAGTAGCCTGCTGCTGGTGGGGCTGCCCTTGGCTGCCGCGGCCCAGAGTACCGTGCCCAGCGCGGCTTCGGTGGCGCCCGCCGCTCGCGTGGCCCCGGTGGAGGCGGCCCCCGCTGCCAAGGCCAGCGGCGCGGGTGCCCCGGCCCCCGGGGGCGCGACTTGGACGCCCGTCCGAACCCTGACGCTGCCTAACCCCGGCCCCGCCTCACTGGACCGGCGCGGTACTTTGTACTTGGCCGACCGCGATAACAACCTGCGCCAACTGGGCCGCGACGGCCAGCCGCTCAATACCTACTCGCCGACCCAGCCCGGCCACGTTGCCCTCATCGAAGCCTGGAACCAGAATAGTTTGCTGGCCTTCTACGACGACCGCCAGCAGGTGCTGCTGCTTGACCGCTTCCTGGCCCCGCTGGCCGAGATCCGGCTGGCCGATTACTTCGACGGTACTGTGCGGACGGCCACGCTGGCCCCCGACGGCCTGCTCTGGCTGCTCGACGAGAGCGCCCTCACGTTGCGCGAATTCGACCCGCAGGCCCTGCGCGTAGTTCAAAGCACGCCGCTCGACCTGATTATCGGCCGCAGCCGGCCCGATTTCCGCTTCCTGCGCCAGTACCAGAACAACCTGTATTTGGTAGATCACACCAGTGGCATCTTCGTGTTTGATAACCTGGGGAATTATCGTAAAAAATTGCCTTTCACTGGGCTGAGCTTCATTGCCTTCCGTGGGGACGAATTAGTGTATTTGGCGGGTGGGCAGCTGCACTTTTTTCACCTCTACAACCTCAGTGAGCGCACGCTGCCGCTGCCCGCTGGGCTCGATGCAACGACCATACGCCAGGTGCTCTTTGATGAGCAATTAGCGTACTTCACCACGCCCCAGGGGGTGAGTATTTATCAGCTTTGAACGTGTGGAATAGGAGTTGGCAGGCAGCTAGGTAGCCGTGCATACGGTGCAGGCTGACTGCTGACTAGAGCTGCGTAAGTTGTTTTGCGTAACGTAGTTGCAGCCCGAAGGAAAAGGGAAAAGAAGCGCAACCGCTGGCAGCTGAGGCCGTTAGCCGGGGTAAGTTTTTCCACCCTTCTTTTCCTTTTCCATGAAAGCATTAGTGTTTCACGGTCCTCGTAACGTCAGCGTCGATACCGTTGATGACCCCATTCTCAAAGACTCGCGCGACGCCATCATCCGGGTGACGAGCACGGCCATTTGCGGCTCCGACCTGCACATCTATAATGGTAGCCTGCCCACCTCACCAATGGTGCTCGGCCACGAGTTTATGGGCATTGTGGAAGAAGTGGGCCGCGGCGTGGGCAACCTCAAGCGCGGCGACCGCGTGGTGGTGCCTTTCCCGGTGGCCTGCGGCACCTGCTTTTTTTGCAACCACGAGCTACCGGGGCACTGCGAAAATTCCAACCCCGACCACTACGGCCCCGAAGGCGGCCTGCTGACCCAGAAGGGCGGGGCACTCTTTGGCTACACCGACCTCTACGGCGGCTACGACGGCGGCCAGGCCGAGTACGTGCGCGTGCCCTACGCCGACTTCGGCCCGCGCAAGGTGCCCGATTTTCTGAGCGACGAGCAGGTGTTGTTCCTGACCGATATTTTCCCCACCGGCTACTCAGGCATCGACTGGGCCGAGGTGCGGGGCGGCGAGTTTATTGCCATCTTCGGGGCGGGCCCGGTGGGTATTATGGCCGCTAAGAGCGCCTGGCTGCGCGGGGCCGCCCGCGTGGTCATCATTGACACCCAGCAGTATCGCCTCGACAAAGCCAAGGAAACGACCCGCTGCGAGATTATCCGCTGGGAAAGCCACGACCAGGTAGTGCAGCAAATCCGCGATATGAGCCAGGGCCGGGGGGCCGATGTGTGCGTGGATTGCGTGGGCTTTGAGCCCGACCGCAACCTGCTCGACCGCGCCAAAGCCGTAGTAAACCTCGAAAAAGGCTCGCCAAAAATCATCGAAGCCTGCATGAGTGCCGTGCGGCGCGGCGGCGTAGTTTCTGTGCTGGGTGTGTACGCGACCACCAACGACAACTTTCCGGTGGGGCAATTCTTCGATAAAGGCATTAAGCTCGTGGGCGGCCAGGCCCCGGCTCACAAGCACATCGACAAGCTTTTGCAGCACATTATTAAGGGGGAAGTAGTGCTGGACGACATCATCTCGCACCGCCTGCCGCTGAGCCAGGCAGCGCACGGCTACGATATTTTCCGTCACAAGAAGGACAACTGCTTGAAAGTAGTGCTGAAGCCCGGCGAATAAATTGGCCTTGCTTACGTAATAGCCCGGTCGCCAGCCCCGTAGAGGGGGCCGGGCGGCCGGGCTTTTTTGGCAGTTGCTTACCTTGCCGACGCGGGCCGTGTCCCAATCGTTGGCACGCGACCCTTTATAAAATTCGATGTTGAAAAAATACGCTTCCACTTTATCTACTAGCTTGCTAGCCAGCTTGGGTAGCCTGGGAACAGTTGTACCGCTGCACGCCCAAAACGCGCCGCCCCGGCTGGCTCCGGCCGTGCGCGAGGCCGTGCGCCGGGCAGCGGCGCAGCAGTCTGTGCGGCTGCGGGTGCGCGATGTCGCAGCCTTCCGGCAGTGGGCCGGGCGGCAGCTGCCGCCGCTACCGGTGCGCCCGGTAGCTGGGCAACCCACCACGTTCATCCTCGGCCCGCTCACGGCCAGCCAACTAGCGGCCGTAACTGCCTCCCCGCTGATCGAATTTGTGGACGTACCCGACCGCCCGGCCCACGACGAGCGACTGCTCAACGGCGCCGACCTAACGGTAAATAGCTTACGGGCCGTGCAGCGGCGCTACCCCACGCTTACCGGGCAGGGGCTAGTCGTGAGCGTGAAAGAAAACCCGCTCGATCCTACGGATATCGACTTTCGGGGCCGGCTGCTCAACACGCCCGCCGGGACGGTCATTGAGTCGGTGCACGCCAGTATCATGGCGACGCTCATCGCGGGGGCTGGCAATTCGGGGCCAGCCGGTGAGGGCGCGGCGCGGCAGGCGGGCATCGCTTCGTCGTCGTACGCCAACCTGTTGCCCGATGCCAACGCCGACCTCACTAGTCGGAGCGTGAGCGTGCAAAACCACTCCTACGGCACGGGTATCGAAAATTATTACGGTCTCGAAGCATTGGGTTACGACCAGCAAACCCGGCAGTTACCTACGCTGCTGCACGTGTTTTCGGCGGGCAACGTGGGGACTGCTAGTAGTACCGATGGCCAGTACAAAGGACTGGCTGGCGTGGCCAATCTCACCGGGCAATTCAAAATGTCTAAAAATTCGCTGGCCGTGGGCGCCACCGATGCGCTGGGCCAGGTGGCGGCCCTCAGCTCGCGTGGCCCAGCCTACGATGGGCGCGTAAAGCCCGAGCTAGTGGCCTACGGCGATGCCGGTTCGTCCGACGCCGCCGCGCTGGGCTCGGGCGCGGCGCTGCTGGTGCAGCAGGCTTACCGAGATAGTCAGGGGGGCACCCTGCCCGCCGCGTCACTGGTTAAGGCCGTCCTTATTAATAGTGCCCGTGACGTGGGCCGGGCAGAAGTCGATTTTGAATCCGGCTTCGGGCAGCTTGATGCGCTACGGGCCGTGCGTACCGCGCTCGAAGGCCGCTACCAAACGGGCTCAGTAGGGCAGGGGCAGGAGCAGCTGTTCACGCTCACCGTGCCCGCGGGTACGCCGCAGCTGAAGGTGACCCTGGCCTGGACCGATCCCGAGGCGGCGGCCAACGCCGCCCAGGCCCTCATCAACGACCTCGACCTCAGCGTACTCGGCCCCGGCGCGACTGCCTGGCTGCCCTGGACGCTCAGCACGTACCCTAGCCTCGACTCGCTGGCCCGCCCAGCCCGCCGCCGCGCCGACCACCTCAACAATGTAGAGCAGGTAACCATCAGCCTGCCGGCAGCCGGTACCTACCAACTGCGAGTGCGCGGCTACGCAGTGCCCAGCGGCCCGCAGGCGTTTAGCCTGGCTTATGAGGTAGTCGCGCCCGGTTTTGAGTGGCTGACTCCTAATACCCTGCGCAACGTGCGCCCCGGCCAGACGGCCCGGCTGCGCTGGAACTACGCCGGCTCAGCTACCACGGCCCGGCTGGAATACCGGCCCATCGGCCGCCCGGCCTGGCGGGCCATCGCTGCCAGCCTCGACCCGACCCAGCGCACCTACGCCTGGGCCGCGCCCGATACCACTACGCTAGCGCAATTGCGCTTTATAGTTGATAATCAAACTTACGTGTCCGATACGTTTGCGCTGGCCCGGCCGCCTGCCCTGCGCGTGGGCTACGTCTGCGCCGACGAAACCCTACTCACTTGGCCCGCCACGCCGGGAGCTAGTCAGTACCGCGTGTATCGCTTAGGCACCAATTACTTAGAGCCTTTTCAAACCGTCGCCGATACCCTGTTGCGCGTGCCCGCCGCCCAGAATGCCGGCCCGTACTTCGCCGTGGCCCCGGTACTGGGTGGCCGGCTGATTGAGCGCAGCGCTACTGTCAATCAGAACGAGGCGGGCGTGGCCTGCTACATCCGCTCGTTTTTACCGCTGGCTTCCGTCACCGATAACGTGCAGCTAACCTTGCAACTAGCTACGCTCTATCGACTACAATCCCTGCAGCTACAACGTCTGGGCGACAATGGCTTCCAGACTATCCAAACCATCAATCCCGTAACCCAGGCATCCTTCCTGTTCACTGACCATACCGCCACGACGGGCCTCAATCGCTATCGCCTGCTGGGCCAGGATGTAGACGGCCGCACTTTCCTCAGCCAGGAAATAGACGTGCAACTGGTAAAGCAGGGCGAATTATTGGTCTTTCCCAACCCCGTTGTAATCGGGCAGGAGTTGCAAATCGCCGGCGAGCCCAACGTGTCGCTACAAATTGAGCTGTACGATGCCCTGGGTCGGTTGGTGCGTACTGATTTTGTGCAAGGTGCCCTCAACCCGTTCGATACGAATGACCTACGCCCCGGCGTGTACCTGCTGCGGGCCACGCCCACTACGGGGGGCGGCCCCGCCCGCACCCGCCGGGTGATATTGATCAACTAGGGTAGTTCTCAAGCTAGGTCGCGCCACACCAAGCTCCAGTTTGGTGTGGCGTCAGGACGCGCTCGCCAAGCAACTCAGCAGTAACACCAAGCTCCAATTTGGTGATGCGTCAGGACGCGCTGGCCGAGCGATGCACCAAGCCGGAGCTTGGCGTTACAGCCTTGGTCTCTCCGCAAAAGAAAGGGAAACCGCCCCCGCTTATAAAAGCTACCCACACAAAAAGCCCCGGCCTGCGTGCAGACCGGGGCTTCTTAACTAATGAGGAGCTACTTACACCTTAGTAGATGTAGTTGAGCGCCGTCAGGTCGTTGCTGTTGAAGGGACGGTTTACGCCGTTACCCACGCAAGCCAGCATCCACGAGTTGGGGTCGGGCGACGAGGGCGTGCCGGGTACGAGGATGGCACCCACCGTGCTGGCACCTTCGTTAGAGGCGCTGCCGCCGCAGCTGTATGCGCGGTTCATGTAGTCGGTGTGGCGGAAGCCGATGCAGTGGCCCATCTCGTGCGCCATGATGGTGGCGATGTAGTTAATATTCGAGCTATTAATTACATTGGGCACCAGCGTGAAGCCGGGAGCAGGGTTGCCACCGCTGGGGAAGCCGCCCGACTGGCCGAGTACGCCCGAGCCCAGGTTAGACGAATATTTCACCGGCAGGTCGGCGGTGCCGCTCGTGATGCGACGGAACGTCAGCTGCAAGCCAGCGGCGTTGTAGCGGCGGATAGCCTCGTCGATAGCCGACACGTAGGTCGAGTTGAACTGGCTCGAAATGCTTACCGTGAGTACGCGGGGCAGGCCCGTTACGAGGTTGGTGGTGCGGTACTGCTCGTCCGAGCCGACGCGCAGCATTTTGTAGTCGCTCTTGCTGTTGAGCATTTCCGAGGTGAGCAGCATGTCGCCCTCTACCACGTAGCCACCTTCCACGGCACGCAGGTCGCTGGTGCCGAAGCCCAGGGCTTTTACCTGCGCCTTAACCTCTTGAGAGATAGCGGCTGGCTGAGCAGCTTCCTGAGCTTTCTGGCAGCCGGTCAGCGAGAGAGCGACGCTGGCCCCGATGGCCAGCAATGCGGAGAACTTAAGCATTGGTTTGGTTTGGAAAAGAGTGAATGAAGAGTGAAAAACCGTGGGCCAAATGTGAAGAGAATTTTTTGCCTAATCGCTTGAAGTGACGTAAATGCCTAAATGTTACACAATTGTGTAACAATGTTGCTTTTGTGTTTTGTCAAGGTTAAGTTATGTTTTAGAGTGCTCGGCACGCCTACTATTACCTGCTAATCTGATTTAGCACGGCTTCGACTATATTGAAACAGTTGAATGAGTAGACTGCGTCTAAAATTTTGTCTAACCTGCAGCATTGTGCGCAAGCAGTCGCAACTGCTCGCCCGAAAACTGCTTACTTAGCCGCTGAGCCGCGGCCAATCTGCCCAAACTTTCTGGCTTGGTGAAACGGTTATCTTTGCTAGATTCCCACTTTCGTGCGGCCCCTTGCGCGGCCGCCTCATTTCATAGATAAATCAGCCTCATGGCTTGTGCTACTTGTTCATCCGGCGGCGGCTGCTCTACCAGTAAGGTGGGCGGCTGCGGCTCAAAGGGTGGCTGCTCCTCGGGCGGCTGCACCCGACTTAATGTATTCGACTGGCTCGCCGATGTCGACATGCCCTCCGATTTTCGGGGCTTCGACTGCGTCGAAATCCGCTTTAAGGGCGGCCGTAAAGAGTTCTTTCGCAATGAGAAACACCTGCCGCTCGTCACCGGCGACGCCGTAGTGGTAGAGGCCGCCGGCTCGGGCTGGCACCTGGGCCACGTGTCGCTCAAGGGCGAGCTCGTGCGCTTGCAAATGCGCAAAAAAAAGGTGCCCACCGACTCGCGCGACATCCGCCCCATCCTGCGCGTGGCAACCCCCGACGACGAGGAGCGCTGGCAGGCCGTGCGCGACCTCGAAAACGGGACCATGTTCCGGGCCCGGGCCGTGGTCGATGAGTTGCGCCTCAAAATGAAGCTCTCCGACGTGGAGTACCAGGCCGACCGCACGCGGGCGCTCTTTTACTACTCGGCCGAAGACCGGGTGGATTTTCGGGAGCTCATTCGGCGGCTGGCCGACGAGTTTCGGGTGCGCGTGGAGATGCGTCAAATCTCGCTGCGACAGGAAGCGGGTCGCATCGGCGGTATCGGCGTGTGCGGCCGCGAGCTGTGCTGCTCCACCTGGCTCACCGACTTCAAAGCCGTGAGTACCACCGCCGCCCGCTACCAGAACCTGAGCCTTAATCCCCAGAAGCTGGCTGGCCAGTGCGGCCGCCTCAAATGCTGCCTCAACTACGAGCTCGACGCTTACCTCGATGCGCTGAAGGATATTCCTCAGGTGCAGCGTCCCCTGCAAGTAGCTACCGGCGAGGCTTTTTTGCAAAAGACCGACATCTTCCGCAAGCGCATGTGGTTTGCCTTTCGGGGCGATAATAACTGGGTGATGCTCAGTGCCGAGCGAGTGCGCGAAGTACTGGAGATGAACAAGCGCGGGGAGAAGCCCGATACCCTGCTGGCCCCCCGGCAGGAGGAAGAGGCGGCCCCCGCCGTTTCAACGCTCATGGAAGGCGACCTCGACCGCCTCGACGACCAGATAAAGGCTGGCAGCAAGCGCGGTAAGCGCAAGCGTAAGGACCGTGGCGACCGTGCCACCAGCCAAAACGCCGACGCCAGCGCCAATACTCCGCCGTCGGTCAGCGCCGACGCCCGTGAGCCCCGCGAAGGCCGCGACCAACCCCGCCGCCGCGACCGGGGCGAAGGCGCCCGCTCCCGGCCCGAGGGCAACTCGCGCCCCGGCCGGCCCGAAATCCCGGCCCCCATCCCGCGGGCCGATGCGCCGTCCGCTAGCCCCGCCGCTCCGTCCAAAGAGGGCCAGTCCGAGCAGCGGGGCCGCCGCGGGGCCGCCGCCCGGCCCCTCAACCGTCGGGGTGGGCGTGGCCACCGCGAAGGCAACGAAAATGGTGCGCCCCGTCCCGAGCAGGAAGCCCGCCCCCGCCGCAACGATCCCGCTGCGGCTCAGGCGCGTACGCCCCGCGAGGGCGACCAGCCTCGTCCCCAGGGCCAGAATATCGAGGGTGGCCAGGGCGGCCGTAGCCGCGGTCGTCGCGGCGGTAGCGGCCGCCGCAATGCCGAAGGCGGGGCCGGTCCCGCCGCTTCAACTCCTAGTGCTTCCTAGTTTATGTGGTTTAGTTCTGCCTTTGTTCGGTCGTTGATGCGCCGGGGTGGTGCGGCGGTAGCGCCGCTAATTTGCCTGCTGGCCCTCAGCAGCTGCGACCCCAATCGGGTGTACGAAGAAAATACGGACCTGAAATCGCCCTCCGGCGACGCCTACGTGTGGGATGTGCAGCAGCGCCCGAGCTTTGCCTTCGAAATCACGGATACGACGGCTCGCTACGACCTGTATTTCAACGTGCGTAACGCGGCCGATTACGGTTTTTATAACCTCTACCTCAAGCACACGCTTACCGGCCCCGATGGCCGGCTCGTGGGACCGCCCCTGCTGCACCAGATGGTACTCATGGATCCCAAAACCGGCGAGCCGCTCGGCGCGGGCGCGGGCGATATTTTCGACCACCAGTTCCTGGTCCTGCCACGCCAGCGCTTTGCCCGGCCCGGCACCTATAAGCTGACGCTGGAGCAGTACATGCGCCAGAATCAGCTGCCCGGTATCATGGCCGTTGGGGTGCGCGTAGCCAAGGTGGTTAGCAAGTAGCTGAAAATCATAAGAAGGACGTGGGCGAAATTGATACATCGTATATCAGTTTCGCCCACATCCTTTTTGAAAGAATACTTATTCCGTCAGCTCCTTCCACACCACATTCAGGCCCTCGGCCCAGAGTGGGTGGGCAATGACCATGTCCTGAAGCTGTTGATAGCGCAGGCGGCCCGCCATGGCCACTTGCAGGATGGTCATGATTTCGCCAGCTTCGGCTCCTAGGATAGCTGCGCCCAAAATGCGGTCGTCGGCTCCGACGAGCACCTTCCAGAAGCCCGTTTCTTCGCCGGTCTGTTGCGCTCGGCTGACGTTGCGCACCGGCAGCTTCGATACCCGGTAGGCGATGCCTTTTTCTTTGGCTTGTTCCTCGTTCAGGCCGATGCGGCCCAGCTGCGGATCGGTAAAAACGGCGTAGGGGAGGGGGCGCTGTTTGGCCGAGCGGCGGCCTTTGTGCAGCAGATTGTCGCGTACCACCCGAAAATCGTCGTAGCTGATGTGCGTGAACTGCGGCCCGCCGTGCACGTCGCCCAGCGCGTAGATGTGTCGCGCGGCCGTTTGCAACTTGCTGTTTACCTGAATAAAACCTTTCTCGTCAACTTTCACGCCGGTCGCTTCCAGGTTGAGCGTATCCGAATTAGGTTTCCGGCCAGTAGCTACCAGCAGGTGCGTACCGTGCACGCGGCGCTCACCCTGCAGCGTGTCGAGGGTAATGGTGAGCTGCCCCGCGGCGTTGCGCGATACGCGGCGCGTTTCGGCCCGGAATAGCAGCTCGATACCATCGTCAGTCAGGGCTTTTTGCAGGCACTCGCACACGTCGTCGTCTTCGTGTTCCAGCAGGTGCGCCCCCGTTTCGATGATGGTCACCTCGCTACCGAAGCGCCGGAACATCTGCCCGAATTCCAACCCAATGTATCCCCCACCCAGGATGACGAGGTGTTCCGGCACCTCTTGGATGTCCAGCAGGGTGGTAGTAGTCAGATAGTTGGAGTCGGCTAGGCCGGATATCTCCGGCACGATGGGGCGGGTGCCCGTATTGATAAAAATCTGCTTGGCCCGGACGGTGCGGCTGCGCTCCTTGGTTTCCTGCACCCGTACCTCGTGCGGCCCGCTGAACGCGGCGTGGCCGTGCAGCACGGTGACATTTTCGTGCTCGTGCTTGAAGGAGCGGGCCAGGTTCTGGCGCGAGGTAGCCAGCAGGGCATCCTTGCGGGCAATAACGGCGGGCATGTCTACCTCGGCCACGCCACCCAGCCGGATACCCAACTCCCCGGCAGTACGCACCTGGTGCATCCGCTCGGCCGAGGCCAGGATGGTTTTGGTCGGCACGCAGCCGTAGTTGACGCAGGAGCCGCCCAGGTGAGCTTCTTCTACCAAAATGACGGTGCGGCCGGCCTCAGCCAGGGCCTTGGCCAATGGGTTGCCGGCCTGGCCGGAGCCGATGATGAGAGCATCGCAAGAATAATCGGGCATAACGAACAGAAAAACCGGGGATAACGACGGTTCAGCCTATACGCAGTTCGCTGCCTGATGACTACTCAATGGTTCATGAGTTATTCACTCCCCAGCAAAGCTTATCAGCCTGCGCTGGGGATAACGCGGGTTGCTGAGGCAGTGTGACTAATGAGAATAAATTAGTTACTTTCAAAAAATTTATTTAGCGGACGCTTAAATAAACCATTAGTAGTGCCAATGTATACGGTGTCTCCAAGCTGTTCGAGACCGCGCACTTCAGCTAAACCAAGGCCGTCATTTTTTAAGATACGGGCTGAATATTGAGCACCATTCCAGCGTAAGGTGAAGAGCTGATTGACAAGCTGGTGCTTCACACCAATTAGGCTATCACCTACCGCGTGGTAAGTAGTAAAATCGAATAAGTTGGGGGTGCCGGTACTTCGCTGCCAGGTTTCACCATCGTCTTTGGAAAGCAGTATGGAGTTGTATTCCTCCACGAGATACACAATGCCTTGCCATTTGTAGCAAGCATCGGTGATGCTGTATCCATAGACGCGCCTGACCGTACCGTCTTCTAGAATTTTATATAAGCCCGCATCGCCGCAGTTGACCAGAAAATAATCATCGATAGCCTGAATCCAGCGCGGGTAAGCGCCTAAAGCGCTAGAAGGTAAAGGCACTCGAATAGGCAGCGGCTGTGCTTTCAGGTTGCCGGTAGCTTGCACCTCCACGCGGGTAAGAACAAAGTGCAGGCTATTATCGGAAGTCGAAAGGCGATAGCCGAAAAGCAGATAGTTGTTGCGGCTAATAGCCCCAAAGGAAGGATTATTAACGCCAGCCGGCCAGATAATTCCGGAGGCCCGGGGATCAATCTTCCGCAAACTCAGGTAGGTGCTGTAAGTGTTATTGACTGCCTCGATAGGACGCAGCAGCTTCACTAGAGTATCCTGCGTGGGCTGAGCGATAAAATCGCGGCTTATGGGCAGGCGCCGGGAGATATCATTCGAAAAATAAGTAGCCAGCGTACCTACGTAGCCAAATTTTGCATAAGTAGGTGAGGTTGAATTGGGAGAAACAATGTTCAAAAAGGAAGGGGATTGCAGAAACAGCGCGCCATTGCCTTTGCCCATCTGCACCACGATGTTATTAGTCCCAAACAGCCGGCCTGCCAGCGTCCAGCTGGCGGGCTTTGCTTCCTGCACTACTATCTTCTCTACTTCCTTTCTACAGGCAATTAGAAATGGTATACCGACCAGCGGAAGCAATGATTTAATAGTCATCAGCAACAGAGCGATAAAACAAGGAGGATTGGTACGGTTATAAAAAAAGCCCCGGTAGGTACCGAGGCTCTCTCTACTGGAGCAAATAACGTAAGAAATAACTGAATCTTATTTGCCGCCCAGCACGCGTAGCATGGTCTCGCCAATCTCGGCGGGCGAATCCACCACGTGGATGCCGCACTCGCGCATGATGGCCATCTTAGCGGCGGCCGTGTCGTCGGCACCGCCTACGATGGCCCCGGCGTGGCCCATGCGGCGGCCGGGAGGCGCAGTTTGACCAGCGATGAATCCTACGACGGGCTTCTTGTTACCGGTTTCCTTGATCCAGCGGGCGGCTTCGGCTTCCATGCCGCCGCCGATTTCACCGATCATGACGATACCCTCGGTTTCGGGGTCGTTCATGAGCAGCTCCACGGCTTGCTTGGTGGTGGTGCCGATGATGGGGTCGCCGCCGATACCGATGGCCGTGGTCTGGCCCAAGCCGGCTTTGGTAAGCTGGTCAACGGCTTCGTAGGTCAGGGTGCCCGATTTCGACACGATGCCCACGCGGCCCTTCGAGAAGATAAAGCCGGGCATGATGCCCACCTTGCATTCGCCGGCCGTGATAACGCCGGGGCAGTTGGGGCCTACCATCGTGATGCCCGGACGGTCCTTGAGGTAGTGCTTCACGGCAATCATGTCCTTGGTCGGAATGCCTTCCGTGATGGTTACAATCACCTTGATGCCGGCCTGCGCGGCTTCCAGGATAGCGTCGGCGGCAAAAGCTGGGGGCACGAAGATGATGCTGGTATCGGCTTGGGTAGCAGCTACGGCGTCGGCCACGGTGTTGAACACGGGCTTGCCGAGGTGCTCGGTACCACCTTTACCGGGGGTTACGCCGCCAACTACGTTGGTGCCGTAATCCATCATTTGCTGCGCGTGGAACGAGCCTTCGGAGCCGGTGAAGCCCTGCACGATGACCTTGGAATCTTTATTGACGAGAACGCTCATGGGCGGCTAACTTGTTAGGGAGAGTTGAGTGGGGCAAAAGTAGGGCCGCCGCGCCCAATGCGCGCACCCCGGCCCCCGCCCGGCGGCCTTCTTACCTTTGTGGCCCCACTGGCACTTCAATTCTCTCTACCCGACAGCATGTACTTCAACCACATCATTGATACGCTCGGTAACACGCCGCTCGTAAAGCTCAACAAAGTCACCGACGGTATTAAGGGTACTATTCTGGCTAAGGTAGAGTATTTTAACCCCGGCAACTCGGTGAAGGACCGCATGGCCCTGCGCATGATTGAGGATGCCGAGAAGGCGGGCCTCATTAAGCCGGGCGGTACCATTATTGAGGGTACGAGCGGTAACACCGGCATGGGGCTGGCCCTGGCGGCCATCGCCAAAGGCTACAAAACGGTGTTTGTGATGAGCGATAAGCAGAGCAAGGAAAAGCAGGATATCCTACGGGCCGTAGGGGCCGAGGTGGTGGTGTGCCCCGTCGATGTGGCTCCCGACGACCCGCGCAGCTACTACTCGGTGGCCCGCCGCCTCAATCAGGAGACGCCCAACTCGTTCTATCCCAATCAGTACGACAACATGTCGAACACGGCGGCCCACTACGAAACCACCGGTCCCGAAATCTGGCAGGGTACTGAAGGCCGCATCACGCACCTGGCGGCCGGCGTGGGTACGGGGGGCACCATCTGCGGCAGCAGTAAATACCTGAAGGAGCAGAATGCCCAGGTTTTTACGCTGGGTATCGATACCTACGGCTCGGTATTTAAGAAGTATAAAGAAACTGGTATTTTCGACCAAAACGAGATATACCCCTACAAAACCGAAGGTATCGGGGAAGATATTCTTCCTAAAAACGTGGACTTCGACGTCATCGACCAGTTTATCAAGGTAACTGATAAAGACGCGGCCCTGATGACGCGCCGGTTGGCTAAGGAGGAAGGCATGTTCGTGGGCTGGAGCTGCGGCGCGGCTGTGTACGGGGCGCTGGAATACGCCCGCGAGCACCTGACGGAAGACGATACGATGGTTATCATCCTGCCCGACCACGGCACGCGCTACCTCGGTAAGATTTACAACGACGAGTGGATGGCTGCCCAGGGCTGGCTGTAGCCATCCGGGCGGGTTTGTCGGAGTGAAGCTTCGGGATTATCTTCGTTAACTCAATTTAAGATACTTATATGACGGATGCGCTCAACCACATTGTGCTGATTGAGGACAACGAAACGACGAGCTTTCTCAACAACCGCCTGCTCAGCCGGCTGGGGGTTGCTCGCCAAGTAAGCTCGTTCTCGAAAGCCGATGAGGCGCTGGAGTTTTTGTGGGGCGGTCAGGCGGGGGATAAGCAGGTGGTGCCCGACCTGGTATTTGTCGATCTGAAAATGCCCGGCATGAGCGGCTTCGATTTTCTGGAGCGCTACAGCCAGCTTTCCGAAGAGGCCCAGGCCCGCACCGTGGTGGCCGTGCTCACCACTTCCATGCACGGTGCCGACACCGCCCGCGTGGCCCAGTACCCCAACGTCGAATACCTGACCAAGCCCCTCACCGAAGAAAAAATGCAGCGCCTGATAGCCAAACGCTTCGCCGCCGCATCGTGAGGTAGTGAAAGGTGATGGGGTAATTAAGTGAAAGGTGATAAAGTGAGCAGAGGGAGCGGCGAGAGGCTAAGAATAGTATCTCGTCGCTCCCCCTCCTCACTTCATTACCTCCTCACCTGACAAAGCTGAATTGCTCCCCGTCGAACAAGCCTTTGTCGCTGAGCTTCAGGCTAGGGATAACGAGCAGGGCCATGAACGAGAGCGTCATGAACGGCGCTTGCAGGCCCGAGCCCAGCTCAGCTTTGGAGAAGTGGTCGAGGGTAGAGTAGGCCGCCGCTACAGCCGGTCCGGGCTGATTGGACATGAGACCTGCGACGGGCAGCGGGAGTACGTGCTCGGCCCCCGCGGCTCCCACGGCGGCCAGGCCACCCTGGGCGGCCACCACGAGATTAATGGCGCGGGCCAGGCTCTCATCGTCGTAGCCCACGGCCGTAATATTGTGCGAGTCGTGGCCCACGCTGCTGGCCAGCGCGCCCCGCTTCAGCCCGAAGCCCTTGATAAACGCCACGGCCGGGGCGGCGTCGGGCGCATAGCGGTTGAGTACCACCAGCTTCAAAATATCCTGCGCTGGGTCGGGCTGAACCTGGCTGCCGACTACGGGCAGCGTCAGGTCGCGCCGCGCCGTAATGAGCTGGCCATCGAAACACTCGATAACCGGGAAGGAAATAGTCGGGGCTGCGGGCGCGGGCAGAGCCAGCGCGGCCGCAGCTACGGGCCGGGCGTGAAAATTATTCAGCACGGCCACCGGGCTGGCGGGTAGCAGGCACTGGCCGTTTTCAGCCACTAATTCCCCGTTGAGGTAGGTTTTTAGTACGTGAAAATCGGTTAGATTTTCGACCAGAATAAAATCGGCGGGGTCGCTCACGCGCAGCTGGCCCACGGGTAGGCGGTAGTGCGCCACGGGGTTGAGGCAGGCCACTTGCAGTACATCGAACACGTTGTATCCCAGCGCGACGGCTCGCTGCACCAGTTGGTTGATGTGGCCCAGCAGCAGGGTGTCGGGGTGCTTGTCGTCGGAGCAAAACATGAGCTGCTCGTAGTGCTGCGGCAGCAGCTCGATAAGGGCATCGAAGTTGCGGGCCGCCGAGCCCTCGCGGATGAGAATTTTCATGCCCGCCGCCAGCTTGTCGCGAGCTTCGGCGGCCGTGAAGCACTCGTGGTCGGTGCTGATGCCGGCGCTGGCGTAGCGCTCGGCATCGGCGCCGTGCAGGCCGGGCGCGTGGCCGTCCACGGGGCGGCCGTAGCGGTGGGCCAGCGCGATCTTTTCGAGCACGCCGGGGTCGCGGTGGAGCACACCGGGCCAGTTCATCATCTCGGCCAGGTAGCCGATTTGCGGGTTTTGAAAAAGCTGCTCGATATCGGCCGCCGTTATCTCGGCCCCGGCCGTTTCAAACGGGGTGGCCGGCACGCAGCTCGGGGCACCGAAGCAAAACTTAAACGGACTAGGGGCCGCGTTGTCGAGCATGTACTGCACGCCGGCCACGCCCAGCACGTTGCCGATTTCGTGGGGGTCGCTCACGGTGGCCACCGTGCCGTGGGGCAGGGCCAGCCGGGCAAACTCGCTGGGTACCAGTAGTGAGCTCTCGACGTGCACGTGGGCATCGACAAAGCCGGGGAGGGCGTAGGGCAGGGCTGGGTCGGGGCCGCTGGCTCCCGCCACGGGCTCAACGGCCGCCAGCTGCCCCGCCGCCACGCGTAACGTAGCCGGGTACACCGTGCGGGCCGGGATGTCAACCAGATTAACAGAAAGCACGAAATCAGTAGCCATCGCGTTGAAAAGAAAGGAATTGCCCGCCGGCCTGTGAGGCCGATAGCGTTTCGAAAAGTATTTTTACAAAAAAAATTATCGCGTGAAACTATCGCTAAAAGCTCATTTGCTGGCCCGGCCAGCCTTTCTGGTGGCCCTCGTAGCCTCTTTGGCGGCCAGCGGCTGCGCCGGGCACGGCTCTTTATCGCAAAAAACGCGCTGGTACCGGCATCACAGCGGTGGAAAGTCAGTTCCCTGCCCCTGCGGCCACTAGTTTGATTTCAGGTCTTTTGTCAGTATGTTAGCCGCCGATTACCTATTCGTGCGGATTAACCTTATGACAAAACTTTACCGCTTCGCTCTCTTATGTTTAGTAGCCGGGACTGCCCGGGCGCAGGCCCCCATTGCCGTGCCTCCTCCCCCGGCGGTGCACATCCCGCCCACTAGCTTCAAAGGGGGCGGTTACTTATTGAATAAGGACCGCGACTGGCGGCGTGCCAAGCTTCTCTACGACGCTCAGAGCCTGAGCGTGAGCGATGCCGACCACAAGCAACAGTACCCGTTGGTATTTCCGGCTGATAGCGTGCGGGCCTTTTTTATTGGGCGCGATACGTTTTCGGTAGTGCGCCAAGTTGATATTCCCCGGCCCAGCCAGCATTTAGCTAGTCTCTTTGCGCGCAACCTCTACCATAGAGCTGGCTACGAGGTGAAAGAATACGTGGCCGTGCTACCGGCTGGGCAACCCCCGGTAGTGTATACGTTGCTCACGCAGGGCAACAAGCCCCAGGCGGTACTGCCGCCCAATAACGTTCAGTTTCGCCTGGCGCTGGCAAAAGTGGTGCGCGATTTCCCAGCCTTGGCCCAACAGCTGGAGCTGGACAACAATATCTCGCCCGAGCAACTGCCTGAGTTGCTGACCGCCTACGCCCGCTGGAAAGGGGCTAATGGTAAAAAATAATCGCTAGTCACCGGTTCGGTAGGCGTCGGCCAGCCCGCCGAACCGGTTTTACCTTCGTTCTATGTCCGATAATGCCCCCGAAGTAACCGACTTGCAAGCCGCCGCCGAGCAAGTGCGCCAGCAGTTAGGCTTGGCAGCTTACGATGCCGCCGCCGTGCGCGAGCTCGACCGTTTTATTGCCGTGCAGCGCGAAGAGCTGCCCGCGCATTCGCCCGACCGGGAGGGCGTGGTAATGGCGCTTGGGTGCTTGCTGGGGCAATGCCTGGTGAGTACTTACCGCGGCGAATGGGCCGCCGGGGCCGATGGCCACACCGGGGTAGGATTGGCTAATCGGCTTTTTTTCAATCCGTTTTATTTAGTTAATCAGCAGTTAACCAAGGGGGCCGCGGCCTCGGTGGCGGCTTTTTTCGAGTCGGTGCCGCAGCGGCTGGCGGCGGCGGGCGGGACGCGAAAGCGCTGGATTTCGTAATTTGCGGGGCCGAATGGCCGTTTCCGCGCGTTTATGAAAAACCTCGTCATCGCCATTGATGGCTATTCTTCCTGTGGCAAAAGCACTACTGCTAAGGCTGTTGCCGCTGCTCTCCACTACGCCTACCTCGACACCGGGGCCATGTACCGGGGCGTAACCTTGTATTTACTGGAGAATAATATTCCGTTTGACGACATGGCGCGGGTAGAGCACGCCCTGCGCCACGACATCCACATCAGCTTTAAGCGCAACCGCCGCTCGGGCCGCAACGAGCTGTGCCTGAATGATAAGATTCGGGAAGACGATATTCGGCAGATGCGCATCTCCAACTCGGTGAGCGAGGTGTCGGTGATAGCGCAGGTGCGCCACGCCATGGTAGCCCAGCAGCAGCGCATGGGCCGCAAGCGCGGCGTGGTGATGGACGGCCGCGACATTGGTACGACTGTATTCCCCGACGCCGAGGTCAAGATTTTCATGACCGCCGACGTGACCATCCGGGCCCAGCGCCGTCAGGAGGAGCTGGCCGCCAAGGGCGAGCACGTGCCGCTCGACGATATCATTGAAAACCTGCGCAAGCGCGACCACATCGACTCGACCCGGACCGAAAGCCCCCTGCGCCGCGCCGCCGATGCCGTGTTGCTCGATACCACGCACATCACCATCAACGAGCAAGTTGATTTCGTGCTCGATAAAGTATCGTCGGCCCTGTTTGCAGCCTACGCCCACAAGGTGAACGAAGCGGCGAAATAGTGAACTGGTGAGATGGCGAACTAGTGAGCTAGTGAGTTCCTATTACGAATAGACCCCTTAGCCCATCAACCACTAACTCACCATCTCACTAACTCACTAGTTCGCCATCTCACCGTATATCAGCCGCCAGGCGCTGGCTGAGTTGGGCGGCGGCCGTGCGGGTGAGGTGATTACCGTCGTTGGTGGGATAGGAGAGGGGTAGGTAATTGAGATAAGGTACGGAATAGCGGTGCGCCAGCTCCGTCATTTGCTGGTCAAAACCGGGTTGGTAGTGGGCTTCGACGGCGGCCATTGCGGCCCCGGTGGGTAGGCGTACGAGCACTACCTGGCCGTGCCGTTGGAGGTAGCTGATTGTTTTTTGCAAATAAACTAAGCGGCTGGCGGACAAGTGGCTGCTGGCAGCCAGGGCGCGGTAGGTGGCTAGCTTTTCGGCCGTGCGTCGCCGCAGGAGCGCGGGGTTGGCGCTGGGGGGCGGCAGGGCGATTTCGAGCCAGCCATCGGGGTGCAGGCGCTCGATTACGCGGGCGGTATCGGCGTTGAGCAGCAACTGATAGAAGGGCTTGTGCAGGTAGTGCGCCAGGTAGTCAAGGTTAGGATTCTGGCTCACGCTGGCGAGCTGGCCGACCATCGAGTTGGCTTCGGGGAATTCCACGGCCTGGTCTGGGCTGGCGGATGTGGTTGGCGCTGCCCCGCGCAACGCCTGGTTAGGTAAGGACAGCGACCACGGGTCCACGGCTAGGATAAACAGGCCGCGCCGGGTGCCGGGCGCCAGCTTGCGCTGGATGCTGCTGAGGTAGCCCGGCCCGTAGGGCGACTCGGCCAGCGTAAAGGCATAATTGAGCCACGGCCCCTCGTAGCGTTGTCCCAGCCGGGCCGCCAGCTCGCTGGGTTTGATGGCCTGCGCCGCCCGCGAGGTGCCCACTATCAGCGAGCCCGCCGGCGGGCTCGTAAACCGGGCGTAGAAGGCATCGACGTAGCCGCGTCGCAGCCCCGCGGCCAGGCCCAGCCCACCCACCAGCCCCACGATACCCAGCAACAACCCCAGGCGAAATACCAGCTTTAGCATCGCTTTAGAATTGGAAATAAATGAATTGGCTACTGCCGAAGATGCCCAGGTACAGTAACGCCAACAGCAGCCCGGCGTAGCTGAGCCAGCGCCCGGCGGCGGGCCAGCCGGCTAGCCAGGCGGCCACCGAGCCGCGCTCGGCGCGGTAGTCTACCAGCGCTAGTATGGCCCCCGCCCCCGCCGCCACTAGTAGCTCGGCGGCAAAGTGCCGGCCCAGCCCGGCCAGCGCCGCCGGAAGCTGGGCCGTGGGGTGGCCCCAGCCGCTAAAGAGGTGGGTGGCAATGTAAAAGGCATCGGGTAGGGTATTGGCGCGGAAAAAAATCCAGGCGTAGGCGACCAGCGCCAGGGTGAGGGCGGTGCCCAGCGCCCGTTGGAGATGAGGGCGGGTGGGTAGACCCAGCCAGCGGCCCAGGGTGGTGCGGGCCGGGGCCGTCAGGCTTTCGGCTACCAGGTAGAAGCCGTGCAGGGCGCCCCAGAGCACGAACGTCCAGCTGGCCCCGTGCCACAGGCCGCTGAGGAAGAATACGATGAGTACGTTGAGCTGGGTGCGGGCCCTGCCCGCCCGGCTGCCCCCCAGCGGAATGTACACGTAGTCGCGAAACCAGCCCGAGAGCGACATGTGCCAGCGCCGCCAAAAGTCGCCCACCGACGTAGCCAGGTAGGGCTGCCGGAAATTGAGCACCAGATGATAGCCCAGCACCCGGGCCGTGCCCCGCGCCAGGTCGGTATAGCCCGAAAAGTCGGCGTAAATCTGCACCGTAAACGCGGCAACGCCCAGCAGCAGCGGTAGCCCCGCGAAGCGCTGCGGGTGGTCAAATACCGGGTTGGCAAGCAGGGCCAGCCGGTCGGCGATGACCACTTTTTTAAACATGCCCCAGGCCATGAGGCGCAGCCCGCTGGCTACCCGGCCGTAGTTGAAATCGTGGGGCCGGCGTAGCTGCGGCAGCATCTGAGCCCCCCGCTCGATGGGGCCAGCCACGAGCTGCGGCCAGAAGGCCACGAAGAGCGCGAAGCGCCCCAAATGCTGCTCGGCCGGCAGCTTACCCTGGTACACATCCACGATGTAAGCCACCGACTGAAACGTGTAAAACGATACGCCCACCGGTAGCGCCAGCGCCAGCGTGGGTGCGGCCAGCGGTAGGTGCAGCGTGGCGGCCAGCGCCGCGGCGGTATCGCTGAAAAAGTTGAAGTATTTGAAAATGAATAAGGTGCCCAGGTTGCTGGTTAGGCTCAGGTAAAGCCAGGGGCGACGCTGGGCGGGTGTGGCCAGCCGGCTCATCCGCACCCCGCTGTAGTAGTCGAGCAGCGTGGTGCCGGCTAGCAGCAGCCCATAAGCCGGCTTCCAGCTCAGGTAGAAGTAATAGCTCGATACCAGCAGCAGCGGGGCCCGCCACCGCGCCGGCAGGCCGAAGTATAGCCCAACGACAACCGGGAAGAAAACGAGAAAGTGAAGCGAATTGAACAGCATGAGCCGGCAAAGGTCGGCATGCCGGGTAGGATAAGCTTTCGCACGTCCGGCGTTGAATACTCCTGGCGCCAGACAAGCTAAAGCTTGTCCTACTTCGTACCTTTGCGCGCCGCGAACCCAAGGGGCCAGCGCGGAGTTTAATAGCTACTATGCAGGTAACCATCGATAAAAACTCTGGCTATTGCTTCGGGGTGGAGTTTGCCATCCAGATGGCGGAGGACGAGCTCAGCCACAGCGACGACCATACGCTGTATTGCCTCGGCGACATCGTGCACAACCGGATGGAGGTGGAGCGCCTGCATAAACAAGGCTTGCGCGTAATAGACCGCGAGCAGCTGGGCACCCTGCACGATTGCAAGGTGCTCATTCGGGCGCACGGCGAGCCGCCCGAAACGTACCAGCTGGCCCTGCAAAACAATCTGGAGCTTATCGACGCCAGCTGCCCGGTGGTGCTCAAACTGCAAAATCGGGTGAAGCACGCCTTCGATGCCAGCCTGCGCGACAACGGCCAAATTGTGATCTACGGCCAGCCCGGCCACGCCGAGGTCATCGGCCTCGCCGGCCAGACGCGCAACCAGGCCATCATTGTGATGCACGAGGCCGACCTCGACCAGATTGATTTTTCGCGGCCCGTTACGCTCTTCAGCCAGACTACCAAGAGCACGGCGGGGTTCTACAAGATGAAGGCGCTCATCGAAGCCCGCATCGCGGCGGCCGGCGGGGCGCTCGCAAGCTTTGATGCCAACGACAGCATTTGCCGGCAGGTGAGCAACCGCGAGCCGCAGCTCGCCCGCTTCGCCCAGGAACACGACGTTATTTTATTCGTGAGTGGTCGTAAAAGCTCCAACGGCAAGGCGCTGTTCACGGTAGTGAATGGGGTAAACCCGCGCAGCTATTTTATTGAAAACGAAAACGAGCTACAAGACGAGTGGCTGGCTGGGGCTAACTCAGTCGGTATCTGCGGGGCTACGAGCACGCCGCTGTGGCTCATGCGCCAGGTGGCCGAGCGCGTAGAAGGAACGAGCGTTATAGCGTAAGCTTGCGAGCGTAGCGAGCCGGTGCGTCAGGGTACGTTCGCTTACGTGACTGCTCGCTGCGCTCACTCGCAAGCTAAAGCTTACGCTACACACTGCTCGTAGAGTCGTTCGGCTTCCGCGTCGAATGCTACCAGGACTATCTCTTGCGGGTACTCGTGGCTGGCTAGCCAGCGTTGCGCCTCGCGTACGGCGATGGCCGCCGCCTCACCTTTAGGGTAGCCGTAGATGCCCGTGCTGATGCCGGGGAAGGCTACCGAAGTCAATTGATGTTCTAAAGCCAGCCGCAGGCTGTTGCGGTAGCAGTTGGCTAATAATTCAGGTTCGCCTTTGTGGCCGCCGTTCCAGACGGGGCCGACGGTGTGGATGACGTAGGCCGCCGGCAACCGCCCGCCAATGGTGATGACGGCCTCGCCGGTTTTGCAGCCGCCCTGCCGCGCCCGGATGCGCTGGCACTCGGCCAGTAGCTGCGGGCCGGCGGCGCGGTGAATCGCCCCATCGACGCCCCCGCCGCCGAGCAGCGAGGAATTGGCCGCATTGACGATGGCCGCGACGGAGAGCTTGGTGATATCGCCCTGCACGATGCGCAAACGGGAAGCAGTAGACTCAGACATAAGTTGTACAAACGTGGCAGCCGGGGCCGGGTTTTTACCGTTTGGGGCCGGGAAATTACCGCTTGGGTGAGGGCAAATTGCGGACGGGCAAGGCAAAAACATACATTTGACCATTCCTTTCACTCACCGCCAACCCCCACCGCCATGCAGCCCCTCCGCCCCGCCTCCGCCGCCGATGCCACCCGCGACCAGCGCCTCTGGCAGATTGCCAAGGCCCGCACCAAGTTTCAGAGCCATTTGGTGACTTACCTGCTCGTCAATGCCGGGCTGTGGCTGCTGTGGGCCTTTACCTCCCAAGCCTACGAGTCCCGGCACCACGCTGATTTTCTGCCCTGGCCCATCTGGTCTACGGTGTTCTGGGGCGTAGGCGTGGTAGCGCAGGGTATGGCTGCCTACGGTAACCTCAACCGGGGCGAGCGCACCCAGCGCGAGTACGAGCGCCTGCGCGCCAAGGCCGACTACGGGTCGTAAGCTGTGAGCGCTGAGTTGGCCCCCGGCCCGTCAGGTCGGCGGCGTGTATCTTGCCAGGCCACAGATACTAGTCCAACTCATAACTTCCAACTCATACCTCGAAGCATGAAGCCGCGCCCCGCCAAACGCCTGCTCGGTCGCCGCGAGCTGATTGATCTGCCTACCCTGGGCCTGCGGGGCGTGGTGGCCAAGGTAGATACCGGAGCCTACACCAGCGCCATTCACTGCGCCGACCTGCACCTCGAAGCCGACCCGGCCACCGGCCAGCCGGTGCTACACGTGCGCCTGCTCGACCCCGAGCACCCCGCTACCGATGGGCAGCCGCTGGCCTTCCGCGAATTTGCCCAGCGCCACATTCGCTCCTCCAACGGCGAGGTGCAGGCCCGCTACGTCATTCGCACCGTGGTGCGGCTCTATGGTGAAGATTTCAGCACCGAGTTTTCGCTGGCCGACCGCTCCGACCTCAAACACCCCGTGCTGCTGGGACGCTCGCTGCTGCGGCAGGGCCGCTTCGTGGTCGATGTCGCGCAGCGCGAGCTATCGTATAAGGCTGAGCGCCGGGCCGCTGCGCAAGCAGCCCCCCCCACGGCTGCGGCCGATGGGCCAGTTCGGGCGTAGCTTGGTGGTAGAATTCGGAAAAAAATCAAAATTCGACACGCTGAATAGTGCTGGTTGCGGGGTGGGCTTGCCGGCTTCGCCCCGCCCGCGCTGGCCCGCCCGGGTCGCTGCCTTCCCCAACGTTATGAAACTGGCTATTCTTTCGCGCGAGCCGCAGTCGTACTCCACCAAACGGCTAGTCGCGGCGGCAGTCGAGCGCGGCCACGAGGCGCAGGTGCTGGACCACCTGCGCTGTAACCTAGTGCTGGAAAAAGGCCAGCCCAGCATTCTCTACCGGGGGCAGTTGCTGGAGCGCCCCGACGCCATCATCCCGCGCATCGGGGCCTCGGTTACGTTTTACGGTACGGCCGTGGTGCGGCAGTTTGAGATGATGAAAGTGCGCACGGCCGTGGACAGCCAGGCCATCGTGCGCTCGCGCGACAAGCTTCGCTCGATGCAGATTCTGAGCCGTGCCGGCGTGGGGATGCCCAAAACGGCCTTTACTAACGATACCGATGAGCTGCCCGCCCTCATCGAGCACGTGGGCGGTGCGCCCGTCATCATCAAGCTGCTCGAAGGCACCCAGGGCCTGGGCGTGGTGCTGGCCGAGAGCGCCAAGGCTGCCCAGTCGGTTATCGAGGCGTTTCACAACCTCAAGGCCCGCATCCTGGTGCAGGAGTTTATCGGCGAGGCCAAGGGCGCGGATGTGCGGGCCTTCGTGGTCGATGGCGAGGTAGTGGGCGCCATGCGCCGCCAGGGCAAGGAAGGGGAGTTCCGGTCCAACCTGCACCGGGGTGGTACCGGCACGCTCGTTAAGCTCAGCCGGGCCGAGAAGGCCGCCGCTTTGCTGGCTACCAAGGCCCTGGGCCTGGGCGTGGCCGGGGTCGACATGCTGCAAAGCAAGCGCGGCCCGCTGGTGCTCGAAGTCAACTCTTCGCCGGGCCTCGAAGGAATTGAGAAAGCAACTGGCCTCGACATTGCCGGCCGCATCATCGACTACACCGCTGCCCTAACCCTGCGCAAGCGCGGCGGCAAGACCAAGCCCAAACGCAAGAAAGCTGCTCCCGAAACGCCCGCTCCCGAGGCGTAGCCGCCCCTCCCGCCAGTTACGGCAGGATTCTTGAACAGCGCCCAGCTTACTTTGTAGTACTTATTTCGGCTGGCTGGGCGGGCGGTGCGGCTGGCTTTTGGCAATGGTGATTGACAACTCCTTAGAACTGAATGGTCTCAAAATTCAGCCCGGCGAGCGCGTGCTCACGCGGCTGGTAATTTCGCGACTGCCCTCGGGAACGGTTATCGACGTGCCGGTGCACGTAATCCGCTCGACCGAGCCCGGCCCGGTGCTGCTGCTGATGGCCGGTATGCACGGCGATGAGGTAAATGGGATTGAAACCATTCGCCGGCTCATTCGCCGCGACCTACTTCAGCCTTCGCACGGCACCATCATCGCCATTCCCATTCTCAACATCTACGGCTTTCTTAATTTCAGCCGCGAGGTGCCCGATGGTAAGGATGTCAACCGCTCGTTTCCGGGCCACCCGCGCGGCTCGCTGGCCAGCCGGGTAGCCCACCGCTTCATGCGCGAGATTATGCCGCTCGTAGACTACGGCATTGATTTTCACACCGGCGGCGCGGCCCGCGCCAACCATCCGCAGCTGCGCTGCGTGCTGGGCGAGGACGCCGCCACCGATGCCTTGGCCGCTGCCTTTTGCGCGCCCTTCACCCTGCACGCCCGGCTGCGCACCGGCTCGCTCCGCGCGACGGCCCACGCCCTGGGCAAGCCCATTATCGTGTACGAAACCGGTGAGAGCCTGCGCTTCGACGAGTTGGGTATTGAGGAGGCCATTGCGGGTACACTGCGGGTTTTGCACCACCTGGGCATGGGCGACGAAGGCCCGCTGCCGGCCCACCCCAACGTCGTGTGCGGCCGCCACCGCTGGATGCGGGCCCGCTACGCCGGCCTGTTTCGGGCGCACGTCAAGCTAGGCGATTACGTCGAGAAAGGTCAGATTTTCGGCTCTATCGCCGATCCCTACGGCGAGCAGGCCGTGCGCCTGGAATCCACCCTGAGCGGCTACGTCATCGGCCTCAATCACATGCCCGTGGTAAATCAGGGCGACGCCCTGCTGCACGTAGCCGTGCCAGTGTAGTTGAGGGGTGATGGGGTGAGTGGGTGATGGAGTAATGAGGTGAGGAGGTAATAGGTATTAAGTATCGTCAGGGTTGAAAGTCCGAGCGCGGCATCACCTCCTCACTTCCTCACCCCATCACCTCCATCACCTCCTCACTCCATCACCTCCTCACCCAACTCACCTTATTACCCATGCCCCGCTCTACCTTTGCGAGCATGAAAAATCCTGCCCAACTAGTTTTTAATGCCGTGCTGCTGATTGCCGTAGCCGTGCTCTATTTTCTGCATTTCAACCAGCGGCCTGCCGCCGGGGCTGCCCCAGCCGCAGTAGCTGCCACCGAAGAAGCTACTCCCGCCGATACGACGGCCAGCGCCGCCGCCACCGCGGAAGCGCCGGCCGAAACGCCCGCCGTAGCCGAGGTGCCCGCTGGCCCGGCCCCCGCCGCCGGGGCCATCGTGTACGTAGAGTCGGCCAAGCTGCTCGACGGTTATCAGGGCATGAAGGATGCCCGCCGCTCGTTTGAGGCCAAAGCCAAGGGCTGGGAGCGTCAAAATCAAGCGCTGGTGAGCAGCTTCCGCAGCGCCGTGGAGCAGTACCAGAAAACGGCCGCCGGCCTCACGCCCGAGCAGCGGGCCGCTGCCGAGCAGCAGCTTCAGCAAAAGCAGCAGCAAGGTGCCGTAGAGCAGCAAAAAATTCAGGCCCAGGCCCAGGAGGCCGAAGGTAAGCTCACCCAGACGGTGCTCGAAAGCGTGAACAAGAAAGTGGAAGCCTACGGGAAGGCTCACGGCTACAAGATGATTCTCATTGCCGCCCCCAGCGGTACCATCGCCTACGGCGAAAAAGCCCTGGACGTCACTACGCCCGTACTGGCCTACCTCAACAGCGAATACCGCAAGAAGTAAGCGAGTGGGCGGGAAGTACGTCGCTAGGAGTACCGCCAAGTCACGCCCGAGTTAGCGACAACGTTTCGGGAAAAGAGGCTGAGAATAGCCTGGAATACGCTTCAAAAACGCCCGTCATGCTGAGCTTGCGAAGCATCTTATCACGTCTGGAAATCGATCCAAACGTGATAAGATGCTTCGCAAGCTCAGCATGACGGGCGTTTTTTATAGCAGTTAGAAGAGCGCTGAGCCGCAGAGCCTACCCTTGTCACTAGCACAACGAGCGTTGGGTAGTAGCCGTCGCGCCGTAAGCCGACTAGTCACTAACGCGTTGCTACTAGATACCCAGTACGACCTTGCCCAATTGCTGGCCGGTTTCGAGGTAGCGCAGGGCAGCTTCGCCCTCGGCCAGCGGAAATACCTTGTCCACGACCGGCACTAGCTGGTGTTGCTTGACGAAGGCGAGCATGGCGTCAAAATCCTGCAAGGAGCCCATTGACGAGCCCAGGATGCTGAGCTGCTTCCAAAATACCTTGGCGGCGGGGAGTTGCGGAATATTACCCAGCGTCGCGCCGTAGAAAACGATGCGCCCGCCCGGGGCGGCAGCGTCGAGCAGGGCGCCGAAGGCCTCGCCCGCCGCGCTGTCGATAATTACGTCAAAATTGCCGCCGGCCCGCTGGGTAAGCGCACGCGCCCAGTTTGGGGTGCGGTAGCTGATGCCCCCGCGCAGGCCCAGCGGCAGCGCCAGGGCGCGGGCCAGCTTGTCGTCCTCGCCCGAAGTCACCCAGACTTCGGCCCCGTGGGCAGCGCATAGCTGCGCAGCGACCAGCGCCACGCCCCCGCCCACGCCGGTTACCAGCACGCGCTCGCCGGGCTGCACCCGCGCCCGCTCGAAGGCGGCGCGGTAGGCCGTCAGGCCGGCCAGCGGCAGGGCGGCCGCCTGCTCGTGGCTCAGGTGCGCGGGGCGCGGGCGCACGTACTCGGCCGCCACGCTGCTGTAGTCGGCAAAGGTGCCGGGATCGGGCATCCCCAGCACCCGAAATTCGGGGCCTTGCGCGTGCTGCGCGGTGCCCCACGCTACCCCGGGATAGATGATAACTTCTTGGCCTACCTGCCAATCGGCGACGTCGGCCCCCAGCGCGGCAATTTCGCCGCTACCGTCGGCACCCAGCGTGCAGGGCAGCTTGATGCCGGCGTATTGGCCTTTCTGAATCCAGACGTCGCGGTGGTTGAGCGCGGCGGCGCGGAGCTTAATCAGTACCTCGCCGGGGGCCGGCTGGGGCGTGGCAATTTCGCGCAGCACGGCGGGCTGGTGCGGAGCATCTAGTTGGAGGGCAAGCATGGAAAAGGGGTGGGGGAGTGGGTACAAATGGGTCGGGGGCTTGGCTGGTACGCCAGCCACCCGGCCGCGCTGAATACCCGTCCGCGGCCCGATTGTTTACTCTGCCCGGCGCATCGTCCACTGAATGGGCAGCGCCACCAGCAGCCCCATCAGCAGGCCGCCGACGTGCGCAATGTTGTCAATATTGCCCGTGAGGCCCGAGATTAAATTGCTGATTACCAAATAGCCCACCAGGCCCAGCATCCCCCGGCGGTCCCATTTGTCAAGCACTATTTTTTTACTAATCAACAGCGTAAGTAGTAGCCCGTACAACCCGAAAATGGCCCCGCTGGCCCCCGTCGAGTTGATGCCGCTGCTGTGATACCAGAGCGTAGCGATGGAAGCGGCTACGCCGCTCGTGAGGTAGGCCGCCAGTAGCCGGGCGCCGCCCGTCCGGGCCTCCAGCAGCACGCCCAGCAGCCACAGGCTGGCCATGTTGAGCAGTAAATGCGTGAGTCCCGCGTGCACGAACAGGCTCGTTATCAGCCGCCAGGGCTGGTCGGGCCACGTCAGGCTCGATACGTTGGAGCCCCAGTGCGCCAGCTCGCGGCCGGTGGGCGCGGTGGCCGAGATGCCGCTCAGCGTCATGGCCAGCCACACCAGCAGGTTGAGGTCGATAAGTAGTGGCACGGCCCAGTATTGCCGGGTGGGCCAGAATAAGCCCCGTAGCATCGTTCGTAGCAGCTGGCCCCAGGTTTCTTCGGCGGTCTCGCCGGCCTCGGGCGGGGTGGGTGGGGGCGGCGGCCCCGGGGCCTCGGGCACCAGCCCCCGCCGCTGAAGCTCGGCCACGGCGGCGGCCCCCACGGCGGGTGGGTAGCGGCTGGCGTGGCGGGCCAGGTAAAGCAGCTCGGCATCGGGGCGCTGGGCAAAGTGCGCAGCCGCCGCCTCGGGAGTGGAGACATTCATGACCAAGCCTAAACCACGAGCGGGGGGCGCTGGGTTTCGGGCCTGGTCGAGACCAACTGCTTAAATTGGTCGTAAAGTAGAGCTATGGCTTGAATTTCAAGACGGTAACGCGGTAGCGCTTCCCCGTTACGGGCGACGTCGGCCGCAGGCCGGCCAGCCAGTCCTGCACCTCGGTGTCGCGGGCCACCATTTCCTTATCCGTCAAAAACGACTTGTCGGCCAGCATACCGGGTAGTTTACTCAAAATGTGCTGCTGGCTGCTCGCAATCTGGCCCATCCGCTCGTATTGCGCCTGCATGGTCGGCCCCAGGCGGTAGCTGTACACGGCGGCTTTGTTCCAGTCGCGCCAGGTTTCGCGGGCCAACGTGGCCTGCTCGGCAAAGGCGGGGCTGGCCTTGTCACCGTACGCCTGCGCGGTCAGAAACTCGGTCTGCGTTTCGGCGGTCCAGAAGCGCCGGGTCAGGCCCTTAAACTGGCGTAGCGTCTGGGGCGTCTGCTTTTCGGCGGCCGGCACGCGGGCCAGTTGGGCGTCCACCAGTTTGTCGATGTCGAAAGTGGGCAACGCGTGGCTGGCCACGGTTTCCAGGGTTGGAGCGGGTCGGGGCTTGGTGGTGGCGACGGGCGGAGTAGCGGGTCGGTTAAGCCAGAATAGGGCACCGACTACGGCAGCCAGCCCCAGCCCGCCTAGCACCCAGGGCCGCCGCGAGGGGCCATCTTCCTCGGCGTACGCGTCGGCGTGGTCGGGAACTGGCGCCTGCGAGGGTAAGCTTATGCCACGGCGCCGTAGCTCCTGCCGGGCGGCCGTGATGAGGTCGGTGTGGTAGTAGCCGGGATTCTCAACAAAAAATAGTAGCTCCGCATCGGTCTTGGTGCGTAGGACGTCGGTAGTGGTAGACATGGCGGAGAGAGGTAAAGCAGCCAGCTCGCAGATTAAGCCCGTAAATATGGCGGTGAACCTGCCTAAAGCGCACAAACCAGCCGCGCCGGGTTGCGTACAGCAGAGACATCCTTTTCCCTTCGACCATGGCTACTACCCGCCCCGAAAAAGACCAGGCCACCCAGCCTGTGCAGTCCGACGCCTACCAGCCCATCGGCCGCCAGGAGGCCCCCACTAACCCCGATGCCCTCTACGGCGGCAACGCCGACGACAACTCGGGTAGTGGCGGCAACGCCCACCCCAGCGCCAGTCCCCAGGATAAAAAATCTGCCCGGCTCGAAACCGACCCCGCCAACCAGGCCAGCGCCAGCGAAGATGCCGATGGTATCACCGGCGGTGGCGTAAGCAGCGGCACCGCGGCCAGCGGCGGCAGCATCGGCCAAGTAACGCTTTAAAATATTGTAGGATGAGCTTTAGCTTGTCCCGCGTTCCACCCAAAAAACCACCCGCTACAACTAAACCGTAGCCCCCGCAACATGGTAACCCCCAACCCCGCCCCCGACTCGGGCCGCCCCTCCGAAATAGAAGAAGGCAAAACCCCCAGCACCGCCGGCCCCGTCACCAACCCCGACGCCGACGGCGACCAATACGCCAGCGGCAACCCCGAAACCGTAACCCAGGAAGACCTGAGCCACAGCGATGGCGCGGGCATCCGGGGCGACTACGGCGACGCCGAGCAAACCAATGGCCTCGAAGGTGGCGATGCCACCGCAACTGACGCCGGCCCCGACCGCGCCGATCAGAATCCTACCAACGCGCCGCAAGACGAAGTGTAGCCGGTAGGCTAGGCGCTGAAAGTGAGGGGGTAAGAAGCTTTGCCGCTGGGCTAGGCTTTTTACCCCTTCGCTTTTCGCAGTTAACCCTATTTCCTGCCCGTACTTTGCGGCCGTGTTGAGTCTTTGGTTTTCCTGCCCCCGCCGCGTTTTCTGTTTTCTGCTTTGCCTGCTGCCCCTTGCCTTGCGGGCGCAAGAAGTGCCCCCCGAGCTCGGGGCCATTGCCGGCGAAGAGGATCTGCGCCCCGCGCCGCCCAAGCGCGAGCTGCGCGGTTTCTGGGTGGCCACGGTGGCCAATATCGACTGGCCCAATCAGCGTGGCGAGGCTCCCGAGCATTACCGCCGCGAGTACCGCCGCTTGCTCGATGCCGGCCAGCGTGCGGGCCTCAACGCGGTGTTCGTACAAATTCGGCCCGCCTCGGATGCGTTCTATAAGTCTGACTTAGAGCCCTGGAGCAAGTACCTGACCGGCCGCCAGGGTAAGGCACCTGGCGAAAACGACGACCCGTTGCCCTTCCTCATCGCCGAGGCTCACCGGCACAACATGGAGTTTCATGCCTGGTTCAACCCCTACCGGGCGACCATGGATACGGTCACCCGGGCGCTGGCCCCGCTGCACCCCTACAAGCGGCACCCCGAGTGGTTTATCAAGTACACCTCGCAGTACCTCTACAATCCCGGCCTGCCCGAGGTGCGCACCCACATCAAGCGGGTTATCATGGACGTGGTGCGGCGCTATGATATTGACGGCGTTCACTTCGATGATTACTTCTATCCCTATCCCGAGCCGGGAGTAGTGTTTCACGACGAACAGGCTTTTCAAAACTACAATCCCGATAATCTGGGGCTGGCCGACTGGCGTCGGCAGAACGTGAATATTCTTATCCGCGACCTGCACGATAGCCTCCGGCTGGCTAAGCGCTGGGTGAAATTTGGCATCTCGCCCTTTGGCGTGTGGATGAATAAGAGTGCCGACCCCAATGGCTCCGATACGCGCGCTGGCCAGCCCAGCTACTCTAATCTTTACGCCGATTCGCGCCTCTGGCTACAGCGCGGCTGGGTCGATTACATCCTGCCGCAGCTTTACTGGAGCACCAAGTTCCGGCTCGTGCCCTACGCCACGCTGCTCGAATGGTGGACGCGCAACCGCTTTCAGCGCCACCTCTACATCGGCCACGGTACCTACCGGATGCTCGAAAGCACTCGCTCCGATACCGCCTGGCGCAACCCGAGCGAGCTGCCCCGCCAGGTGCGGCTCAATCGCAGCTATCCCGCCGACGTGCAGGGTAGCGTCTTCTTTTCGGCCAAGTCGCTCGCCACCAATCCACTGCACACGACCGACTCCCTGCGCGAAGACGCCTTCCGCGCCCCCGCGCTCGTGCCCGTGATGCCCTGGCTCGATAGCCTGGCCCCGCGCCCCGTGCGCGAGATGGTGCTCAAGCGCCAGGGCCGCACCGCTACCCTCACCTGGCAACCCGACCTGGTGCCCGCCGCCGATGGCGACCTGGCCGCGTACTACGTGCTCTACCGCTTCGAGCGCGGCCAGGTGATGGGACCGCAAGACCCCCGCCGTATCCTCAGCGTCGTACGGCCCAGCAGCTTGGGCCAGCCTGGTACCTACACCGATACCACCGCCACGCCCGGTGTCGCCTACGCGTATTACCTTACGGCCGTCGACCGCCTGCACAACGAGAGTATGCCCGTGCGCATCTTCTCCGAGGGAAAGTTTGCGGTGGAAGTGCTGGCCGCCGCCCCGGCCGTGACGGCCCCGGCGGCTTCCGCAGCAGCGGGCCCGCCTACGTCGGCCACGCGCCCGGGCCGGCCGCAGCCGCCCGTAGCTGCCGCGCCCCGGCCGCAGCCGCGCCCTGCCGCCCCCAGCTCCCAGGAAACTACCAAGGTGAAAGTAAAGGAGAAGGAAAAGCCGCGCCGCCGGGGCTTTTTTGCCCGCCTGTTTGGGGCAAAATAAAGCAGGGTTATCCTGCATCCTCACCCCAAACGGTAGTATGTTTGCCCAGTCGCCAATGGCTGACGCTTCTAATGAGCAGTACAAAGGGCTCTCATTAATGAAGATGAATGCAGGTTGAGTAACGATGTTGCATTAGCGCTAAGTGCGCGTTTGCATCATAGTTGCTTTTTGTAAGTTGCTTATAGACAGCCAAAAAAAGATTCGTATGGGGCATCTCACGCAGCTCCTGAATTAGCTGACTCGTAAGCGGAACTTTATATACCATGAAAATTCTCGTTATTGGCGGTGGTAATATGGGCCTGACCTACGCCCGCAGCTTTGTGCGGGCGCACGTTACCTCGCGGCTCGACCTGCGGTTGCTGGCCCGCTCGCCCGAGCGCGTGCCCGCGCTCGCCGCCCACGAAATAGGCACTGTATGGGGGCGGCCCGAAGACTGCGTGCCGGGGGCCGATATCATTATCCTGGCCGTGAAGCCGCAGGATTCGCCGGCCTTGTTCGCCGGGCTGCGCGGGCTGGTGCAGCCGCAGCAGGTAATCCTCAGCATCATGGCGGGCGTGCGCATCAACACCCTGCGCGAGGCGCTGGGCACGCCTAAAATCATCCGGGCCATGCCCAATCTGCCTTCCCAGATTGGCATGGGCATGACGGCCTTCACAAGTACCGACGAAGTGACTCGCGCCGAGCTGGTGCAGGTGCAGAACCTGCTCTCTACCACCGGTAAAACAGTGTACGTGGAGCAGGAAAGCGCCATTGATGCCAGCACGGCCATTTCGGGTAGCGGCCCGGCCTACGTGTACTACTGCATGGAAGCCCTGATGGCTGCCGCCGCCCAGATGGGCTTCGCGCCCGCCGAGGCCGAGCTACTGGTGAGCCAGACCTTTCGGGGGGCCGTAGAACTCTACAGCCAGGCTGGCCTCAGCTGCCAGGAGTGGATAGCCCGCGTGGCCTCCAAGGGGGGAACCACCGAGGCCGCGCTCAAGGCTTTCGGCGGTGGTACCGTGCGCGAGGGCCTCATGGCTGGGGCCGAGGCCGCCCGCGCCCGCGCCGAGGAACTGGGTAAGTAAGCTCCGCTCAACACCACGCCAATCTCTGCGTAAGGAGAGGCCCGCCGCGACCATCCGCGGCCCCGCCTTTTCTGGTTATGAAAAAAACTGCGCTACTCGCGGGTGCTACCGGCCTGGTCGGCAGCGCCCTTCTGCCCTTGCTGCTGGCCAGCGAGCGCTACGCCAAGGTGATAGTAGTAGGCCGCCGCCCCGTAGCGGCGCAGCATCCCAAGCTCGTGCAGGTAGTGACGGAATTTGACCACCTCGAAAAGGAGCGTCTGCGCCTCATTGCCGACGACGTATTCTGCTGCCTCGGTACCACCATTAGGCAGGCTGGCTCGCAGGAGGCGTTCTATAAGGTTGATTTTCTGTACGTGGTGCAGCTGGCCGCGCTCACGGCGGCCAATTTTGCGGCGCAGTTCCTGGTCGTGTCGGCGCTGGGGGCCGATGCGGAGTCGCGCTTCTACTACAACCGCGTGAAGGGCGAGATGGAAGAAGCCGTGCGGCAGACGCCCTTCCGGGCCATTCATATTTTTCGGCCCTCGCTGCTGCTGGGTGAGCGGGCCGCGCCCCGGTTGGGCGAGCGGCTGGGAGCCGCTGTACTAAAGCTCGTCGGCCCGCTGCTGCGCGGTAGCTGGCGCAAGTATCGCCCCGTTGCCGCGGCTACCGTTGCCCAGGCTATGCTGCGTGCCGCCGAAGACGATGGCGGCGGCATTCGCCTGCACAGCTCCGAAACGTTGTAGCGGGTAATATCCGCCGGCTAAATAAGCTTGTATACAGCAGAAGGCCCCGATAACTACGAGTTACCGGGGCCTTCTGCTATTCATGCTGGCTGGCAGGCTACCAGCGGTGGCCGCGTCCCCAGCCGCGGCCATAGTAGGGGCGCGGGGCTACGTACACGGGCCGCGGAGCGTAATAAACCGGCCGGGGAGCATAGTACACCGGGGCGGGGGCGTAGTACACGGGGGGCGGCGGGGCTACTACCACCGGCGGCGGAGCCACCACTACCGGCGGGGCCACGGGTGGATAATAGCCTCGGCCATAGTAGGGGCGGCCTATCCGGGCATTGATAATAACCTGGGCCGAAGCCGTGCCAGCGCCGTACAGGACTAGCAGCAACACGAGCAACAAGGGACGGAAACGCATGGCTTATAAGTGCCGAAGCACGGAAAAAGGTGAGAACTGGTAACGAAAAGCTTAGCCGAAAAGTATGGGGTCAGTGACGGTGGGCCGACGGCCTTAGCGCCTCCCCCGACCACCGCCGAAGCCCCCGCGACCGCCGCCGTGCCAGCCGTGGTCACCGCGCCAGCCGCCGCCGTAGGGGCGGGCCGGCTGCACAATAATAGGCCGGGCTGGCTGCACAATAACGGGGCGCGGTGCATAGTAGCGCGGGCCGTAATACCGAGGACCATAGTAGCTGGGGCCATATACAGGGTAAGGAGCGCCCACGCTAGCCCCGGCGTACACGCCCGGGGCGCAACTGCTCAGGCCTAAACCCAGGCCGAGCATCAAAAACAGGGAAAAAAACAGATTGCGACGCATGACAAGTCGAAGCCGAAACTTCGCATTAGGTTGTGAAAACAACGGATGTTAGATAACACTAAGGCCACGAAGTTTAATTTCCGCGGCTCCGATTAGTTATACGGCCAACCGGGCGGCGGATGGTAAGTGCGTTGCCAAAACCTTGCCAAAAAATTGGCTCTCGGGAGTGTTTTCGGAAGCAAGATAAGTATTGACCTTCAGGGTTATAAAAATGGGTGCGGCGGAATTTATAGCCGTCCCCATCTGTTATTTACCCAGACAATAACTAGCGTATTCTACCCATGAAAAACCCTGCTGATTACCTGGCCGACCGGGTATTTGAGGCCCGCCGCCCGCGCCGCGAGTTGCAGCCCGTCGTAGCGTACGCCGATGCCGTGCAGGCCGTAGCGCAAGCGTTGGCCGACGCTGAAAAATACAAATACCTGCTCATGCGTGCCCTGCGCCGCCACCGCGACGAGCTGGCCCCGGAGCTTGCGTCCGCTGCTTCTGAAACTCGCGTACTGCCTCTCTATCCCGAGGGCCTGCCCCTGGCCGCCTAGCGACAGGATAGGCGGTCGTCCACAAATAGCTCGTTTGCCCCGAGCGCCGCCCCGGCTTCAGCCAGGGTGGCGCTGTTGTTTACGGCAACTGCGAGCAGTAGCGCTTGGCTAGCACGTCGGCCAGCGCCGCGGCCTGCTGGCGCAGTTCGGGCACGGCCGTCGATTCGAAGTAGGCCGGGCGACGGCTGGCACCCAGCGTAAAAAGACTGCCCGCGCTGGGGTGCCCGTTGGCACCCAGCAGCGCGCCGCTGGCATCGGTGCGGATACCCAGGTGCAGCACATCGGGCGTGAGGCAGCCATCGGCGCGTAGCTGCTGCACTAGCGGAGTGGCGATGCGACTGTAGTCGAGCAGGGGCCCGGCGCAGCAGATGACGTGCGGCGCGGCCAGCCACTGGATGGGCTGGCCCGCCCGGGCCACCTCCACGCGCAGCAATTCATGATCGGGTAGGATGGCTACCGCCCGCCCTGGAATGGTGCGCAAGTGCCCGCTGGCCGTTTGCTCGGCCAGCATGGCCGCGCCGCTGGGCGCAATGCGGTGCCGCACCTGCGACCACCGCCCCGCCAGGTGCCGTAGAAACCGCACCTGCTCGGCCAACGGCCAGCCCGCCCAGATGTGGCCCAGGTCAGGCCGCAGCGCGTCAATGACCGCCCGCCACCCGATGCCTTGCGCGGCGGCCCGGGCGATGTGCTGCCGCACCCGGCGTAGCGTGCCAGCTACGGTGGGCTCAGCCTTCAGCTCAGGATAAAAATTAGGATAGGTAGGGCCACCGGCCGGGCCGTGGGCGGCGGGCCAGTGGCCGCGTCGGGCCACCACCTCTACCGGCGCGTGGTGGCCCTGGGCCCGCAGGGCCAGCAGCATATCGACCGCCGTGAGGCCCGCCCCGATGAGCACCACCGGCTCCTCAGCGCCGATGCGGGCCAGCGAGCCGGTGGCCCACGGGTCAGCGTGGTAGCCGGGGTGGCGCAGGTAGCGGTAGTCGGGACCGGCGGGGGGCGGGGGCGGAAAATTACCCAGCGCCAGTACCGTGGCGTGGCTGGCCAGCGTGCGGCCGTCGGCGAGTTGCACGGCGCGGCGGCCATCGGGGAGGAGTGGAGCAGCTATGGCCTCGGTGGCGAAGTGGCGCAGGCGGACCCCGTTGGCTGCCGGGGCCGCGAGGGCGGCGGCCAGCTCCTGCGCCAGGTAGCGGCCGTAGGTGGCGCGGGGCGCAAAATCGGGTGTGCCGCTGGCCGCCTCGGGCTGGCGGGCTAGCCACTGGGCAAAGTGCGCGGGCTCGTCGGCGTAGAGGCTCAGGCCCGCGGGGCGCACGTTGAGCAGCAGCTCGGGGCGGGGCGGCGAGTAAGCCAGGCCGGGGCCAGCCAGCGGGCGGGGCTCCACCAGCGCCACCTCCAGCGACAGCGGCCCCGGCAGTCGGGTAAGGTGCAGGGCCAGCGCGGTGCCCGCAAAGCCGCCGCCAATAATGGTAAGTGCGTAAGGACGAGCAGCCAGCGGCATAATCGGGCAATTGGTTTACCTCAAACGCACAAAGGCGCCGGGAGTTGGTTTAACAAAAAAACGCCGTTTTGGCCGGAAATTGCCGCTTGCTTATGTCCATGCTCCTGCTTTCGCTCGAAACCTCGTCGCCCATTTGCGCCGTGGCTCTGCACCACCTGCCCAGCGGCCGCCTGCTCGGCCAGTCCGAGCTGCGCCTCGAAAAGTCGCACTCCACCCACCTCACCGTGCTCGTCGAGCAGTTGGTGACTAACGCTGGTCACGCCCTGGCCGACCTCGCCGCCGTGGCCGTGAGCGACGGCCCCGGCTCCTACACTGGCCTGCGCATCGGGGCCGCCGCCGCCAAGGGTCTGGGTTTTGCCCTCGACATTCCGCTACTGGCCGTGGGTACGCTGCCCGCGCTGGCCCATCAGGTGGCTGCCCGCACGCCCCGCGCCGCCGAGTACCTGTACTGCCCCATGCTCGACGCCCGTCGCCAGGAGGTGTACACGGCACTTTACCGCGCCGACGGTACCGAAGTGCTGGCCCCGCACAACCTCGTGCTGGATACCGGGTCACTAGCCGACCATCTGGCCACCCAGCCGGTATTGTGCTTCGGATCGGGCGCGGCCAAGTTTCAGGCGCTGGTTGGCGACAACCCGCACGCCAACTTCCTGGCCGGGGTACAGCCCTCGGCCGTTAGCATCGGGGAGCTGGCCCTCGCGGCCTACCAGCGCCAGGAGTTTCGGGATGTGGCTTATTACGAGCCGTTTTACTTGAAGGAAGTGCACACTACTACCCCAAAGTCGCTGGGTCGGTAGCGGTTTTTAGAGACTGTTTAGAGATTTTTTAGTGCAATCAAACTGCTCGTCATGCTGAGCTTACCGAAGCATCTTGCTCGCTTTATCTAACGAGGAAATTAGTACACCACGCGAGATGCTTCGGCAAGCTCAGTATGACGAGCAGTTTGCTCTATGGTTTCTAAAAAAATAGTTCAAAAAAGACTGCTTTACAAATTGTGCCTGTTGCTTGTTAAAGAGCAACTGACAGCTGATAACTGAAAAATATGGAACCGCTTTTCGTCAACCGCGTGGCTGCCTCCGGCCTCCTTACGCTTAATCTGGAAGAGTATATCCACCCCGGTGAGCGGGTGGTGTACGACATCAAGGATAACCTTTTTCACGGTCTTATGCTGCGTGAGAAAGACTTCCGCGAGTTTGTAAAAACCCACGACTGGACGCAGTACGCCGGAAAAAACGTGGCCATCATCTGCTCTGCCGATGCCATCGTGCCCACCTGGGCCTACATGCTACTGGCCAGCAAGCTGCAAGGTCAGGCCAACCATTACGTGTTCGGCAGCCTGGAGGCGCTGGAGCAGTCGCTTTTCGAAAAAGCCATCGCGGGCATCGACGCCGAATATTACCGCGACGCCAAGCTGGTGATCAAGGGTTGCGGCGACAAGCCGGTGCCCACGTTCGCCTACGTGGCTATTATGCAGCACCTATTGCCGGTAGCGGCCAGCATCATGTATGGCGAGCCGTGCAGCACCGTGCCACTTTACAAAAGGCCCAAAGCCGCTGCTGCTACTCCCGAAGTGTAGCCTGCTACTTACCCAAGCCAGCGTGCTCCTCGTTTACTAGGGAGTACGCTGGCCGTTGAGCCCAGCCGCTGCCCTCGCGGGGGCAGCGGCTGGGCTTTTTGCATAGCTGGCTTATCCTTTCGGCGGGCAGGCTATCCATTTGAAGAGGCTGGCTTCTTTGCGGGGCTGGCCTTCTTTTAGACTAGCTGGTGGCACTGCGTCAACGCTCAAGCTGTAACCTCTCGCAGGGGGCCCGGGCGCTTTTTAAGCCCCACCGTACCAAATGCCGCGCCGGCCCGACCTTTGCCGGCGTGCAAGCTCAACCTCATCAGATAAATTTTCGCACCGGCGCGTCCATTGTGATTGCGAACATGGTCGGCACCGGCGTTTTCACCAGCCTGGGTTTTCAGGTGCTAGGCATTCAGAGCGGCTTCGCGCTGCTGATGCTGTGGGTTGTGGGGGGCCTCATCGCCCTGTGCGGGGCCGTGAGCTACGGCGAGCTAGCGGCGGCCATGCCCCGCTCGGGTGGCGAGTACCACTACCTCAGTCAGATCTACCACCCGGCGCTGGGCTTTCTATCGGGCTGGGTGTCGGCCACGGTGGGCTTTGCCGCGCCCACGGCCTTGGCGGCCCTGGCGCTGGCCCGCTACGCCCAGAGCGTGTGGCCCTGGCTGGCCACGCCCGTGGGCGCTGGGAGCGGCTACACCTACGCCACTGGGGTGGTGGTGGCCGTGGTGGTGGGGCTGGCCCTGGTGCACGGCCGCAGCACCCGCGCTGGTAGTCGCTTGCAGGTCATTATTACGGCTTTTAAAGTGCTGGTGCTGGTGGCTTTCATCGGAGCCGGTATGGTCGTGGGGCCAGCCCAGCCCATCGCCTTCGCGCCCGATGCGGCGGGCTGGCGGGCGCTGCTCAGCCCCACCTTTGCCGTGAGCCTGGTGTATGTCAGCTACGCGTATTCGGGCTGGAACGCCGCTGTGTACCTCACCGGCGAAATTGAGCGCCCGCAACGCAATCTCTCGCGCATTTTGCTCACCGGTACCGCCGTGGTGCTGCTCTTATATGTGGGGCTCAACTACGTGTTTTTGCGCGCCACGCCGCTGGCCGTGCTCAAGGGCCAGCTCGAAGTAGGCTACCTGGCGGCGAGCTGGCTGTTTGGCCCGGTGCTGGGCCGGCTCATGGGCGGGGTTATCGCCGGCCTGCTCGTATCCACCATCAGCGCCATGATTTTTGCCGGCCCCCGCATCGTGCAGACGATGGGGGAGGACCTGCCCGCCCTGCACTGGCTGGCCCGTCGCAGTTCGGCCGGCATTCCGGTGCGGGCGCTGCTGCTGCAAGTGGGCATCACGCTGGTTTTTATTCTAAAGCCTGATTTCAACGCCGTGCTCGTGTACGCGGGCTTTGTGCTCAACCTGTTCACGTTTCTCACCGTGCTGGGCGTGTTTGTGCTGCGCTGGCGGCGGCCCGAGCTGCCGCGTCCGTACCGCGCTTGGGGCTACCCGTTTACGCCGTTGTTGTTTTTGGCCCTCAGCGCCTGGACGCTCGTGTTCATTATTCGCGACAAGCCGCAAGAGTCGCTCTACGGCCTGGCTACCGTCGCCAGCGGCCTGCTTATTTACTTCGCGGCGCAAAAAGCCGGGGCTACTACCAGCGCCGCGCCCGCCCGCCCGGCGGAGTAATCCGCCCCCGCCACTCCTGCCCATTTCTGCCCCAGCCATTCTTTTTTCCTTAAATGCGCCTTTCCCTGTTGCCCCTGCTGCCAGCCTTCACCCTGCTGGCCGCCTGCTCCACTTCCACGACTACCGAGGAACACGCCGCCAAAACTGAAACGATGGCCAATACGGCCGATAAAGTAGCCGGCGTAGCCCCCAAGGCCGATAGCACCGCGCAGCCCCAGGCTACGGCTCCTGCCAAGCCCGCCACCCCGGCCCCCGATACTGCTAACGTCCAGAACGTAGCCGCCTACCTTGCCGGCCTGGCGCCCAAAGCCGGCACCCCCCTGGCCGAGCTGGCTGCCCAGCCCCGCTGGCAGGCCTTTGCCCAGGACCAGGAAAAAAGCTGGGCCAAGTACCGCACTACCCACACCGACCGCATGGATAAGTGGGCCGCCACTGAGCTCGATACGGTGCGCCAAGCTACGAATACGCTGTTCTATCCGTTCAGCGGTCCCGATTTTCTGAACGCCTACACGCTCTTTCCCACCGCCAGCACCTACGTCATGTTTGGGCTGGAGCCCGTGGGTAGCGTGCCCAGCCGCGCCAACCTGGCCAACCCGGCCATCCTGCCCGCCGTGAAAAAGTCGTTGTGGTCGGTATTGAATTTCAGCTTTTTCCGCACCAATGACATGGCCGTGGACTTGAAATCGGTAAACCTCGACGGGGCGGTGCCGCTCATCATGCTTTTCGCCGCCCGCACCGGCAATCACGTGCTGGCCGTGCACCCTGTGCAACTCGACGCCCAGGGCCAGCTTCACGAAGTATCCGACACCACCCGCGCCCCTGGTTCCAAAGCCATTCCCGGGGCCGAGCTCAAGCTGCAAGCCGCCGACGGCTCCGAAAAAACCATCTACTACTTCTCGGCCGACCTCAGCGACTACAAACTCGCTTCCAAGGATGCGCCGTTGAAGTACGTGCGCAGCCTCGGCCCGCTCACCACCTACGTGAAATCGGCCACCTACCTCATGCACAAGAGCTATTTCTCCAAAATCCGTAATTTGGTGCTGGAGCGGAGCAATTACCTGCTGCAAGACGACAGCGGCATTGCCATGAAGTATTTCCCCAAAAGCGCCTGGCAGTTCACCTACTACGGCACCTACCGTCGCCCCATCAATCTCTTCGCCAAGCAGTACCAGCCCGAGCTCACCGCTGCCTACCACGATACCCTGCACCGGGCTCGCCCGCTCCCTTTTGGTACTGGCTACAACTGGCGTCAAACCGACAGCAACCTGCTGCTGGCTGAACGCCGTGCCCCGATAGCCAAGTAGCCCAAGCTCTGCAAGCCGAGCGTTGCCGGCCTTCTGCCGTGCGGTAGCCTAGTCAATATCCAGCTAGAAAAGGTAGTGCCACTAGCGAGGAAATAAGTTGCTGAAGCCAACCAGCCTTACATCGTCCGGCTCATATCATCCCTTAAGAAAAGAGGTTGGGGGAAAGGCTGCCCCTGAAAGGCCGTGATAAAAACTATCACGGCCTTCCTTATTATAAGTAGTATGAAACTGCCCTTATCCATGAAGTCTGTCCTAGCTCTCCTGATACTACTAGTAGCTACCCGTACCCAAGCCCAGTCCACTCAGTACCCCGACTCCCCCTTGCTCGACAGCCTGCTGCGCACCAGCCCGGCACTAGCAAAGGTGCTCAGCCACCCCGCCACTTATCAACTCCAACTCATTTACACGCAGATAAACCGCGATGCTCGGAATGTGCCGCATTTCACCCAGCACACCTATCACCTCAACCCCCGTCAGTATTTCAATCCCGCCAGCCTTGTCAAGCTGCCCGTAGCCCTGCTGGCCCTCGAAAAGCTGCACACCCTGCCCGCTCCGATTACGCGGAGCACGATAATGTCTACCGGTGCCGCCGGCCGCTGCCAAACGCCCGTCCCCTTCGCCGCTCCCGCCGACTCCGACCGCCAGGCTACCGTCGGCAACTATATCAAGCGGATGCTGCTCGTCAGCGATAACCTCGCCTATAATCGCCTCTACGAGTTCTTGGGCCAAAAAACCATCAACGACCGTTTGCGGCAGCTCGGCTACTCGGGGAGTCGCATCGTGCGCCGCTTCGCGCCCTGCGATACTGCCGCCAACCGTCGTACCAACCCCGTGGCTTTTCACACGCTGGCCGGCGATACCTTATATAAGCAGCCCGCCCAAACCAACCCCCGTACGCCTGCGCCGCCGCTGGGGCCGGTATTTGCTGGACGCGCCTATCAAGTCGGCACTAAAATCATTCGCCAGCCCTACGACTTTACCACCGCCAACAACCTACCCCTGCCCGATGTCACGGCCCTACTGCAAGCAGCCCTCTTCCCCGAAGCGCTGCCCGCCGCCCAGCGCCTCCATCTCACGCCCGCCGACTACGCCTTCCTCCGCCAGTATCTTCACCTGACGCCCCACGCCAGCCACTTTACTCCCTACGCCGGTTCCAAGTACTTCGACGCCTATAAAAAGTACTTCTATTACGGTCGTCGCCCCGAGGCCCAGCCCCAGCCCGGCCTGCGCATCTTCAACATTGTCGGCATGTCGCACGGCTATCTGGCCGATGTTGCCTACTTCGCCGATTCCCTGCACCAGTCCGAGTTTATGCTCAGCGCTGTCCTTTACGTCAATCAGGATGGCGTTATCAACGATGCCGTCTACGAGTACGATACCATTGGCGAGCCCTTTCTCGCCCAGCTGGGCCAGCTTTTCTATCAGTACGAGGCCAGCCGCCCCCGTCGCTATCGCCCCAACCTAGCCCCTTTTTTCGAAAAAGACTCTCAGCCCTGAATTTTTTTCCGACTTCCCCGGTTTGCTAACCGGCTGAGTGATAACCTAACCATCTATGCGTAGCCCCGCCGCAAAAGCGAAGCACTACGATAATAACTAGTGGGTGGTTGCCAACCCGTCACCTTTGCCGTACTTTTGCACTCCCAAATCAAACGGACGAGGGTGACGAAAAGAACAACGAACTAAAAATTCGAAAAGCTCTTTTGCATTTTCAAAAATCTTTAGCGTATCTTTGCACCCCGAATCAAATAAGGGCTCATCGGAACCGCCGAAGACCAGGGTAGAAAGTTTAAAAAACTTCTCCTCGAATTTGGAAAGTCAAAAAAAAGTGCTACCTTTGCACTCCCAATCAAAAAGGGAAAAGCAAAAAGCCTTCAATAGAATGTGATTCACAGGTAATTGAAGAATTTCAAATCAACTTAAACGAAGTTGATTGCTTATCGAAAATGAGAAGAGGCACAAAAAAACTCCTCTTAATTTTGGAAATTAAAAAAATCTTCTTACCTTTGCACCGCGCTTCAATCGGAGGCCATTGCAGAAAAGCAAAAGCGAAAAAAATAAAAAAATCGCTGAAAGTTTTCAAATAAGAAGATTCTTGCATAAATTTGCACTCACAAACGAGAGCGCTTATTGCAAGAGTTAGAAAAGTAGGCTGCTAGATCAGCTACTATGTTGCTTCAATTGGAAGTGACAAACGTTCTTTGAATGACTGGAAAAGACAAATGGTAAGTATGCTTACTCAGTAAGCATAACGTAACATTAAAAATTAAACTCGTCAATACGAGCGAGGTATTGCACTCGACATCAGCCCATGTTCGCATGGGTGTAGGAAATATTATACAATGGAGAGTTTGATCCTGGCTCAGGATGAACGCTAGCGGCAGGCCTAATACATGCAAGTCGAACGGATGTAGCAATACATTAGTGGCGCACGGGTGCGTAACACGTAGCTAACCTGCCCATCACTGGGGGATAGCCCGCCGAAAGGCGGATTAATACCGCATAAGACAATAAACCGGCATCGGTTAGTTGTGAAAGATTTATTGGTGATGGATGGGGCTGCGGGTCATTAGCTAGTTGGTAGGGTAACGGCTTACCAAGGCGACGATGACTAGGGGAGCTGAGAGGCTGGTCCCCCACACGGGCACTGAGATACGGGCCCGACTCCTACGGGAGGCAGCAGTAGG
>CAJYVK010000143.1 GCA_913778455.1 uncultured Hymenobacter sp. | reverse complement strand
TCATAACTTCTAACTCATAACTCAACAACGTGCTGAATCTCGGCAACCAAGCCCCCGATTTTACCCTGCCTACCGATAAGGGCGATACGTTTCACCTGGCTGGGCAGCGGGGCAGGCCGGTGGTACTGTATTTTTATCCCAAGGACGACACGCCCGGTTGCACGGCTGAGGCCTGCGCCTTCCGCGACCAGTACGCCGATTTTCTCGACCTCGGGGCGGTGGTAGTGGGGGTGAGCTCCGATAGCGAGGCCTCGCACCAGAAGTTCAGCCAGAAGCACCGGCTGCCCTTCCCGCTGCTGGCCGATACCGGCGGGCAATTGCGCAAGCAGTATGAGGTGCCCCGCGCTTTCCTGGGCCTGCTGCCGGGCCGCGTCACGTTCGTGATTGATAAGGAGGGTAAAATCGCCTACATCTTCAACTCGATGAGCGGGGCCACCGACCACGTGAGCAAAACCAAGGAAGTGCTGCGCGGCCTGGCCGCACGGGCGTAGTACGCTGGTAGGTTGTTTTCTATGCGCAAACGCCTTGGCCGGCTGCTCGACGAGGCGGCCGTTTTTCGCTACCATCGGCAGCGCATCAAGGAGTACGGTGTTGGTAGTCCCGGCGCGTTGGGCTGGCTGCCCGATGGCCAACTCATTCGCTTTGAGGTGCTGAGCCAGATTGGCGACCTCGCCCACTGCTCGGTGCTCGACGTGGGCTGCGGCTACGCCGATTTATATCCGTTTCTGCAACAGCGCTTTGCCGGGGTGCGCTACCACGGCATCGAGCAGATGCCTGAACTGCTGAAGCTGGCCCGCGCCCGCTACGGCCACGTCCCCGATGTGACGTTGACTACCGGCGACTTCCTACGAGAGACCTTGCCACCCAGCGACTACGTGCTGGCCAGCGGCTCGCTCAACTACCGCCACCGCAACCCGCACTTCATCTACGAGGCCATCGAAAAGCTGTATGCCGCCTGTCGGCGCGGCCTGGGCTTCAACCTCCTCAGCTGGGAGCCCGCCGACGGCGGCCCGCTCTCGGCCTACGACCCGACCGCCATCGTAGCCTTTTGCCAAACGCTAGCCCCTGACGTGCAGTTAGTAGAAGGCTACCGCGACGGCGATTTTACAGTGTTCCTGCGTCGCTGAGCGCTGGTGCTGGCTCCGCTGGCTAGCTCACGCACGGCGCGTAAGCCATCGGCTGTGATGCAAAGAATTGCTTGCTACGGTGAGCGCAGCGCGGTAGTCACCCGCCCGATACTTGAACAGCTGCATTTTGCAGTAGGAGCAAGCTAAAGAGCCGTAGATAAAAAAAATCGTCCGTCATGCTGAGCTTGCCGAAGCATCTTGCTCGCCTCGTTGAATGGCTTAGCAACGGTGCGAGCGAGATGCTTCGGCAGGCTCAGCATGACGGATGGGGTTTCACAACACCCGCTGAGATTCAGGGCGCAAGGGCCAAGGTGCCCCATGTGAAGCAATGGCTCTAACTTGCCGCCTATGCAGCCTGCCTCACTTTCTACTAAGCCCCATTATCCCATTCTCGACGGCCTACGGGGCGTGGCGGCGCTCATGGTAGTGGCCTTTCACCTGTGCGAGGCCCACGCCACCAGCCACCTCGACCAAATAATTAATCACGGCTACCTGGCCGTGGATTTCTTCTTCCTGCTGTCGGGCTTCGTGATTGGCTACGCCTACGACGACCGGTGGGGCCGCCTCACGGTGGGCGGTTTCTTCAAACGGCGGCTGGTGCGGCTGCAACCCATGGTGGTGCTGGGCATGGTGATAGGGGCGGGGATGTACTACTTTCAGGCGTCGGCGCTGTTCCCCATCATCGGCCAGACGCCGGTGTGGAAAATGCTGCTGGTCATGCTCATCGGCTGCTTCATGGTGCCGGTGCCGGTAGCGCTCGACGTGCGGGGCTGGCACGAAACCTACCCGCTCAACGGGCCGGGCTGGTCGCTGTTTTTCGAGTACGTGGCCAACGTGCTGTACGCGACGGTCGTGCGCCGCTTCTCCAACGTGGCGCTGGGCATCCTGGTGGTGCTGGCGGCGGGGGCGCTGCTGCACCTGGGCCTCACGAGTCCGCAGGGCGACGTCATCGGCGGCTGGTCGCTGGAGCCCGAGCAGCTGCACATCGGCTTCGCCCGCATGACGTACCCGTTTTTCGCGGGGCTGCTGCTGTTTCGCTTGGCCCGGCTGCGGCCGGTGCCGAATGCCTTTTGGTGGTGCAGTCTGGCGGTGGTCGTGGTGCTAGCCATGCCCCGCGTCGGCAACCCCGCGCAGCCCTGGCAAAATGGGCTCTACGATACGCTCTGCATCATTTTCGTCTTCCCCGCTATCATCTTCTTTGGGGCCAGCGGGGCAGTGCGCTCGGGCGCGGCCCAGCGGCTGTGCCGCTTCTTAGGCGATATTTCGTACCCAATTTACATCACCCACTACCCGCTCATCTACACCTACACGGCCTGGGTCGCGACGCATAAGGTGCCCTTGCGCGAGGGCTTGCCCGTGGCGGCGCTGGTATATGTAGCGGCGGTAATTCTGGCTTATGCTTGCTTGAAGTTCTACGACGAGCCGGTGCGGAAGCTTTTGAAAGAAAAGATGCTAGCAGAATATTAGGGGCAAAAAAGGGTGATGGGAAAAAATAATAAAATTTATAGTTGCCGCGCAGTGTTAGAAAAAAAAGGGTATAATATTTTATTTATAATACTATTTATTCTCCCAGCCTATTGCTCCTATGGTCAGAAGAGGGAGTGTGGATGTAATTCGAATAGGTTAATGAATGAACATGTAATAAATTGTGGCGTAACGATTTTGAAAAATTCTAGCAAGCTTTACTGGCAATTCAATTGTAAGAGAGTCTGGCTGACTCTTGAAGATGTGAATAAAAATAAAAAAATTATTGATGAATTGCCTATTTATTTATTTGGTTATACTTATAGACTAGGTTATCATTTGTCAAAAGAATACGATAAGCTTTTATTATTTAGGAGTGGCTGTCCAGCAAATGGCCCGTGTAACTTTGTCTTAGTCGATAAGTTTTCCGGGAAAAAGGTGAGGGAATTAGGGGAGTTAATTTATGATCATGATACGGAAAAATTTTATAGATTTGTCATCTATTTTTCATCTGTAAATGTTCTGACGTTGTATTATGTGGATGAAAATAAAGAGTATAAATTTTTAATTGATAAAAAGGTTGTAAGTCGCGTAGTTCCAGAGTATAGTTTTGATAAGATTTATATAAACAATAACGTGCTGAATCTTGTTGGCAGTAGAGGTGTAATAAAAGTTGATTTAAAAAAATAGCCGCACTTGTTTTATATGAAATTTATGAATATTTATTACGCGCAAGTCGATTAGATTTGTGCTAATAGCTTAGGGTAGGAGGAAGCAAAAAAAAACGAATTATGTGGGTGCCGAACTGCGCCCCGCGCACCCCCAGCCGGCCCGGTGGTCGAGGCGCTTACTCCACGTTAGGGCGGGCATAGGGGGCGGCTCTAATTATGACTGCGAGACTGTTGTCTCTTCTGCTTACTGTTTGTCGCTCACGATATTGTAGCTACCGCCACCCCCCACCCAGTGCGTGGTAAAGATCAGTTACCGCCTGGCGCTGCTGCAACTGGTCATTTACCCCATTGAGCTGGGCTTGGAGCAGGGCCTGCTGCGAGGTGAGCACCTCGGTGTAGTTGGCGAAGCCGGCGCGCAGCAGCTCCTGGGTGTAGTCTACGGCTTTGTTGAGGGCGGCGAGCTGCTGGGCGCGGATTTGGGCTTTCTCGGTGGCGCTTTGGTAGGAGAAGAGGGCGTTGCTGACTTCCTGGCCGGCCGTGAGCATGGTTTGCTGGTAGGTGGCGAGGTATTCCTGCTGCAAGGCCTGGGCGCGGGCCAGCCGCAGGCGGTTGAGGCCCTGGTTGAAGACCGGCTGGGTGAGGCCGCCGACAAGGCTGGCGAAAATGGCGGTGGGCGAAAACAGGCGTTCGAGCGTGGTGCTGGTCACGCCGCCGTTGGCCGTGACCGTGAAGCTGGGGTAGAAGTAGGTGCGGGCCGCGTTGGTTTGCTCGAAGGCCGCTTCGAAGGTGTATTCGGCCTGCTGCACGTCGGGGCGATTGCGCAGCAGCTGGCCGGGTACGCCGGTGAGCAGGGCGGGCGGGGCGGGCTGGTCGGCCAGGGTACCGCGCTCGACGGGGCCGGGGGCGCGGCCGAGCAGGGTAGCCAGCAGGTTTTCGGCCTCGCGGATGCTGCGCTGCAAGTCGGGAATGGTAACCTCGGCGGCGTAGCGGTTGGCTTCGCTCTGCACCACAGCGGCCCCGGTGACCACATCGCCTTCGAGCAGCAGCTTCATCACCTCCACGTCGCGGATGCGGTTTTGCACCGTTTGGCGGGTGATGGCGAGCTGGGCGTCGAGGGCCAGCAGGGCATAGTAGTTGTCGGCAATGTCGGCGATGAGCTGGGTTTGCACCACGCGTCGGTAGGCCTCGCTCTGGCGCACCGAGGCCACGTAGGAGCGCTTGGTGCTGCGCAGCTTGCCCCACACGTCGGCCTCCCAACTGCTGCTCAGGCCCAGCAGGTACTGGTGGGCCGCGCCGCCCGTCACGATGCTCGACTGGTCGGTGGTCGTAGTGCCGGTTGTGGTGCCGGGCGTAGTAGTGCCCCCGCCGGGCGTGGTCGTGCCGCCGCCCGGCATCGTCGTGCCCCCACCGGGCGTGGTGGTACCCCCGCCGGGGGTGGTCGTCGTGCCGCCGGTGGTGCCGCCCGTGGTGGTCGTGCTGCCGCCTACGCTCGTGCCCACAAACGAGCCACCGGTGCGCGAGAGGGTAGTGGTAGCCCGGCCGTTGAGACTGGGCAGGAAGGCTGCCCGGCTCTGGGCCAGCAGCGCCTGCGCCTGGGCGATGCGGGCGTCGGCGACTTGCAAGTTGCGGTTGTTGGCTAAGCCCTCGGTGATAAGCTTTTGCAGCAGGGGGTCGGTGAAGAGTTGCTGCCAGGGGCGGCTGGCTAGGGTAGTTGTATCGGTAGTAGCCGCGTCGCGGTAGAGGCCAGCGGTGGGGGCTTCGGGCCGGCCGTAGGGGTGCAGGATGCCGCAGCCGCTCGCGGTGGCGAGCAGGAGCAGGGCAGGGGCGAGCCGGAGTAAGGGTAAGGTATTCATTGATAAGCTAATAATGATGGGGCTAGCCCGCCCTCTGGATGTAGCACCAAGCTCCGGCTTGGTGATGCGCCTGGGTTCGTTTACCGGACGCATCACCAAGCCGGAGCTTGGTGTTACACCCGGGGGCTACGTCAGGGCGGGCTGTGCGGCAGGCTGCTTGTCTTGCGGCTTTGGCTGGTCCTCTGGCTTCGGCGGGCCGCCCTCGGCTTCCTCCTGCTCGATCTGCGCCTGCGTTTTGGGCGGACCGCTGATGCGCTCCTGCAAGCCCTCAAACACGATAAATAGCACGGGAATAAAGAACACCCCCACCAGCGTACCAAACAGCATTCCGCCGATGGCCCCGGCCCCGATGCTCTTGTTGCCGTTGGCCCCCGCGCCGCTGGCAAACAGCAGCGGGAGCAGCCCAAATACGAAGGCAAACGAGGTCATCAGAATCGGCCGCAGGCGGGCCTTGGCGCCTTCCAGGGCGGCGTCCAGGATATCTAGGCCGTGGTCGCGGCGGCGGGCCAGCGAGAATTCGATGATTAGAATCGCGTTTTTGGCCAGCAGCCCGATGAGCATAATCACCGAAATCTGGAGGTAGATGTTATTGTCGATGCCGAAAACCTTGGCAAATAAGTACGTGCCGCTCAGGCCAATCGGGATGGAGAGCAGTACTGCCAGCGGCAGAATGTAGCTCTCGTACTGCGCGCTCAGCAGCAGGTACACGAAGATGAGCGAGAGGCCAAAAATGTAGAGCGACTGCCGCCCGCTACCCTGCTCCTCGCGGCTGATACCCGAAAACTCGAAACCGTAGCCCGCCGGTAGCTGCTGCGCCACTTCCTGAATGGCTACCAGCGCCTGCCCTGAGCTCGTGCCCTCCTTGGGCGAGCCGTTCACCGAGATGGCGGTGAAAAGGTTGAAGCGCGACAAGCTCTCGGGGCCATAAATGCGCTTGAGCGTCACGAACTCCGTGATGGGGGCCATCACGCCGCTGGCGTTGCGCACGAAGATTTTGCTGAGGCCCTCGGGGCTGGCCCGGTAGGCGGTGTCGGCCTGCACCATTACCCGGTACTGCTTGCCAAACTGGTTGAAGTTGGAAGCGTAGGAGCCGCCGTAGTACACCTGCATGGCGTTCAGAATGTCCTTTTCAGTGAGGCCCGCGGCCTTCACTTTGGGCACGTTGACCGAGAGCTGGTACTGCGGAAAGCCGGGGTTGAAGGCCGTGGTAGCAAACTGGATTTCGGGCCGCTTACTCAGCTTGGCCAGGAAGTCCTGGGCCACTTTGTAAAACTCAGCAGTGGTGTGCCCGCCCCGGTCTTGCAGCTGAAACGTGAAGCCGCCGGTGGCCCCGAAGCCCGTGATGGTGGGCTGCGAAATGCTGCGAATGTCGCCCGCCCGGATGTGGGCCGTGAGGGCCGATATCTTCTTGATAACGGCCTCGTTGTTCATGTCCTTGCGCTCGTCCCAGGGCTTGAGGCGCACGATGACCATACCGTAGGCGCTGCCCGCCCCGGCCAGGAAATTTTGGCCCGTGATGCGCAGCGTGCCCCGTACCGCCGGGATGGTTCGAATCAGGCTATCGACCTCGTTGTTGACGGCCGTGGTGCGCTCCAGGGTGGAGGCGGGCGGCAGGCTCACGTTCACGAAAATGGTGCCCATATCCTCGTTGGGTACGAAGCTGCTGGGCGTGCTCGTCATTAGAAAATACAAAAAACCCGCGAAGCCCGCCACGCCCGCCAGGGCCAGCCAGCGCCGCCCCGCCAGGAAACTCACCGCCCGCGAGTATTTCGCGACCAGCGCATCGTACGCCGCGTTGAAAGCCACGCTGAAGCGCTGCATGAGGGTCTTTTTCTCGGCTTGCTTGTCTTCCTCGTGGTGCGGGGGTAGCAGGAAGAGGGCCGCCAGCGCCGGGCACAGCGTAAGGGCGTTGATGGCCGAGATGAGAATGGCAATGGCCAGCGTTATCCCAAATTGCTTATAAAACACGCCCACCGAACCCGTAATGAACGTGACCGGTAAAAACACCGCCGCCATCACCAGCGTGATGCTCACGATGGCCCCGGTGATCTCGCTCATGGCGTCGATGGCGGCCTTGCGCGGCGAGGTGTAGCCGCTTTCGAGCTTGGCGTGCACGGCCTCCACTACCACGATGGCATCATCGACCACGATGCCGATGGCCAGCACCAAGGCGAAGAGGGTGAGTAGATTAATGCTGTAGCCGAAGACTTTGAGGAAGAAAAACGTGCCGATAATCGACACCGGTACCGACACGCCGTGGATAATCGTGGACCGGAAATCCTGGAGGAAAATGAAAATCACCAGGAACACCAGCGCGAAGCACTCGATGAGGGTGTGAATTACTTTATCAATCGAGGCATCCAGAAAGTCGTTGATGTTCACCAGGTTGGTGTAGTGAATGCCAGCGGGAAAATCCTTCTCCGCCGTTTGCAGCACCTTAATGGAGTTTTCAATTACCTCGCGGGCGTTGGAGCCAGGCGTTTGGTTGACCGAGATGCCCACCGAGGGCTTGCCGAAGGTGGCGCTGTTGCTGCTGTAGGCCTGGGCGCCCAGCTCAATGCGGGCTACGTCTTTGAGGTGCAGCAGCTGGCCCTGGGCCGTGCCCTTGAGCACGATGTCGCCAAACTGGTCGGCCGTGAGCAGCTTGCCGGTGTACTTGATGACGTACTGAAAGCTCTGGTCGGAATTCTCGCCGAACTTACCGGGCGCGGCCTCCACGTTCTGGTCGGCCAGGGCGGCCGTGACGTCGGCCGGCGTGAGGCCGTAGATGGCCATCTTGTCGGGTTGTAGCCACACCCGCATGGCGTAGTCGCGCGAGCCGAAGGCGTTGGAGTCGCCCACCCCGTTCACCCGCTTGATCTGCGGGACGATGTTGATCTGGGCGTAGTTCTGGAGGAAAGTCTGGTCGTAGGCGGGGTTGTCGGAGTAGAGGGCAAAAATCAACAAGTTGCTGCTCTGGCGCTTGCGGACCGTCACCCCGGCCAGGGTTACTTCCTGCGGCAGCAGGCTGGTCGCGCTCGATACCCGGTTCTGCACGTCCACCGCCGCCTGGTCGGGGTCGGTGCCCACGTTGAAATACACCTGGATGGAGCCCGCCCCGTCGTTGGTGGCCGAGGAAGTCATGTAGGTCATGCCTTCTACGCCATTAATCTGCTCTTCGAGCGGCACAATCACGCTCTTGAGCACCACGTCGGCGTTGGCCCCCGCGTAGCTGGCCGATACCTGCACCGTGGGCGGCGAGATGTCGGGGTACTGCGCAATGGGCAGCGACAGCAGCCCCAGCACCCCCAGCAGCACAATAATGACCGAGATAACGGTGGAGAGCACGGGGCGCTCGATGAATATTTTTAGCATGGTTTTGCTAATTATGAATTATAAATTAGTAATTATGAATTTTATAAATGAGTAGAAAATACGTTCACTTAGGAGTTGAATAAAAAGTAATTCTTAACCACTACTAACCACTACGTCCGTCATGCTGAGCTTGCCGAAGCATCTCTATCGCTTCGTTGTTAAGTCGTTGAACGAAGCGGCAGAGATGCTTCGGCAGGCTCAGAATGACGGACGGATTACTGATTAAACGGGATTTTCTCAAACAGCTTCATTCGCAAGCCAGCCATGAGAAAGCAATTCATAATTTCTAATTCATAATTTAAAAAACTCATCCCGCCATTGGCGTCTTCGCTTTCTTCTCTGCCACCACCTTAGGCCGGATTTTCGTGCCGTCCTTCAGGCCGGTGATGCCTTCGAGAATTACCCGCTGGCCGGCTTTCAACCCCTGTTGCACTACGAAAGAGTCGCCGTCGGGTGTGGGGACCACCGTGATGGGCTGGGCGTAGGCGGCGGTATCGGTGCCCACTACGTAGGCGAAGCGCTTGCCTTGCAGCTCATAGGTAGCGCTTTGCGGGATGAGCAGCACGTTGTCTTTGTACTGAAACGTGCGCACCGAGCCGCTGCTGCCGCTGCGCAGCAGGCCCTGCGGATTGGGGAACGTGGCGCGGAAGCTCGTGGAGCCGGTCTCGGTATCGATCTGACCGATAGCCGTTTCGACGCGGCCGGGGTAGGTGTACACCGTGCCGTCGGCCAAGACCAGGCGCACGTCGGGGACCTTGGCTAGCTTGGCTTGCAGAGTAGGCCCGGGCCGGCGGCGCGTGAAGCTGAGCAGCGCCTTTTCGCTGAGCGAGAAGTAGGCGTACACGTTGTTGATGCTCGAAACGGTGGTCAGCGGCTCGGTCGAGGTGCTGCTCACCAGCGCGCCGATCTTATTGGGAATGGCCCCGATAACGCCATCGACCGGGCTCGTGATGGTGGTGTAGCCCACGTTGGTGTTGGCATTGGCCAGCGTGGCCCGGGCCTGGGCCAGCGCGGCCAGCTTGCTTTCGAGGGTGTACTGCGCACCCTCCAGCTCGTACTTGCTGATAATGCCGCGGGCCACCAGCGGCTGCACCTTGCGCACGCCCATGCGGGCGGCATCGACCTCGGCCTGGGCGGTGGCGACGCCCGCACGGGCCGTGCGCAGCTCCTGCTCGTACTGCGGGGCCGAGATGTGAAAGAGCCGCTGGCCCTTCTTCACGCTGGCTCCTTCATCGACGTAGATAGCCTCCACGAAGCCATCGACTTTGGGGCGGATTTCGACGTTTTGCTGGCCCTGAATAGTGGCCGGGTAATCCTGGTAGAGCGTTACCGTATCGGGCTTGAGCACGAGCACGGGGTAGTCTTTGATAGGCGGCGGCCCACCTTTACCATCCTTGCCGCCCTTGCCATCGGCGGTGTCTTCTTTCTTGGAGCCGCAGGCGGCTAGGCTCAGCAGGGCCAGCAGCCCGGCCGCGAGGCCCGGTAATCGGTTGCGCATCGTCTAGAAACGGATAAGTCGGGCCGGGTGGCTGGGCCCGCTCGCCATTACCAGACGAAGCCCCCAACTGTCCCGGCAGACCCTGCTATACGGCCGACGGGACAATGAGATAAGCTATGAGTTATGAGTTAGAAGTTATAAGTTGGGCAGTCCAAGCGCACAAGGGATATTCTGAAGTGCGCATAAAGTGTATGACCCTGATTGCTAGTAGTTATTTTCGGAGAGCTAACTCATAACTTCTAACTCATAATTCATAACTTTTCAATGGTGATGGTGGCCGGGGGGCGTGGGCTTACCGAAGAGGTTGACCAGCGCGCCGACTACGAAGAGGGCGGCCCAGCAGACGTAGAGCCAGCCGTAGCCAGTGGGCAGCGGCCGGCGCACCAAATAGCGAATGAGCAACTCGGCCCCGCCGCTCATAATCAGCCCAGTGAAGGCAATGAATTGCCAGGAATTGAAGTGGGTGGGGCGATACAGCTTGGCAAAGTCCATAGAAAGTAGGGGAGGCGAAAAGAAACGCAAAGGAAACAGCGGGGCCAACTTCGGGCGGGCCAGCGCGTACAGCTGTTGAGGCGGCAGCCGGGTTTCCGGCTCCTTAAACGAGTAATTTTCCAAAACTTCCCACCAGCCATGATACTCAGCGACGAGCTTTTCGAAGAAGACGACACTACGTCTAAAAAAGACGGCCAAAAAGTAGAATCTGCCAACCAAAATCCGACCAACGAAGTAGGTTCCGGCAACGAGGAATTGCAAAAGCAAACCGACTACCAGCGCGACCAAAGCAACAACAAGCAGAGCGACGACGCCAGCGCCCACCGCAACGTAGGTGCCAACGGCTACACCCAGCGTAGCGACCAGAAAGATCAGCTGGAAAACTTGCACATCGGCGGCTCCGAAACCGAGCCCCAGGGTGGCAACAACCACAGCACCGCCGGCGAGCAGGCCCAAGGTCCGGGCTTCACGCAGGAAGGGAGCTACGAGATTGACGAACAAGGCGAAGGCATCCGGATGCACGAGCAGAAGCTGGGCGAAGAGGCCCCCGGCGGCTCGGTGCAGCGCCCGCAGGACGAGCGCCTGTAGCTTGGCTTTTTAGCTCGCTGGGCGAGGATTTCCCGTTTGTCATGCTCATCTGGCGTCCGCTTGCCGAAGCATCTTGGCGGGTTCGTCGTTAAGCCGCTCAACGAGGCGGTAGGGATGCTTCTGCCTCGTTGAGCATGACAGACGCCAACTTTCTAAGTAGCTTCACTGCCTATACTGCAACAATATTTC
>CAJYVK010000142.1 GCA_913778455.1 uncultured Hymenobacter sp. | reverse complement strand
GGCCGGCGGGCGTGGCCGTGCTGTCGGCCGGGGCTACGGGCGCGGTTTTCGTAGTGTCGGTAGGAGCTGCCGGGCGAGCGGTGCCCGCCGGGCGCTGGCCGGCGCCGGGGTAGCCGGTGGCTCCGGCGGGGCGCTGCCCCGCGCCGCTGGGGCGAGCTCCGCCGCCACCGCCCTGGCCCCCGCCGCCGAGGTCGCCGCCGCCGCCCATGCCGCCGCCGGCGTCGCCGCCTTCTTTCAGGTCGTCGTTGTTGACGCTCTTGCGGTTACGGGGGCGCTGGTCTACCGTCAATTTGCCAATGCGATAGCTGAAATTGATTTTGAAGTTCAGGTTGCGGATGACGTTGGTGCTATTTTGCTGGAGCACCGAGCCGTTGATGGGCACGGTAACCGTAGCCCCGCTGTTGTCCGTGTATTGGTAGTTATCTACGTAGGGGGTAGACACGTTATTGCGGATGCGGATGGAGCCGGTGAAGAAGTTCTCCGCCCCGAAGCCGATGCTGCCGCGCTTCTCGGCAAAGCTCTTTTGCAAACTCAGGCTGTAGATGCCGAAGCCGCTTTGCGAGCCTTGCAGCTGCACCTGCTGGCCCCGGTAGAAGCCGAAGGCTTGCAGCGAGTAGCTCTTGCCCAGATCATACGAGCCGAAAGCCCGCGCATTGATTACGACGCCGCTGTTTTTGGAGTTGAAAGCCGCCACGGCGTCGTTGTTTTTCAGCACGGCGTAGTACGCATCCACGCTGCCGTTGAGCGAGAGCTTGCCGGTGTTGGCCCCCGCGAAGAGGCTGCCGCCGTAGGCATTTTCCACGCCCGAGTTGAGGTAGGTAGTCAGCAGCGCACCCTGCACCCGGTTGGGGTTGAGCTCGTCGGGCAAAGGCGTGCGCACCGTCTGAATAGCGCTGGTGGTATTGCGCACGAAGGCCGTCAGGTTCAGGTTGACCTTCTGCTTGACGGTGGTGCTGTAGCCGACTTCGTAATTGTTGGTGTATTCGGGGCCGAGCTCGGCATTACCCCGCGAAACGTTCAGCGGGTTGCTGGCCTGCACGTTGGGGTTCAGAAATTGCAGCGAGGGGCGCTGGATGCGGCGGTTATACGAGAATTTTACCACGTTGCCATTCTCCAGCTTACGCGAGAGGTTAACGCTGGGCACGAGCACGCTGTAGTCGGGAATGTCGGTGCTGGTGAGTGCGCCCTGGCCGTTGCTGAAATCGGCCGAGATGCTGGTGTACTCAAAGCGCACGCCCGGCTTCAGGGTAAAGCCCTTGGGCAGCCCGATGGTATAGGTAGCGTAGCCGGCGGCCACGTTCTGGCGGTAGCGGAAGGCGTTGTTGAGCGTGGACGAGCCGGCCGGCGGCTGCTGGCTGGCATCGTAGAAATAACTATAGTCACTGCTCACGCGGCGTATAATGTCCTTCACGCCGACTTCCAGCAGCTGGTCCTTCACGGTGGGCGTCTGGTAATCGACCTGGCCGGTGTATTCCTCGTTGTAGCTGTCGTTGTTGTTGCCCAGCTGGCCCTGGTAGCGGCGGGAGTCGCGGTCGGTGGGGCCGGTGGGGTCAAAAACGCTGTTGGTGAAATTATTCGTCTGGTTGTTGCGGCTGAATAGCGTGAGTACGCTCAGCTCACGCTGCTTCACATCGAAGAGGTGCGTGTAGTTGAGGCTGGCGTCGATGGTGTTCGAGTTGTTGGTCGAGGCCACATCGCGCAGCAGGCTCACCCGCAGCGGGTCGCTGCCGCTGCTGGTGCGGGTAATGAGGTTATCCTGGTAATTGTCCGAGTTGCGGATGCCGTAGGCGATGGAGCCAGCCAGCGAATTTTGCTTGTCGAAGTCGTAGGTAAGGCCCAGCGTGTAGCGCCCAAAGGCATCGTTGCGGCGCGTGTCGGCCGACTGGGCGGATGTAGTGCGCACCCCGTTGGTAAGGCCAATGCTCTGCTGGCTGTTGTCGAAGCTGCCCGGCTGGTTGTAGCTGGCCCGTCCGAAGCCACCCAGGCTTACCCCAAACTTGCCGTTGCTGTAATTGCCGTTCAGGCCCAGGTTGGAAGCCCGCAACCCCACGCCGGTGTTGAGGCTCAGTGAACCGCCGCGCAGGTTGTTTTGCTTGGTCACAATGTTGATAATCCCGCCCGAGCCTTCGGCGTCGTACTTCGCCGAGGGCGAGGTAATGACTTCCACCGTTTGAATCTGGTCGGCCGGAATTTGCTTTAATGCGTCGGCAATGCTGCTGGCCGCGATGGTGCTGGGCTTGTTGTTGATGAGCACCCGGATGTTGCTGCTGCCGCGCAGGCTCACGTTGCCGTCGAGGTCCACGCTCAGCAGAGGCACGCGCTTGAGCACGTCGGTCGCATCGCCGCCCTGGGTGGTCTTGTCCACGTCGGCGTTGTACACGGTGCGGTCTACGCGCTCTTCGATGAGCGGCTTCTTGCCGGTCACGACCACCTCGGCCAGCTTCTGGGCGGCGGCGGCCAGGGCCACGTTGCCCAGGGCCAGGTTGCCGCCAGCCGTCACGGTTACGCCGTCCTTCACCTGCGTTGTGTAACCGATGAAGCTGATTTCCACTCGGTAGGTACCCGCCGGCACGGGCAGCACGAACTTGCCGTCGTCGCCGGCCACGCCGCCGTTGACCGGGCTGTTGGTGCCGGGATTGATGACGTTGACCGTGGCGTACGAAACGGGCTTGCCATTGGCAGCGTCGGTTACGGTGCCGCTCACGCGGCCGGTAGCCGGGCGCGGGGCGGCGGCGGGCGCGGTGGCCGGGCGGCCGGGAGCCTGGCTGTGGGCCAGCAACGGGCTGGCCGCCAGCGCCACCGCCAGCAGGGGCGCGGCGGGGAAAGTAGTCTTGTTCATAAAATGCATTGACGGCCAAAGTGCGTAAATGCCGTGCAATAGTTGCACTGGCTAGCCGGCTTTTTGGCAGTTGCTCGGCCAACTGCCTGCCTCTACCGACCAAGCCAGCTACCTCGCCGACCGTTTCGCGGGGTTGCCCCGGCGCCTTAGCCCGACCGTACGCAACCGCCCGCCCCGGGTTGTCGTACCTTTGAGGTCGGCGAGCCAACCTCTTAGCCCGCCCGGCGGTTAGCTACCGCTCCGCCCTTTTTTCTGCTGTCCCGATGATAATTGAACCCGGCCCGCTCCTGGCGGCGATTTCCTCGCCCGACGACCTCAAAAAGCTTGCTCCCGAACAGTTAGTGCAAGTCAGCACCGAGCTGCGCGAGTTTATCATCGACACGGTGAGCATCTACGGCGGGCACTTCGGCGCCTCGCTGGGGGTAGTCGAGCTGACGGTGGCGCTGCATTACGTGTTCAATACGCCCTACGACCAGCTCGTGTGGGACGTGGGGCACCAGGCCTACGGCCACAAAATTCTGACCGGCCGGCGCGACCGCTTTCCGACCAACCGCCGCTACGGCGGTATGTCGGGCTTTCCCAAGATGGCGGAAAGCAAGTACGACGCCTTCGGCGTGGGCCACAGCAGCACCAGCATCGGGGCGGCGCTGGGCATGTCGGTGGCTTCGGATTATAAGAAGGAATTTGACCGTCAGCACATTGCCGTTATCGGTGATGGCTCCATGACGGCTGGCATGAGCTTCGAGGCCCTGAACCAGGCTGGGGCCATGCGGAACAATATGATTGTCGTGCTCAACGACAACTGCATGAGCATCGACCCCAACGTGGGAGCGCTCAAAGAATACCTCACCGACATCACCACCTCGCGCACTTACAATAAAGTGCGTGACGAACTGTGGAACGTGCTCGGCAAGCTCTCTAAATTTGGTCCCAACCCCCAGCAGATTGCCCGCAAGGTAGAGGCCGCCATGAAGGCTACCCTGCTCAAGCAGAGTAACTTATTCGAGGCGCTGAATTTTCGCTACTTCGGCCCCGTCGATGGCCACGACGTGCAGCACCTGGTAGAGGTGCTGAACGACCTCAAGTCCATCCCCGGCCCCAAGCTGCTGCACTGCGTGACGGTGAAGGGTAAGGGCTACGCGCTGGCCGAGAAAGACCAGACGCTGTGGCACGCCCCGGGTTTGTTCGACAAGATCACGGGCGAGATTTTCACCAAAGTGCCTGATCAGCCCCAGCCGCCCAAGTACCAGGACGTATTTGGCCACACGCTGCTAGAGCTGGCCCAGGCCAATGATAAAATCATGGGCGTGACGCCCGCCATGCCCAGCGGCTCGTCGCTCAATATCATGATGGCCGCCATGCCCGACCGGGCGTTCGACGTGGGCATTGCCGAACAGCACGCCGTGACGTTTTCGGCCGGTATGGCTACCCAGGGTCTGGTGCCGTTCTGCAACATCTATTCGTCGTTCATGCAGCGGGGCTACGACCAGGTGGTGCACGACGTCGCGCTGCAAAACCTGCACGTGGTATTCTGCCTCGACCGGGCTGGCTTTGCCGGGGCCGATGGCCCCACGCACCACGGCTGCTACGACTTGGCGTACATGCGCTGCATCCCCAACATCGTGGTCGCCGCCCCGATGAACGAGCAGGAGCTGCGTAACCTCATGTACACCGCTCAGCTACCCGAGAACGCCGGGCCGTTCAGCATCCGCTACCCGCGTGGCGAGGGCGTAATGCCCGCCTGGCGCACCCCGCTCCAGCGGGTAGCCATCGGGACGGGCCGGGTTATTCACGAGGGGCAGGAAGGGGGCGTGGCCATCCTCACCATCGGCCACATCGGCAATTACGCGGTGAAAGCCGCCGCGACCCTGGCCGCCGAGGGGCTCGACGTGGGCCACTATGACATGCGCTTCTGCAAGCCGCTGGACGAGGAAATGCTGCTGGCCGTGGCCCGCCGCTACCGCGCTATCGTGACGGTGGAAGACGGCTGCCTGCAAGGTGGCTTTGGCTCGGCCGTGCTGGAGTTCCTGGCCGACCACGGCCAGCACCTGCCCGTGCGTCGCCTCGGCATCCCCGACCGCGTGGTGGAGCACGGTACGCACGACCAACTGTATAAAGAGTGCGGCTTCGACGCCGACGGCATCGCCCGGGCCGTGCGCGAACTGGCTACTAAGGTAGCCGCTCAGGTTTCCGCTATTGCCTAGTATGAGGCTGCCTCGCCTAATTCTACAGAAGCCCAAGCAATGGTGGTTGCTTGGGTTTTTGAGTTGGCTGAGTATCAGCCGGATCTGGGCGCAAGAGGAGCCGGTCGTTTTTCCACAAATGGCTACCGTGACTTTGTTTAAAGAGGTAGGTAGCTCCAGGCTGTCCCATCGTAAACTGCTGCAAATTACCCGGCAGCAAGTGCAGGTGAATGGAAAAAGTTACACTGCGTTTATGGAAGGAAAGGGCCAATTGTTCCCCCTGCCATTCACACTGCGCATAGTTGGGGATAGCTTGCTAGCGCCATTGTCGATAGAGTGTGATGTGTCGTCGCCGCGTGAGGCATACCTACTCGACAGTTTGCGCTTGGGGAAACTAGAAAATACGTTTTTCCGCTTCGGCGCGGCAGTTGGTACTACCTGGATATGTCCGACTCATCATTTTTGTACAAGTAAAAAAGCATGGAGTACTACTGTCACCAAGTTGCGTGAAATAAGGCGCACCGATACAGGCGAGGTGCTTTATGTAATTGACTTCAGCGAGGAAACTGGGCTGAGCGACTCCTACTTTTGGAACGAATTAGTGATTTCGCGGGAGCGGGGCCTCGTGCATTTGACTGGCGACGGAATGGTAGGGGGAGAGCATGTTTATGAGCTGGCTAAGAAGCCAGCTAGGCAGAGTAAACGCTAAGGTGTTTAAGAGATTATGGCTATTTAGAACGGCTGTCATGCTCATCTGGCGTCCGCTTGTCGAAGTATCTTGGCAAGTTCGTTAAAGGGCTCAGCAACGAAGCGGTAGAGATGCTTCGGCAAGCGGACGCCAGATGAGCATGACAGCCGCGAGAAAGTGTACACTGTCTAAGGTGCGGCGGTAAACAATAGGCTAAGTGAGCTTGTCTTATTTCAACGCTCCTTGCCGCGACTTGTCGTTGCGCAGGCGGCGCTCACGCCTAATCCTTTTCCACCAATGGCAGCTACCACCGCATCTTATCCCGCCACGTTTACCATCGGCGGCGACCTGACCGTTAATCGCCTCGGCTTCGGGGCCATGCGCATCACCGGCGACGGCATCTGGGGGCCGCCCAAAGACCACGACGAAGCCATTCGCGTGCTGAAGCGGGCCGTGGAGCTGGGGATCGATTTTATCGATACCGCCGACAGCTACGGCCCCAACGTTTCGGAGGAGCTGATTGCCGAGGCTCTGCATCCTTATAAGCCGGGCTTGGTAATCGCGACCAAGGGTGGCCTGCTGCGCACCGGCCCCAACCAATGGCCCCTCGACGGTAGTCCCAAGCACTTAGAAGAAGCCCTGCACGGCAGCCTCCAGCGTCTGCGCGTAAAGCAGATTGACTTGTACCAGCTGCACCGCATCGACCCGAATGTACCGGCGGAGGACACGTTTAATTTCCTCAAAAAAGCCCAGCAGGATGGCTTTATCAAGCACATCGGCCTTTCGGAAGTCGATGTAGACCAGATTAAAAAGGCCCAGGAATTTTTCGAGGTAGTGTCGGTGCAGAACATGTACAGCGTCGATAACCGCAAGTGGGAGGCCGTACTCGACTACACCCGCGAGCAGAATATTGCCTTTATTCCGTGGTACCCGCTCTCGGGAGGCAACAAGGAGGCGCTAGCGGCGCTCGATAGCATCGCCCGCAAGCACGGCGCTGCCCCGCAGCAAATTGCCCTGAGCTGGCTGCTGCACCACTCGCCCAACATTCTGCTCATCCCCGGCACTTCCAAAGTGAAGCACCTGGAGGAGAACGTGAAAACGGCCGACATCCGGCTTTCGGCCGAGGATATGGCCACGCTCGATAAAATCAAGGCGTAACGCCGCTGGGTTGTTGTGCGTTAAGCAAAGCCGGCTAGCCTCGCTAGTCGGCTTTTTCTTTTCTATAATCCGCACTCTTCCGCTATGCCCAGCTTACCCCACGTGTTGAAAAAACCTTTGCTGGCCCTGGCGCTGGGGCTGGCGGCCTGCTCGTCGGAGCAGGCGACTACGATGGTAGACAGCCGGCCGGGCGTGAATTTAACGCGCTACCGGACCTACAATTTTATGGATGCCGTTGCCCGTAACGATTCGGCCTTTATGGGGTCGGGCTCCAATATCTTCGACCTCAAGCGGGCCGTTACCCGCGAGTTGGAGGCCCGGGGCCTGCGCCAGGCCGACCAACCCGACTTGTGGGTGAACATTGCCCTCGTGACCCAACAACGCGTGCAAACCCGCGAGGCGAATTTCCGCACCGACGGTGCACCCTACTACATCGGTCAGCGCAACTACCACTGGCAGGCCGGCGCTATCCCGGTGGGGACTTATCAGGAAGGTACCGCCACCATCGACTTGGTCGATGCAGCCCGCAAGGAGTTGGTGTGGCAGGGTACTACTACGGCTATTTTATCGCGCACGCCCAGCCGCTCGGCCAAGCAGATTGACAAGGGTGTGGAAGACGTATTTGCCCGTTTTCCGGTGCCAGTTCGCTAAAGTAGCGCGGACTCTGCGAGTCCGCGCATAGCTGGTACGTTGGGATGATGCGGGAGCGGACTCGCAGAGTCCGCGCTACATCCGGTCGATGAGTTGTACTACGTCCTTGGTCGAGACTGATTGGCCGGTTTCGGCGGCACGGTAAATGGCTTCGAGCAGCTGGACGTCGCGCAGGCCCATCTCGCCGGGCACGCGGGTGGGCTTGTTGAGGAGAATGCACTGGGCGAAGTCGTCCATCTGGGCGGCTTGCTGGTTGATGTTGGGAAGGTTGAGCAGGCCGTCGTTTTTGCTGGTGCGGCCGGCTAGTCCGCCGTAACCGAAAGCCGGCTCTAGCTCCAGCCAGCCGTTGGTAGCATCGGCCCGTAGGCGGCCCTGCATGTTTTCGGCGTAGCTGGTACGGCAGTCGGCCACCGCGCCATCGGCGAAGCGTAGCTGCCAGTTCACGCCCGCTTCTACTTCTTTAAAATAGCCAGTGCCAGTTTCGGGCGTGAAATGAGCCGTGACGGCTATCGGCACCTGGCCCTTGGTATACAGGCAGCCTTGCAGGCAATAGATGCCCATGTCCATGAGCGGCCCGCCGCCGCTGAGTTGCTTGTTCACCCGCCAGGGCGTGCTGCCGGCCCCAAATTTGAAGCCGTTGTCGGCCGCCAGGTGCTTGATGGTGCCGTAAGCCTGCTTCTGGCCGAGGCGCATCATTACCTGATTGTGCGGCTCGAAGTGCAGCCGGTAGCCGATACTGAGCTTTTTACCCGCTTTTTCCATCGCCGCAATCATGCGGCGAGCATCGGCCACCGAGGTAGCCATGGGCTTTTCGCAAATAACGTGCTTGCCGGCCTGGGCTGCCCGCACCACGTACTCGGCGTGTAAGGCATTGGGCAGCACCACGTACACAATGTCGATGGCCGGATTATCAGTAATGCGGTCAAAGGTTTTGTAGTCGTAGCAATTACCAGTGGGCAGCTTATACTGCTTTTGCCACTGCGCCGCCTTGGCCGGCGAGCCGGTGACTATGCTCGCCAACTGACAAAACGTTGTTTGTTGCAAGGCCGGGGCCAACTGACCAGTACTGTAATTGCCCAGGCCGACCAGCGCCACGCCCAGCTTGCGTTCGGCTACCGGATTACCGGCGAGCCAGCTTAGGGGCTGGGCCAGCCCGGCGCCACCCGCAAGCGTAGCGCCCGCCCCTAGCGAAAGGGTACGTAAGAAATCGCGGCGCGAAGCGCGGGAATGCACGGGAGTGCTCATTGGGCGGGTGGTTGGTGAAAGGTACTAGTACCCATTTCAGCCCAATGAGTTATGAGGAGCTTATCTGCTTGATTTGCCAGTGCCGACCAGGCAGGTTGGCTATGCTTACTTCGGCAACTTATCCGGGGTGGATTTGCGGGCGGCGCGGCGGCCGGTTGCGCCCGGACGGCGTAGCTGGCCCGCCGTCGTAGGAGTTGTGCTCATGCCGGGGGCCTGGGGCGCGTCGGCGCGGTCGGCCCCCACGTTCTTGGTGCCAGCCACGCTGGGTGAGGAGCTAGCCGTGGCCGGGGCGGCCGAGGGTGTGGTTTGGGCGTAGCCCAGGGTAGCGCTACCCACCAGAATAGCTAGCAAAAGCATGAGTTTCATGAGCAAGAAGCGGTATTGAAGAGGGGCATACGCACCGGGCTGGGCAGAGTTGTAGCGTTGCCCAGCCCGGTCGATACTACCGTTCCATCACCAGCGTCAGGGCCGTTTCCAGCATCAGGCCGGTAGTGCTCTGGGTCTGGACCGTTACCTTGTAGCTACCGGCCGCCAGCACCGTATTGGGAGCTACGGTTACCTTGCCAGTGGCGGCATCGACGCTGAAGATGTTGCCACTGTCGGTGTACGGCTGGCCATCTTTCTCGATAGTTTTCAAGGCAAAGCTGCCCTTGTACTTGTCAGGGTAAAAGGTGGGGGCCGCCGACGTATAGCTCTTACCCAGCTGAATGACAACCCGGTTTTGCAGTACGATCAGATCGTAGGCAGAGTAGTACGTACCGAAGAAGAATTTCGGCTTGGGCATCAGCACCACCCGGAACTGGCGGTACGCCACCTGGTAGCCGTTCTTGAACAGCATGGGCGTCATGTCGTACGTCCACTCGTACTTCCGGGTGGGGTCACCGGCGTCGGCGGCTAGCTGCACACGTTTGCCAGCCAGCACCACCTTGCCGTCGGGCCGGCCGCTCACGTGCAAGTCCAGCGTGGTGCCAGTAGTGTCGAGGCCCGCGTACTTGATGGTGTAGTACAGCGGCTTACCGTCGTAGATACCGTAGCCGTACGGAATCTTATCCGTCGTATTCAGCTCCGCGATGGTGAGCTGCGCGGGCAGTACCCGTAGGGCAAAGCGGGACTTAACGGGCTGAAAGCCGTTGACCGACGTGGCCGTGAGGGTCGCCAGGTAGGTGCGCGGCGTCCGCACACCGTTCAGCACCGACAGGGTATTGGTCGGATACAGTTGCCGGGCGTCGATGCTGACGCGGCGCGTGGCCTGGTCTACCGTGATGGCGCGAGCTAGGACGTCTTTCAACGAGTCGGTAGCGGTCAGTTTCAACCGGGGGTTGTCGCCAAAGCTGAGGGCCAGCCGTACGTCGGCCCGGCCCTGGTACTCAGCGGGTAGCGCAAACTGCGTCTGCTGCCCGTAGGTAATGGCCAGGGAGTCGGGCAAGGTAAAAGGAGGGAGGTAGCCCAAGTTGACAACCTGCTCCAGCTCCGTTTTGCAGCCTGCCAGGCTCAAGATGCTCAGCACTGCCAGCCCGCTGATGAGAGTAATGCTCTTGCGCATTGAAAAAGGAAATGGGGAGCCGATAGCCCCCGGTGAATGCGAAGGCAAAATTAGGAAGAATTTTAATTTTGCAACAAAGTTTCAAAAATAGATTTTCGCCGGATCACCCCGGTAGGCTTGGGCGGAGTGTAGCTACAGGAAGTGCGAGCTAATTTATTTTTCAATTGAGATAGGGCGTAAATTCTGTACGCGGAGGGTTGGCATAGCGGCATCTGAAACAAAAATGTCAAATGCATCATTGTTGCTTTTTTGTGATAATCTTTGCGGGCCGAACTACGCTGGCTCTGCTGAATACCGTGGCTGGCTAGGTCCACTTCCCCTGCTCTTTCAATCAAGCATACCCTACGATGCCTCTTTTTACTACACTGTTTACCCAGCCAGCCTTGCCTCTGCGGAGCGTAGGGCTACTACTCGGGCTCGGGCTGCTGGCCACGTCGGGGGCCGCCCAAACCACGGCGAGTCGCTACCAGTTTGCCGCTTCGACCGACACCTTCACGCCGCTGACCGGCGGTACCCCGGTGCCCGCCATCCTGCGCAACAACACGGTATCGGGTAGCCTACCCATCGGGTTCACGTTCACGTTCGGGGGCGTGGGCTATACCAATTTTCAAGTATCGTCGAATGGCTTGCTGGGCTTCGGCGGCAACCTATCGACGGTGGGAGCGGAGCTAAGCAATACGCTCACCAGTAGCCAACTAACGGGTGGTAGTCTGCCCGCGCTGGCCCCCTTCTGGACCGACCTCTACGGGGATAGCTCCAAGGGGGCCTCGGCGCAATACGCCCTGAGCGGCACTGCCCCAGCCCGCGTGCTGACGATGGAGTGGCTCGATTACTACGATGTCAACGGCGACGCGGCCCGCTACATTTCCTTCCAGGTAAAGCTGTACGAGGCCAGCGGCCGCATCGACTACATCTACCGCCGGGGGCCGATAAATGAGGCCACGGACGCGACCATCGGCCTCAAGGCAGCCGACGGCAGTTTCTTGTCCTTGACCAACGCCGGCAGTGCGCCCGCCGTGTCGTCCACCACGTCGTACAACCGACTTATCCGGCCGGTTACGGGCCAGGTCTACACCTTTACGCCCGTCACCACGCCGCTGGCCGCCACCCCGGCCCTGGCCGCGGCAGAGGTGCAGGTGTTTCCCAATCCGGCGCAAACCAGCCTGGCCGTATGGGTGCCAGCGGTAGCCGGAGCCAACGAGGTGCGGGCGACGCTCTGCAACAGCCTTGGGCAGAAAGTGCGTACGCAGGTGACTGCTTTGCCCGGGGCCGGTGCTCGCCTCACGCTCCCCACGGCTGATTTGGCGGCGGGCATCTACTCGCTACGCTTGCAAGCTGGCTCCGCCACGCTTACCAAGCAGGTGATGCTGAGTCACTAGAGCGGTTCTCTGGTTAGAAAGTAGATAATGAGAACGTCTGTCATGCTGAGCTTGCGAAGCACCTTATCCCGCTCAGACAAGCCGCGCTAAGGGGATAAGATGCTTCGTAAGCTCAGCATGAAAGACGGGGTGAATAAAGGAATACTTCCTGAATAGCTGCTAGGAGAAATGTAACACCAAGCTCCGGCTTGGTGATGGGGCAGAGGGCATTGCGTAGCGAGCATACCCTGCCCCATCACCAAGCCGGAGCTTGGTGTTACAGCGCACCCGCTTTTAACTAAACAACGTGTTGTCACTGATCTGCAGCAACCGCTCGTTCATAACTCGTAAGATAAGGCTGCAAAGCTAGGCGGCCCAGGGCCAGCGGCGGGTGGGGCGCACCTGGGCCTGGGGCTTCTGGGTGGCGGTGCGGCCGGCGGCTTCCACGGCCCAGACGAGGCCCAGGCGCTCCATGCCGCGCACGAGGAGCCAGCCCAGGTCGAGCTCGTACCAGGCGGTGCCCATGCGGGCCGAGCGCGGGTGGGCGTGGTGGGTGTTGTGGAAGCCTTCGCCGAAGCTGAGGACGCCCAAGATCAGGTTGTTGTAGCCGCTTTCGGCGGCCCCGGCCACGTGGTAGCGGGCGTAGCCCGAGGTGTGCGACACGTAGGTGACAAACCAGTGGCCGAGCATGGCGAGGGCCATGCGCAGGCACATCACGGCGGCCATCGCTTCGAAGCCGAAGCCCAGCCAGACCAACCCAGCCAGGGCCAGTACGTGCAGCAGCCAGGTTTTTTCGAGCCAGACCAGCCAGGGGTCGTGCAGGTCGGCGGCTGGCATGGCGTAGCGGGCGTCATCGGCCGAGTGCAGGGTCAGATGGTGGTTCCAGTGGTAGTCGAGCCAGATGGGATGGTCGTAGCGGAAGTAGGCGGGGCTGGCGGGTTGGTTTTGCCAATAGTCGCGGTAATAGTGCGATTTCAGCCACGCGATGGGGCCGCCCAGGCCCGCCAAGACGCTCAAATAAGCCAGCGTGCCGCGCCAGAAGCGGGAGGTTTGGAACGCCCGGTGAATAATGCCCCGGTGCAGCCCGACCGCGTGGCCCAGCCCCACGGTGAGCACCAGCAGGCCCACCGAAGCCAGGCTGCGCGGCCAGGTGAGATTGGGCAGACCCCAGCCCAGGCCGATGAGCAGATTGCCGTAGAGCCAGCAGCCGTGAAACCAAGCGGTGGTGAGGCGGTGGCGGGCTGGCAGCAGGGGGGCGGCACGCATAAGGCAGCAGCTTATGGAAGTATCGTAGCTATAACACGGAAGGCGAGGTAAAGTATACTGGCGATTGCCGGAGTATTGCTGAATACACTACTGACCAACGGCTATCCGTCATGCTGAGCTTGCCGAAGCATCTCGCTCGCTCCATTGAGCAGCTTTTCAACGAAGCGAGCGAGATGCTTCGGCAAGCTCAGCATGACGGATAGTTTGGGGTGAATAAGCCTGGTAATCAGCTGAAAAAATAACCTGTCGCAAATGCAACGCGGCGGCCCCATTGCCGGAGCCGCCGCGTACTCATAAGTCAGCCGAGCTACTTGGGCAGCGTGGCGCGTACGGCTTTCACCTCGGCTACCTGCACGGCGCTGGCCTTGTTGCCGAAGCTGTTGCGCACGTAGGTGAGCACGTCGGCCACCTGCTGGTCGGTGAGGTAGGCCTGGGCGGGCATGTGCTGCTTGTACTCGTCGCCGTCGATTTCGATGGGCTCGGCCAGGCCGGCCAGTACGATGTGGGCCAGCCGGGCCTTGTCGCCGAGCACGTACTGGGTTTTGATGAGCGGCGGGTTCATGTTGGGCACGCCGCCGCCGTCGGCCTGGTGGCAGGTGATGCACACGTTTTTGTACACCACCGCGCCGCGGGTGAGGGAGGCCGCCAGGGCCGGGTCGGCCTTGGTGGGAGTTTTCTTGGGGGCTGGGCGGTGCTGGGCTTGGAGCGAGTAAGCGCCGCCCGCCAGCGCGAGCGCCAGGAAGGCTAGTCGGAAAGTCATTATTTCTTAGCGTTATACACAATGCGGTAGATGGTGCCTTTCGAATCGTCGCTCACGTAAAGCGAGCCGTCGGGGCCCTGGGCGAGGCCGCAGGGGCGGTGGTCGGCGCGGCCGGAGGCCACCTTAGCGGCCGAGCCCGCGAAGTTGTCGGCAAAAACCTCCCACTGGCCGCTGGGCTTGCCATCTTTAAAGGGTTGAAACACTACGTAGTAGCCCGCCTGCGGCTCGGGTGCCCGGTTCCAGGAGCCGTGGAAGGCGATGAAGGCACCGTTGCGATACTTGGCCGGAAACATGGTGCCGGTGTAAAACAGCAGGCCGTTGGGAGCCATGTGGGCGGGGTAGGCGGCGGCGGGGTCAATGTAGTTGCCGGTGGCTTCTTTCTTGCCATCGCCGCCGTACTCGGGGCCGAGGATTTTCTTCTTCTGCTGGGGGTCGTAGTAGAGGTAGGGCCAGCCGGCGTTGTCGCCCTGCTTCAGGGCGTACATGCACTCAGCGGGCAGTTGGGCCGACTGCTGGTCGGTGTACAGGGCGGGCCAGTTGTCGTGCAGCTGATCGCGGCCGTGCTGCATCACAAAGAGTTGATTATCCTGCTGATTCCAGTCGAGCCCCACCACGTTGCGCAGGCCGGTGGCGTAGCGCGTGCCGGTTTTGTAGGTCTGATTAACCTGATTGGCCTTGAACTGCCAGATGCCGCCCGCCGAGTCGAGGATGGGGCAGTTGGGGATACCCTTGGAGCCGCGCGTGCGGTCCTGCTCCTGGCAGGCGTTGGCGTAGGCTCCGATGTTAACGTACAGATTGTCGGCGTTGTCGAGTACGATGGACTTCGACTCGTGCTGGTTGTTCATCTTGAGGCCGCGCACCAGCAGCTCGCCCTTGCCGGGGGCTTCTACTTCGCCTTTAGCATCGAGCTTGTAGCGGTACACGGCGTGGTCGGAGGAAGCGTAGAGGTAACCATTCTTCACGTACATACCCGTGCCGCCGTAGTCGCCGAAGCCACCCGTGACGGTAGCCTTGCCGGTGGGCTGGCTGTGCAGCACCAGGATGCCCTTGCCGTCCTTCACCCGGTTGAGCTTCACGTAGATAACGCCCTGGGGCGTTACGGCGAGGTGGCGGGCCTTGCCGCCGGTTTCGGCCACTTTGAGGGCACCGAAGCCCGCCGGGAGCTTGAGGCCGGCATTGTCGGGGTCGGGGGCTACGCTGACGTGCGACTGGCCCGCCAGCAGCGCCAGGCTGCCCGCCAGCACTGGCGCGGCGAGGAGATAGCGAGGGGAAAAGGAAAGCATGGAGCTAAGAAATAAGACGTTGGAAAGAGCGTGGTGAGTGGCAACTACCAACGCCCAGAGAAAGTTGTGGCTGCGTACCAACCGGGCAGCTAGCCACAGACGCAGCGCGTGGGCGGAGGTTGTAAGCCCAATGCGCTCAAAATATGCGCCGACTAAGCCGCCGCTTCGCAGCGATGCTTGAGTACGGTGAGAATGCGGCCCTGAATTTCGCTCATCACCCAGCTCGTCCAGAGGCCGGCGTACCAGTTGAGGTGGGTGCTCAGTCGCTGCTGACTGTGCAGCACGAGCAGCGTGCGGCCAGGGCCGGCGGGCCGCAGCTCGTAGGTACCGCGTAGCACGTCGAAAAACCGGCCGCCCACAATAACGTGCTCATCGAAGGTAGTGGGCGGGATGGTAGCCGTGTTGGGAACAATGCTGAAGGATAGCTGCTTGAGCGGCTGCCAGTCATCCACGGTTTCGATAAACTCGACGCCGCGCTCGAAGGTGGCGTGGCGCACGCCACCCACCCCCTCGTGGGTGAGCGTAGCCTCGATGGGGCGCGGAAAGCCGATGTCGTCAATCAGGCTGTGGCCCAGGTCGGCGGCCCTGATGGGGGCTACCCGGATAATGTGCTGCCACACCACGGCGGCCGGGGCGTTTATCTCAATAGTGTTTTCGACGCGCCGGAAATCGTCGGGGTTATCGAAGCGGTTTTCAATGCCAATGGCCAGGAAAGGCAGCAGGGCGAGGGCGGCGACTACCAGCGTCTTGTCGCGCCGGGGCGGCAGCTGGTCGGCGATAATCTGGTAAAGCCAAGCCCCTAGCGATGCCAATACGAAGAATATCGGCCCGATGATAATCAGGCAAATAAGACCTTCGAGGTGGAAAATGAACGCCGAAATAATAAACAGGAGGACGGTAAGCCCGGGCGCGCCAAATAGCCGCCAGCCAAACTTTTCCACCGGAATGAAGTGCGCCGTTATAGCGCCGAGCGCGATAGGTACACCCAGCAAGAAACTTACCGTGAGTAGGTTGCCAGCCCGGTTGCCCAACTCGTCGCTGAATAAGTAGCGTGACAGCAGGGCAAACAATAAGCCCAGACCAATAGCAACCAAAAAAGGGTAACGCTGTCGTGAAATCATCCCGTAGTTTTGGCCCGAATACTTGCCGC
>CAJYVK010000141.1 GCA_913778455.1 uncultured Hymenobacter sp. | reverse complement strand
GCGTAGCCAGCGGGGAAGAGGCCCGTCGCACCATCGAGCGCGGCAGCACGCCCAACTACCGCCAGGAGCTGGAAGCCGAGCTGAAGGAAGTGCGCGACTCGGAGCTGTGGCAGACCGGCGCGACCGTGCGCGAGCTGCGCTCGCGCACCTCAGAAAATGTAGAAGCCTAATACCATCTGTCATTGCGAGCGCAGCGAAGCAATCGCACCAGAACAGTAACGCTGATTCCATACTGGCGTGGCCGTTCTGGTGCGATTGCTTCGCTGCGCTCGCAATGACAAATTTAGAATTACCCCCTCCCCCATGCCTGACTTAGAAGCCCCAGCGGCCACGGCCGTCACCCTGGAAAACGTCGAAGCCGCCGCTCGCCGCCTCAAGGGCGTTATTGCCAAAACGCCCCTCATGCAAAATTTAGGGCTCTCGCGCAGCTACGACGCGACTATTTTGCTTAAGCGCGAGGATTTGCAGGTAGTGCGGTCGTACAAGATTCGGGGGGCTTATAATAAGATTGCCACGCTGCCCGCTACCGAGTCGGCCCGGCGCATTGTGTGCGCCAGCGCCGGCAACCACGCCCAGGGGGTAGCTTACGCCTGCCAGCTGCTGGGCTTACAGGGCGATATTTTCATGCCCGCCCAAACGCCGGCGCAGAAAGTGGACAAGGTGCGGCTCTTCGGCAAGGATATGGTGACGGTGCACCTCACGGGCCGCACGTTTGACGACTGCTACCACGCGGCGCAGGCGTTTTGCGACGAGCGGGGCAGCACCTTTGTGCACCCGTTCGATGATCTGGCCATTGTGGAGGGGCAGGCTACGGTAGGGCTGGAAATTCTGAAAGCCAGCCACGGCACGCCGATAGATTTTTGCTTTATGCCCATCGGCGGCGGTGGGCTGGCCTCGGGCTTGTCCAGCGTGTTTCGGCAGCTGAGCCCCCAGACCAAGCTCATCGGGGTGCAGCCGCTGGGGGCGCCGAGCATGCACGACGCCCTGCGGGCCGGCCAGCGGCAAGCCCTGCCCAGCCTCGATACCTTCGTGGATGGCGCGGCCGTGAAGTGTCCTGGCGAGCTCACGTTTGAGATTTGCCAGGCGCTGCTCGACGAGATTCACCTCGTGCCCGAGGGGCAGGTGTGCGAAGACCTGCTCAAGATGTACAACGAAGAAGGCATGGTGCTGGAGCCTGCCGGTACGCTGGCCATCTCGGCCCTGCACGCCTACGCCGACCAAATCAAGGGCAAAACGGTGGTGTGCATCGTGAGCGGCTCCAACAACGACATCACCCGCATGGAGGATATCAAGGAGCGCGCCCAGCGCCACCAGGGCCTCAAGCACTACTTCATGGTGCGCTTCAACCAGGCGCCGGGGGCGTTGCGCCGCTTCGTGAACAACGTGCTGGCCGAGGGCGAGGACATCATTCAGTTTCAGTACATCAAGAAGAATAACAAGGAGAAAGGCCCCGTTTTCATCGGCGTGGAGGTGCGGCAGCGCGGCGACGAGGCCGGCATCATGGCCCGCATGGCGGCCGAGGGCTTCGGCTTTGAGTATTTGAACGGGCAGCAGGACTTTTTGAGCTTGCTGGTGTAGCGCGGACTCTGCGAGTCCGCGATTAGAAGGTGTGTGAGCACGCAGCCCAACAACTGCGGACTTGCAGAGTTCGCGCTACTTTTAGCGCGTCACAATTTCGAAACCCGCCCATCCAAGGCGGGTTTCGTACCTTTGGGGGCCGGTAGCAACCTGTTTTCGGTGAATGCGTTACCGGTTCTGAATGGTCTGCCTTAGCCGGCGGCCGGACCTTTGCCCCGCAGCAGATTATGGCCGTCCTTGATTCCGAAGCCGCGCAGCTAAGCGCCCTCAGCCAGGGCGAGCGGGCGGCTTTCGAGGCGCTGTACCACCGCTACAAGCAGCCGGTGTACACCAACATCCGCAAGATGGTGCCCGACCCCGACGCGGCCGAGGACTTGCTGCAAGAAACCTTTATCGCCCTTTGGGAAAACCGCCAGGGCCTCGACCCCGCCAAGGGCGCAGGCGGCTGGCTGTTCGTAGTGAGCTACAACAAGGCCGCGTCCTTTCTCAAAAAGAAGCTGCGCGAGGCAGCCATCCTAGAGCCCGAAACCGACCTAGCCGAGCTGGCCGTGGCCGACGAGCTGGGCGACGAGGAGCTGTACACCGCCCAGCTGGCCCTGGTGGAAGAGGCGGTGGCCCACCTGCCAGCCCGCAAGCAGGCCGTATTTCGGCTGTGCCGCTTCGAAGGCAAATCGGCGGAGGAAGTGGCGGCGGCCACCGGCATTTCGGTGGCCTCGGTGCGGGATTATCTCAAGCAATCGACGCGGTTTATTCGGGAGTACATTCAACTGGGGCACGCGCCCACGCAGGCGCTGGCCGTGGTGGCCCTGCTGGCCCTGTGGGAGTTGGGGTGACGCATAAACCTGCGGAGCAGGCTGCCTATCCGGCACTATTGACCGAGCGCTCAAAAGCCCCCTGCCCGCCTTTTTACCGAGAGAATTTTAGCGAAAAACACCCTGTCCGCCTTACTCCCTGACTTAGATGTACTTCAGCCAAACAAGCGAAAAATCTTGTTTGCCGAGCCCCGCGAATTCCGTAACAATGCCGTAGCTTTGCATAATGCTTCAGCCAAAAAATTTATCGATGAAGCGCGGAGCCCTTCTCACCAAGGAGCCGCGAGCCGACCGTAAGGTTCTCGCTACTATCGGTTTTACCGATTTTGCCTTTGGCGTTTCCGTTATTTTTTCTGCTTGCTGTCCCGCCGCCGTTTTGGAATCCAAAACGGTTTTTTTATGCCCGCTGGGTTCGGCAACGGCCGCTTCGCCGCCGCGTCGCTTGCCCGCCGCGACCGGGGCAAGCAAGCCTTCGCATCGTCTGTCTTATCTGTAATTAATTACTCTCATTTTTCCTCCACCTCGGTATGGCACGTAAAGACCTGCTCGACATCGCCTCCCTCCAACGTGAGGAAATCGAGTTCCTGCTCGACCAATCCACGTCCTTTAAAAAGCTCTTCACCCACTCGGTGAAGAAAATCCCGGCCCTTGAGGGTAAGTCCGTGCTCATGCTGTTCTACGAGGCCAGCACCCGGACGCACTCCTCCTTCGAGGTGGCGGCTAAGCGCCTCTCGGCGGAGGTGACGAACTTCGACGTGGACCACTCCTCCATCACCAAGGGCGAGTCGGTGCGCGAGACGATCGAGACGCTCCAGGCCATGCGGACCGACTACATTGTGGTGCGCCACAGCCACTCCGGCCTGCCGGGCATGATTGCCCGCCAAACCACGGCGTCGGTTATCAACGCCGGCGACGGGGCGCACGAGCACCCCACCCAGGCCCTGCTGGACGCTTTCACCATTCGGGAAAAATTCCCCGACCCCCGGGGCAAGCGCGTGCTCATCATCGGGGATATTCTGCATTCGCGCGTGGCCCGCTCCACGAGCACGCTGCTGCAAAAGCTGGGCGTTGAAGTTGCCTACCTCGGCCCGGGGTCGCTGGTGCCCAAGTACGTCCCGGAAAGCATCCGCCGCTTTACCGACTACGAGGCGGCCATGGCCTGGGCACCCGACGTGGTGTACCTGCTCCGCGTGCAGATGGAGCGCCAGGACGTGCAGTTTTTCCCCAGCGTCCGCGAATACCACCGCGTGTACGGCATCACCAATACCCGGCTGGCCGAAATCCGCGACCGGGGCCTCTACATCATGCACCCCGGCCCCGTGAACCGGGGCGTGGAGCTGTGCGACGCCGTGATGGACTACGAGCGCAGCCTGATTACCAACCAGGTCGAAAACGGCATCTCCATCCGCATGGCCGTACTCGACTGGCTCACGCCGGGCGGGGAATTTCCGAAGCAGGAGGCTTACACCGCCCGGCCCCGCGCCGGCTCGGCGGTAGGTGCACGCTAAGCGCCAGCCGCAGCAGCCGACTTCACTTCTTACTTACTATCTCCCACGACCCTTGCGGTTTATAGCACTTATTACTTCATGCTTCTTCTTCAAAACGCCCGCATTGCCTCCGAGAATTCCCCCGAGCTTGTCGCGAGCGATGTCCTGATTGTCGAAGGAATAATTCAAGCCATCGGCCCCAAGCTGGCTGTTCCCGAGGGTGCCCGCGTCATCGACGCGCAGGGCCGGGTGCTCATGCCCGGCATGTTCGATGCCCACGTCCATTTCCGTGCCCCGGGGTTTGAAAACAAGGAAACCATTACGACGGGCAGCGAGGCAGCCATCAACGGCGGCGTGACCGGCGTGGTGATGATGCCCAACACCCGCCCGGCCCTCGACTCGGCCACCTCGGTAGCGACCGTACTGGAAAATGCCAAGCACCGGTCGCGCATTCCGGTGTACACCTCCGGCTGCGTCACGAAAAACCGCGAGGGCAAGGAGCTGGCGGAAATCGAGGGGATGCGTGGGCTCGGCGTGAAAATGCTCACCGACGACGGCGACACCACCGGCGACCCGGCGGTGCTGCTGCGGGCGATGCAGTACGCCACCGAGTTCGGGATGTTCTTTGCCAGCCACTGCGAGGTACCGGAGCTGGCTGGCCCCCGCGCCCTCAACGAAGGCGTGATGAGCTACCGGCTCGGCATCAAGGGCTCGCCGGCCTGCGCGGAGGAAATCATTATCGACCGCGACATCCGGCTGGCCCGGGCCGCGGGGGCGCACGTGCACATTCAGCACGTATCGAGCAAGCTCGGCATGGAAACCATCCGCTGGTGGAAATCGCGCGGTGACGTGAAGGTGACGGCCGAAGTAGCCCCGCACCACCTGCTGTTTACCGACGAGCACATCGGCGACTACGACACGAACTATAAGATGAACCCGCCGCTGCGCACGCAGGCCGACTGCGACGCCCTGCTCGAAGGGCTCATCGAGGGCGTATTCGACCTCATCGCCACCGACCACGCGCCGCACACGCCGTTCGAAAAAGCCCAGGACTTCATCAGCGCGCCCAACGGCATCACCGGCCTTGATACGGCCTTAGTGTCGCTTCACCACTTCTTCGTGCAGCCCGGCAAATTTGGGTGGGACTTGGTCGTGAAGCGCTACTCGGCCGAGCCCCGCCGCCTGATGAGCCTGCCGGTGCCCTCCATCGAGGTGGGCCAGCCCGCCGACTGCGTGCTGTTCGATACCGAGGCCGAAACGACTTTCACCCGGGAGTTCATGAAATCCAAGTCCCAGAATACGCCCTTCATCGACCAGACGCTCAAGGGCCGGGTTGACTTGGTGGTGCTGGGCACGGAAATTCTGCTGGAGCGCTAGTAGTCAACAGCCGTACCTTGGCCGGCCGAACAACCACGCGCACGCCGCCCTTTCTATGGCTAGCCGCTAAGCAAGTAGTACCACTTCCCGACCTCTCGGGGAGTGGTACTATTAGTTTAAACTCCCACGCCTACTTCGGCAGCGCGAGGTAGCGCCGCCCCGCCGCCAGGAGCTGGCTTAGGTTATCGAGAGCGACCAACTGCCGGAGGGCCTGCTTTTTATCGTGGGCCTGGTCGTAGTACGCTTCGCAAATGCGGAAGCCGATGACGTACCCCAGCGCTCCGGGCTCCCCGGTGGCCGCGTCCGGGGAGGCCACAAACCACTTGGCCGCGATGGGCTGGTCGGCCTGCTCGGCAAACTGTCGCCGCACGGCGGCCTCGTGCTGCCTAGCGTACGCAAAGGCCGCCGTGGCCCCCAGCCGGCCAGTCAGCCGGAAGGCGAGGTACTCGGCGGCCCCTTCCTTCAGGGCGCCCTCCAAGTTGGTACGGCAGTCGAGCAGCTGCTGCTGGCCGTGAATAATCTCGTGGATGCAGGCCGTACTAACGGCGCTGACGGCCGATACGCTGCCGCGCAGCTCGGGGCGAATTTCGGCCAGGGGCGGCTGGGCCGAGGCGCACTTCAGCTCGGCCCCGATGTAGAGCGCATCACCGAAGGCCGTGCCGCCCACCTCAAACTTGCCCACCGCGAAGTGCAGCGTGGGAAACTTGGCCGCCGGGTAAATGGCCTGCAACTGCCGGGCCGCCCGCCGAATAGCCGCTTGCTGCTGCCCCACCGACTGCATGGCGGGCCGAATCGCCGTTAGGTAGCGCCGGTGCGTCCGAATGGCCCGCAGCCAATCGGGGGCGGTGGCCTGGGCCGCCTCGGCGTATTTCCGCAGGCCCGGCGAGGCCAGCGCCAGGTAGTGCGCGTCGAGTATCGCCAGGCTGTCGGCCGTGGTGCGAGCGGTGGCCAAGCGGTCGTAGGCTTGCCAGAAGTGGTCGACGTCGGTCCACACTATCCGCAGGCTATCGGCGGCAACGCGGGGGCGCGGCGGCTGGGCCGATGCGTGCAGACTGAGGGCGGCTAGTAAGGCGATTGGGTAGAGGCGGCTACACATGGCGAAGAGCTTAATGTCTGACAGCTAAAAAGAGTACCGCTCCACTGGCACAACGTTACGACTGCGCTTAACATTAAATACGGCACCCTCAAAACCCTTCTTTCAACCAGCTCCTAGCCTCGGGCAACCCATTACCAAATCATTACCTAAAGCCGCGCATTCTAACGATTTAGCAACGCCAAACGGCATCCCCTTTTCGTAGGGGGCCGAGTATTTAGGGGTGATGACACCGGACGCGCAGCACCTGATTAAGAAGTTTTGGGCCGGCACCGCCACGGCGGCCGACAAGCAGCAGCTCGCCGCGCTCTTCGGCCCCGACGAGGACGCCTGGCACGAGCGCCTGGAGCGCGAGTTCGTCGCCTTCCCGGCCGACGCGGCTGGGCCGCTCAGCGAG
>CAJYVK010000140.1 GCA_913778455.1 uncultured Hymenobacter sp. | reverse complement strand
TGGTCCTCAACTACGTGCTCGTGGCCGAGGAAGAAGCCAACCTGGCCGCCGGTAAAATCTCGGTGAAATCGCCCATCGGCAAGGGCCTGCTGGGTAAAGAAGCCGGCGACGTAGCCGAAATCACGGTGCCCGCCGGCAAGCTCCAGTTTGAAATTCTGGAAGTAGGCCGCTAGGCAGGTATCTGTAGGGTAAGCTTTAGCTTGCCCAGCGTGCGGCGTGAACGTTAGCTTGCCAGCGATAGAAGGCAGCCCCGCACAGGGCTGCCTTTCTTTTTGCGTTCTTTGCGCAGCCGGCCAGTCGTCCGGCAAGCTAAAGCTTACCCTACATTTTTATGCCTTCGATTTTCTCGCGTATTGTGGCGGGCGAGCTGCCCGCCTACAAGGTCGCCGAAGATGCCGACCACCTGGCTTTTCTCGACATTACTCCGCTGGTGGAGGGCCACACGCTGGTTATCCCCAAGAAAGAGGTCGACTACATTTTCGACCTCTCGCCCCAGGCGCTGGCGGCGCTGCACGTATTTGCCCAGCGCGTGGCCAAGGGCGTGCAGGCGGCCGTGCCTTGCAAGCGCATCGGCGTGGCCGTGATCGGGCTGGAAGTGCCCCACGCCCACATCCACCTCATCCCGATGAACAAGGTGGCGGATATGAATTTTGCCAACCCTAAGATTAAGGTGCCCGAGACGCGGATGCAGGAGCTGGCTACCGCCATCGCGGCCCAGGTGCCCGGCGGTAGCGGCCTGCCCGCCGCGCCGACGGCCGCCGCTGGCCCCGCGCCTGCCGCCGACCCCAACGATGCCACCCTGGCCCAGCTGCAAAAGCTGACGCAGGGCCTTCAGTTCATCAGCGAGAGCGAGGCCCCGCTCGAAGCCGTGAGCTACGCTGCCCCGGCCGGGGGGCTCAGCGACCAGCAGCTGCGGCAGGTACTGGGCGAGCCCGCCGATGCGAAGGTGGAGAAGGTCGAACTAATTCCCTTCCTCCGCAACCATACCAACGACGACGGCGTGCTGGAAAATGCCGCCCTAGCCAACCGCTACAAAGCCTTGCAGATGTACCTGAAGCAGGAGATCGACGGGGTCCAGGTATATCGCATCGGCAGCGGCCCCAAGGTGCACGCCTACGCGCTGGGCCGCGACGTGGCCGGCCGTCTGGCTGGCTTCAAAACCGAGCTGACCGAAAGCTAGCCGTAGCGTGGCTTTTGTAGTGCTACGCCGTAAGGAATGGGTGATTTGAGTTAGCACCGATAGCCCCGCGCTAGTATTAGGAGCGCGGTGGCGAGCGCATTCTCCACACGCTGTCATGCTGACGAAGGAAGCATCTTATCACATCCGCTTGGCTTGCTGGCTGGTGATAAGGTGCTTCCTTCGTCAGCATGACAGCGATAGGGTAATACTTTTTTGATTTGTTAAAGATTTGTAAATGAAAATGCTATATAAATTAGGGTGGGCGGCCGGCTGCCTCTTGGCCCAGGCCAGCCTCGCCCAGGGTATCGACCCGGCGGCCATCGCCGTGCTGCCCACCGTGCAGCCCGCCGCCCTGGAAGCCCACGTGCGCTACCTGGCCGACGACCGCCTGCGCGGCCGGCTGCCCGGCACGCCCGGTTACCAGCTGGCCGTAGACTACGTCATCAGCCAGCTCAAGCAAAACGGCGTGCAGCCGGCCGGCGAAAAAGGCACCTACACCCAGGCCGTGCGCCTGCGTCGGGCCTTCGTAGAGCCGGGCGCGACGTTGAGCTACCAGCCGGCCAGTGGGGCGGCGCAGCCCCTGGCCTTTGGCCCGGCCGCCACGGTGTACCCCAATCCCGGGCAGGCCGAGGTGGGGGTGAGCAATGCGCCGCTCGTATTCGTCGGCTACGGCATCTCGGCGCCCGAGCTGAAATACGACGATTACGCCGGTCTCGATGCCAAGGGCAAGGTGGTAGTAGTGACGCGGCAGCCAGCCCGGCAGTTTGGCGACAACGAGCGGCAGTACTTTGCCGATCTGCGCACGGTGCTCGAAACGGCCGCCCGCCACGGCGCGGTGGGCGTGCTGCTGGCCGTCGCCCACGCTGATACCAAGCTGCCCGAGTTTCCGAAGGGCCTGGTGAGTGCGCTGGGGCCGGATGGGCAGGTGGCCGTGTCGCGCAGCTACGCGCCCGGCTCTGCGCAGCTGGTGGGCAGCATCAGCCCGACCGTCTTGCAGCAGCTCTTTGCCGGGGCCAGTCGCGATACGGGGCAGGTGCTGAGCGCTCTGCGCCGGGGTAAAGCGGCCTCGCTGGCCCTGCCGGGTAAACTCAGCGCCCGCTACCGCAGCCGCTACCAGGACGTGGACAGCTACAACGTGGTGGGCAAAATTACCGGCTCCGACACCAAGCTGAAAGAGGAATACGTGGTGCACAGCGCCCACCTCGACCACCTGGGCGTGGGGCCGGCCATCAACGGCGACTCCATCTTCAACGGGGCGCACGACAACGCCACGGGCGTGGCCAGCGTGCTCGAAATCAGTAAGCTGTACGCGGGCCTAAAAGCCAAGCCCCGCCGCTCGGTGCTGTTTGTGCTGATGACGGGGGAGGAGATGGGCCTGATTGGCTCGGCGTATTTCGCCAAATTTCCGACCGTGCCTAAGGCGGCGCTGGTGGCCGATATCAATACCGACATGCCCACCCTCATTGCGCCGCTGCTAGCCGTGGTGCCGCTCGGGGCCGACCACTCCTCGCTGATGCAGCCGGTGAAGGCGGCCGCCGATTACCTGAAGCTAAGCATCGAGCCCGACCCCGAGCCGGCCCAAAATCGCTTTATTCGTAGCGACCAGTACAGCTTCGTGGTGCAGGGGGTACCGGCGCTGCACATCAAGTATGGCAACCGCACGGCCGACGGTAAGAATAACCTCAGCGAAGCCGTGCAAAAGTGGCGGGCCGCCACCTACCACAAGCAGCAGGATAATTTTGAGGGCGGCACGTTCGACTGGGCAGCCGGGGCGCAGTACGCCCGCCTCAATTTCCTCATCGGCTATCAGGTAGCGCAAAGCCCGGCCCGGCCGACCTGGAACAAAGGCGATTTTTTCGGGGTGCGCTTCGGAAAATAAATGAGTAAGTAATCGGTTCTGAGTGCAACGCCAGTCAGCGGGTGCAGTCTATAAAAAGCCAGGGCCTAAGGCGCTGGCTTTTTACTTTTTATTCTACCATAATGGCGCGCTTACTTTTCCTCACTTTCCTGTTGCTGCAAGCGGCCTCGGCCTGGGCCATCAAGCCGGTGGCCAAGTACTGGGCCCGGCCCGATACGTTGGGTTTGAAATACCAGAACCTCACCCTCACTACGTCCGACCACGCTCACCTGGCCGCTTGGCTGATTGAGCCCACGGCTGGCACCCCCAGCCAGCATACCACGGTAGTAGTGGCCGGCGGCGACTCGGGCAACATGGCTTCCAATCTCTTCACGGCGGCCACGCTGGCAGAGGCAGGCTACCGGGTGCTACTGTTCGACTACCGGGGTTTCGGGCGCAGCGATGCCTTTGCCATCGACCAGAACTACCTTTACTACCCTGAGTTTGCGACCGATACCCGTGCGGCCCTGGCCGAGGCCCGGCGGCGCAGCCCTGGCCAGCGCGTAGGGCTCATGGGCTTTTCGATGGGTTCGCTCGTGGGTTCGGAGGCAGCGGCTACCACGCGGTGCGACTTCTTGGTGACGGTGGCTTACGTGGCTAATCCTCAACACGTAGTAGCCCATTACCAGCGTATTCGCCCCGAGCGGCCCGTTATTTTGCCGGCCGAGGCCGCTACCTACAGCCGCGTGGCTCCCAAGGTGAATTGCCCCTGGCTGTTCATCACCGGCACCGAAGACCAAGCCACGACTCTGGCCGACACGCTGGCCGTGGCCAAAGCCGCCAGCCCTCGGCAGCGGCGCGAGGTGCTGCCCATACCCGGTGACCATCCGCAGTCGATGGGCGCGTTTGTAGAAGAAGAAACTACCCCGCGCTGCCTGGCGGCCCTGCGTCGCCTACTGGCTGGCCCAGCCGGTAAGAGCTAGCCGGCCCCGATTTTAAAAGGCTGGACTGAACCAGTATTGGCCCGGTCTAGCCCGGTACTGGGGCGGTACTGGCGCGAGTTTAGCGCAGCGTAACTCGTGCCTTATAATGACGTGGAGGCTGCGCCTCCACTGCCGCA
>CAJYVK010000139.1 GCA_913778455.1 uncultured Hymenobacter sp. | reverse complement strand
GGCTAGGCAGCTCACCACCGATGAAATAAGGCCCTTGAGGTACACGGCCAGGTCGGGGCCTTCGGCGGGGCTGAGCAGCAGTTGATTGTGCAGCGCCGCAATGCTTTCTACCCGCAGCCGGGCCGCTTGCAGGTGTTCGATCACTTCCTCGTTGTCGGTGCGGCGCTCCTGCATCTGCAACAGGCTGTACACCATGTGCAGGTTGTTTTTGACGCGGTGCTGAATCTCCTTATTGAGCAGCTCCACCTGCGCCACCTGCTGGTCGAGCTGGGCGTTGGATTCGGCCAGCGCCGCATTGGCCCGCGCCAACGCCTGGGCCCGCCGCCGCGACAGCTGTTGCTGCCGAAACAGATAAAAGCTCAATAGCGAAATAATGGTCAGCCCGCCGCCCAGGCCCCACAGCCCCCAGGTGCGGGCCCGCTGGCGCACGGCCTCCACTTGCTGCTGGCGCTGGGCGGCCTGCTCCTCGCTGCGCAGCAGACTCAGGCGTACCCGGTCGAGGTCGCCGCCGTGGTCGAGGCTGTCGGCCAAGTGAGTAGCCCGGCGCAAGGCGGCGTAGGCCGCGGCGTAGCGCCCGGCGGCGGCGTACAGGTCGGCCAGGTTGTGGCCGTAGTATACGCGGTCGAGGGCGTTGGTGGCGGGCATCCGGGCCAGCGAGTCGAGGTAGGGCGCCCGGCGGTGGCGGTAGTGCACGTCGAGGCGGGCCTGCGCCAGGTAGTAGTGGGTAAGGTAGTCGTACGTCTCGGGGTCGTTGCGCACCCAGGGGCGGTGCACCAGCTGGCGCAACAGGCTATCGGCTAAGGCGTAATTGTGTACCTCTGTAGCCGTGAGGGCCATCTCGACGGTACTGGGCACCTGGCGCAGCAGGGTCTCGGGCTGGCCTTGCAGCTCGCGACGCAGGCGGCGCAGCACCCGTACGGTGCGCAGGCTATCGGGCACCTTGTCGTAGGCGTGAGCCACGAGGTAAGTGGCGTAGAAGTAGCGCCGCCGCTGGGCCGGCAGGCGGGCGAAGAGGTTGGCCGCCTGCTGAAAGTAGCGCACGGTCTTGTACGGCTCCTTGTTCCAGGCGTCGTACACCCGGCCCCGGGCAAATACGGCCTCGGCCAGCAGCAGCGTATCCTGGCTGCGCTCGGCCAGTACCTGAGCGCGGTCGTAGTACTGCTGGGCGTGGGCAAAGCTGCTGTAGCCCTTCTTCTCGGCGTACACCGAGTCGCCGGCTGCCAGCAGCGCAAAAAAACGGGCGTGCAGGCTGGGCGGGGCTGCTTGCGCCGGTGCCGGGCAGGCCGCGAGCAGGGCTAGCAGGCCCGCTGATGCAGCGGCCCTGCGGGGGCGGTGCTGCCAAAATAAATGTAAAATCAGGGCGGGAAACACTAGCCAAAGGTAGGTTTCAGCTTCGGCCGTACTGGTGGGAGCCAGCCTCAAAAAGCTGTCGCTCGTGCTCAAAGTAGGTGGGTGATGGTCAAGGTGTGCTACTACTCGGAACGTAGCCCCAAGCTCCAGCTTGGTGAAGCGGCTGGGGGCATTGAGTGGCGCGTACGCCCCGCCGCCGCCCCGACCTCAAAAAGCGGCGCTTCGTGCTCAATTGCCTTGACAGCGGCTGGGCAACTGACCAGCTTTGCGACCTCATCGGCTACCCGACTCGCCAGGGTGGCTGGCCCACTTTTCACCCGTACCCTTATGTCTGACTTCTCCGTGCTCGGCACCAGCGCCGCCACCAGCAACACCGTATTTACCCTGCGCCACCCCCACTCTGGCAAAGCGCTGGATGGCAACGGGGCTACTCTCTACATGGGCTCTCCCAACGAGGGCGACTACCAGCGCTGGCAGTTTGTGCCCGCCGGGGGGCAGTTTGTGCGCTTACGGCACCTGAAAAGCGGTAAAATGCTGGCCCATACGGCCAAGGGACTGAGCTTCGAAGCCGAGCAAGCGCAAGATGCGCAGCTGTGGCTGCCGGAGTCGCTCGACCAGGGCCGGGCACTGGGACTGCGCAACAAGGCCAGCGGGCAGGCCCTCGACTCGAATGGCAAAGATGTGTACATGCATTCGGCCAACGGTGGGAGCTTTCAGCGCTGGGAGCAGCAGGTAGCCCGGGCCACTTGGATGAGCGGCCTCCGCGATGACCTGACGCTGGCGCAGCTGTGCGTGCCCGGCTCGCACGATGCCGGTATGTACGAGCTGGACCAGGGCCTGACGCTGGGCGACCAGGCGTGGTACCTGCGAATGGCCGAGCTGGCCACCAAGCTCAACGTGTTTACCAACCTTTGGAATCTGATTACGGGAAAAAAAGCCGAGCTGACCGGGGCCGTGGCCATGATCGCCAAGCGGCTGGGCCTCACGCAGTCGCTCAGCGCGTACGATCAGCTCAGGGCCGGGAGCCGCTTCTTCGACCTGCGCCCCACTTACCGCGCCGATACCCGCGCCTTTCACGTGCAGCACGGCAAGGCCGTCGGACCCCGGCTGCACGCGGTGCTCGACGACGTAGTGCGCTTTATCCGGGAGCATAAAAGCGAAACGGCCGTGCTGGAATTCAGTCACTTCGGCCTGGAGAAGGCACAAGAGCAGGAATTTCTGGAGTTGCTGACCAAGCACGTACCGGCCGAGTTACGCCTCGCGCTGCCACGCACCACGGCGGCTACTGCCACGGTGCCGGCCCACCCCACGGCGCTGGCCCGCGTGCCGTTGCGCGAGCTGCGGGGCAAGGTGGTGCTAGTGCTCGACGACGACAACCGCTTCACCCAGCAATTGCAAGGAACCAGCCTGCCTGGGCTGTACCGCCTGCACGCCAACCTGCCGATATTCGACGAATACGCCAACGCGCAGGATTACGACAAGATGCGTCAGGACCAGGCCGATAAATTGCGGAAGTTCGGGCAGGGTGCCCCGCAGCGGGCCGCCCAGGTGCCCGCCGAGTCCAAGCTGTTTCTACTGAACTGGACGCTGACGCCCGTGGATAACGACGACACCAAGGCCATCACCGGCCCCAGCGTGGAGGAGTACGCCGCCCAGGTCAACCCGCGCCTGGCCCCGGCGGTGTACCAGAGCAGCAGCGGGCTCTTCGGCCGGCAGCAGGGCTACCAGGTCAATATTATCAACCTCGACTATGTAGAGACGGCCAATCCCGTACCGTTGTGCCTGGAAATAATTCAGCGTAACAATGCCTGAAAGTAGCGCTCATTTGAGGGCCGATTCGGTTATTGCGGGCGCATTTCGTGCGCCCGTACTACCCCTCATTCTCATCGCTCACCCGCATGACCTCCTTTAGCAAACTGCACAAAGTCAACCGCCAACTGATATTCTCTCCCCAGGCGACCGACGCCGCACCGGTGAAGCCGAGCAGCCCGCAGCCGCTGCTGGCCGCCCGGCCCGTCAAGGAAAGCTTTCCCGATACTTCCGCCCGCCTGCTGGTGGTGGGGCAGGGCACGGTGGTATTCAAGCACGCCCGGCAGCCGCTGGGGGCGCCGGCCATCCCGCTGCGCTTTTCGCTCGGTACGCCCCAAAACCCCCGCCTGGTGCAAGTCGAGCTCAACAACGAGCGCCTGCGCCTGGTGGTAAACGGGCAAGGGCCCCGGGGTGGCGACTACGTATTGCCCACCCCGCCCAACGAATACATCTACTACTGGCTGAGCCTCGATACGAGTGAGAAGGAGCGCAGCCAGCTGCGCTTTGGGGTGGGGGAGGCCCGCATCGAAACCGTGGCGTACTCCTACGGCCTCACCGCCGAGGAGCGCACGGCGTGCCAGGCTATTAGTACCGTATACCCCGGTCCCGGCGCGGAACTCATGCGCCTGCTGCGCGACCCCGTCGTAACAACCGTGCCCCTGGAGGTACGCGGCACCGAGCTGCTGACCATGGACGACGTAGCCCACAACCGCTACCTGCCCGCCGCTGCCCTGCCCGAGGCCGCCCGCCAGCTCTACGGTACCATCGCCGGGCCGCGCTTCGAGCTGAATACGGCCGACTTCCCGGAGTTTGCCCAGGCTATCAAGTACAGCATCGAAAACGAGACGGGCTGGTGTCACCAACTACTGAAAAGCAAGAGCGATAAGAATCCGGACGATCAGAAAAACCGGGTGTACCTGCGCATCACACTGGGGCAGAACGGGGGCGAGTCGCCGGGCATCCCGTTCGTGATGGAAATCTGGCCGCCGCAGTGCTACTCGGCGGTGCACCAGCACGCGGGGGCCAACGCCGTGATTCGGGTGCTGCACGGCAGCGTGCAGGTGTCGCTGTTTCCGTACCTGCGCCCCACCGCGCCGGGCGATCCCGAGCCCGACGACGCGCAGGTATTCGGCAAGCATCTGTTTGAGCAAGGGGCGATTACTTGGATCAGCCCGGTGCTGAACCAGATTCACCGCCTGCGCAACCTAGAGCCGCTGGGGGGCCAGCCCTGCATCACCATTCAGTGCTACCAGTACGACCCCGACGATACCGGGCACTACCCCTTCTTCGACTACGATAAGATCGACGGCGGCCTGCACCAGTTCGAGCCCGATTCGGACATGGACTTCCTGAAATTCAAAGCTCGCATGCAGGCCGAGTGGAAGGCCCGGCCGGCGGGGAAGTAGGCACTGCCCACTTGGTAAAACAGCCTTAGCCATAAAAAAGCCCGTTGCGTCCGCAACGGGCTTTTTTACGACCAGCCCGCCGCCGCGTCTGGGTTAAATTTGTAGGAGTGACGCCTACTCCGCCGCTGCCGCCCGCCGAGCCGCGCAAAATTATTCACCTTGACATGGACGCGTTTTACGCCTCCGTGGAGCAGCGCGACGACCCCGCCCTGCGGGGCCGGCCGCTAGCCGTTGGTGGCACCCGCGAGCGCGGCGTGGTGATGGCCGCCAGCTACGAAGCCCGGCAGTACGGCGTGCGCTCGGCCATGCCCGCCAGCACCGCCCGGCGGCTCTGTCCCGAGCTGCTGTTCGTACCCCCGCGCTTCGAGGTCTACAAGGAGGTGTCGGGCCAGGTGCGGGCCATTATGGCCCAGTACACGCCGCTCATCGAGCCGGTGGCGCTGGACGAAGCCTACCTCGACGTAACCCACAATCTCCGCCACGAGCCGCTGGCCAGCCAGGTAGCCCGCGACCTGCGGGCCGACATCCTCGCCCGCACCGGGCTCACGGCCTCGGCCGGTATTTCCTACAATAAGTTTCTGGCCAAGCTGGCTTCCGACTATCGCAAGCCCAACGGCCAGTACGTGATTCCGCCCGCCCGGGGGCTGGCCTTCGTGGAGAAGCTGGCGGTGGGGCAGTTTCACGGCATTGGGCCGGCCACGGCGGCGCGCCTGCACGCGCTGGGCATCTTCACGGGAGCCGACCTCCGCGCGCAGCCCGAGGCTTTTTTGCGGCAGCACTTTGGGAAGGCCGGGGGCTTTTACCACGCCATCGCCCACGCCCAGGACCACCGCCCCGTGCAGCCCGACCGCCTGCGCAAGTCGGTGGGGGCCGAGACCACCTTCGCCCACGATCTGCACGAGCTTCCCGCGCTGCTGGCCGCTCTAGTGCCCGTGGCCGCCAAGGTCTGGAGCTACTGCCAGCGCACCGGGCAGTCGGGTCGCACGCTCACGCTAAAAGTAAAATTCGCTGATTTTCAGCAAATAACCCGTAGTCGCACCCTGCTGGCCTCGGTGCCCGACGAGGCCGCGCTGCTGCGGACCGGCCAGGAAATCCTCACGGCGCTCGGGCCGCTGCCCAAAGGCGTGCGGCTGCTGGGCTTGTCGTTGTCGAACCTCGACGGGGAAACCCCGCCGCCCAGCCCCGGCGGGCAGCTCGCGCTTTTTTAGGCAGCGTACCGGGTTTGGTCGCTCACCAGTCTGAATACTGCCCAGGCATGGCAGGACGAGCGTTCCGGAGGGCTCCAGATTTGCGTTGCTAGCAAGAGCACTACTCAAAACCGGTGATTGCATAGCCCGGCCGGTTAAGTTAGCGGACTTCGGTGTCACGAACGCTAATAGTTTTAGAAAATTAAATGCTACTTAAAAAAGCATTGTAATTCAGATTTTTGTGTAGAAATGAGAATTGTATAAATATAATTTTTGCAAGATTGGTAGTGAAGTTTGCCACTCGGCCACGGGCTCGTTGTGGCTATAAAACACCACACAATGTCCTTGAAACATGAAGGGTTTGTGAGGTCTATTTGTAGTAGGAAACTAGGGTGTTTCTTGAAATAATATAAAAATAAACTGACTTTGCCAACTACTGTCCTTACCCATTTTTTTCAACAGTCCTTTTCCTTTTCCATCTTTTAACCAAGCTTTTGTTGTGAAGAAATTGTTATTTACCGCGGCGGCTACGGCCCTGCTGTGGTCGTGTACCAAGAAGGATAATTTATACCAGGGGGCACTGCCCAACCCGCAGCAAACGGCTGATTCAGCCGGCGATGGTAAGCTGGACCTGCTGGGGTTTGGGTATGATTTGACCGGGGAGTTTGCCAATTCCGATTGGTCCAGATTTCAAGTACTCGATGTAAACCGGCTGCAAGTTGAAAAGCCGGGCTACATCGACATCTCGGGGGCCGAAGCCACCACGGAGTTTTTTGTAGCAGGTAAGAACGCGGAGGATTACACGCAGCAGCTGACTATCAAGGCCAATGCGTCGTTTGACCCGTCCTCCGGAACGGGGAAAGACGCCACGACGGCCTACAAAGGCAGCATCGACGCCAACTTCTCCAACACAAACAAATTTTCCTCCCAGTACATCTACGCCAGCTACAGCCGGGTTGCGGTGAAGAAAGGGCTGAAAGTGCTGCCTGATATCAACCTGCTTCAGCAGTACCTGACGCCCACTTTTACGGCGCGTCTGCAAAGCTCGTCGCTGGCCGATTTGGTGCGGGATTTTGGTACGCACGTCTTGACCAACATCAAGCTCGGGGGCGAAGTGATGGTAACCTACCAGGCGGAAACCAGGTCGTCGGACCGAACCACCGCCGCGGGGGCGGGGGTAAAGGCGGCCTACGGGGCCGTTCTAGGAATAAGTGTGGCTTATTCTCAGCAGGATAAGCAAACCAATAGCAAAGAAGAGGTGCGGGTGCGCACGGTAGGTGGCGACGCATCGAAGGCAATTGCGCCCACGACCGTGGGTTTCACGGCCGACGGTACCCCCAACCGCACGTTTGATGTGTCGGGCTGGAGCGCCGGCATTACCGACGCCAATGCTGAGCTGATCAAAATCAACGAGAACGGGGCCATTCCGCTCTACGCATTCATCGCCGATCCCACGAAGCGGGCCGCGCTTAAGCAGTATATTGAGCAGTACATGCGGGATAACACCATCCGACTGTCGTACGACAGCGACCCGAACGTGAATTTCTACTCCACGCTGGATGGCATGGGCGACTACTCGGAAGGTGGCGGCGTGGCCCTGGGTAACCTCGATGGTAACTCTATTCCCGACGCCGTATTCATGGCGTACGATGCGCCGAGCGGTCCGAACCAATTTCGCTATCAGGTAGCCTACGACATGAGCTACGGCCGACCCGGCTCGCTGTCGGGGGTGAAATACGTGAGCGGCCTGGGCGACATATCCGAGGGCTCGGGCGTGGCTGTGGCCGATATCGACCGCAACGGGATTGACGACATCATTCTCATGGCATACGACGCGCCGTCGGGACCCAATCAGTTCCGTTACAAGGTAGGCTATAACCTGAATGCCAGTGGCGACGCAACTAGCTGGTCGGACGTGAAATACATTTCCGGCATCGCCGACGCCTCCCGGAGCGCCGGTATCACGTTTGGGGATATCAACGGCAATGGGGAGCTGGATATCGTGCTGATGGCCTACGACATACCGTCGGGAGCTAACCAGATTCGCTACAAAGTAGGGTACGACGTAAACACCCAGGGCAACGTAACGCGTGGCTGGACTTCCACCAAGTACACCAACGGGATGGCCGACGCCATCAACGGGGCTTCCGTGACGCTTACCGACATCAACAACAACGGTATTCTCGACCTGGTAGTGGCCGTGGAAGACAACCCGGACGGGGATAACCAATACCGCTACAAAGTGGGCTTCGACATCAACTCCTCGGGCTTGGTAAATCGTTGGGGCGGCGTAGTGGCCAAGCGGGCCTGCGGCTGGTTCAGCGACGGGTCGGGCATTGCCTTCGGCAGCCTGGACGGCAACCCCGCCAAAGACGTCATCCTGATGTCGCTCGACGCCCCCAGCGGCCCGAATGAAATTCGCTACAAAGTCGGCTTCAACGTGAGTCCCTACGACGGCTCAACGGCTAGCTGGCAATAAGCTAGCTGGCCCCAGTCCGCGCTTGCCGCGGAAGCCGCTCCCTTCGCCTGGCTGGCCTAGGGTAGTGCGGCCGCCCCCGACCAAAACTCCCAATTGCAGATTCAGGCAATTGGGAGTTTTTGGTATAAGTAGGCTGGCCGGGGCTGGTCGAGCAAAAGGCATGAAAACGAGCTGCCTGCACGATGGCCTGAGAAATTGCTGACGGCCGACTACCGCAGTCAGCCGTTCTTTTGCAAAACTCACCACCTCACTAGCTCACCATTTCACCACCATGTCCGCCATTCAGGAAATCGAACAGTTGGAGCGCCGCCGCTTCGACGCCCAAATCGCCAAAGACCTGCCCACCCTGGAAACCATCTTTGCCGACGACCTCATCTACACCCATTCCAACGGCCACCAGGACAACAAGGTCAGCTACCTTGCCTCCATCGCCAGCGGTCAGAGCCGATACGATCAGGTTGCTATTGAGCAGCTAGTGGTGCGCCCTTACAACGACGAGCACACGGCCATCGTCAACGCGCTCATTCAGATTGACCTGGGCCCCGGGGCCGATGGTCAGCCCAGCTTCACCCGCATCAAGTACGCGGTCGTGTACATCAAAGACGCCGCCAAGGGCTGGCAGCTCGTGCTCTGGCACGCCCAGAAGCAGGCCAGCTAGGCGCGGGATAGTAGTTGTAACTTGAATATCAGCTGTCATGTTGAGCCTGCGAAGCGTGACAGCTGATGTTTTTGCTAGTGCTGCGCTGATTTGCAAAAGACTAAAAAATTCCCTCTCTTCCTTTCCACTTCCACTTCCGCTTCTCATGTCTTACCAACCCAATCCCACCCGTTACGAAACCATGAGCTACCGCCGCTGCGGGCGTAGCGGCCTGCGGCTACCCGCCATCTCGGTGGGGCTGTGGCAAAATTTCGGCGAGGTAAATGCCCTGGCTGGCTGCCGCGACATTCTGCGCACGGCCTTCGACGCGGGCATCACCCATTTCGACCTCGCCAATAATTACGGCCCGCCCGCCGGTGGGGCCGAAGAAACCTTCGGCCGCCTCTACCGGCAAGATTTCCGGCCCTACCGCGACGAGCTGATCATTTCCACCAAAGCCGGCTACGGCATGTGGCCCGGCCCCTACGGCGACGGCGGCTCGCGCAAGTATCTCATCGCCAGTCTCGACCAAAGCCTGCGCCGGATGGGCCTCGACTACGTCGATATTTTCTACCACCACCGCCCCGACGCCGACACCCCGCTCGAAGAAAGCATGGGGGCGCTCGACGCGCTGGTGCGCCAGGGTAAGGCGCTGTACGTAGGGCTGTCGAACTACGGCCCCACCGAAGCCCGCCAAGCCTGCGCCATTCTGCGCGAGCTGGGTACGCCCTGCCTCATTCATCAGCCCAAGTATTCGCTGCTGGTGCGCACGCCCGAAGAGGGCCTGCTCGACGTGCTGGCCGAGGAGGGCGTGGGCTGCATCGCCTTTTCCTCGCTGGCCCAGGGGGTGCTGACTGATAAATACTTGCAGGGCGTACCGCCCGACTCACGCGCCGCCCGTAAGCTCGGCAACGGGGCCATTGAGGAAAGTCAGCTTTCGCCCGAGAACATCGAAAAAGCCCGCCAGCTTAACGTCCTGGCCCAGCGCCGAGGCCAAACCCTGGCCCAACTGGCCCTGACCTGGGTGCTGCGCGATCCGCGGCTGACTTCCGTTATCATCGGGGCCAGCCGCCCGCAACAAGTGACCGACGCCGTCGGCAGCCTGCACAATAGCCAGCTCAGTGCCGAGGAGCTGGCCCAGATAGACGCTATCGTGGGCGGCTAGTAACACCGAGCCCCAGCTTGGGGCTGCGTCTAGGTACGCTCACCAGACGCAGCCCCAAGCTGGAGCTTGGTGTTACATAAGCACCGTTGCCAGCTCACCTACGGCGACGTAGCCAGCTTGCCTGTGGGCACGATGGCCGGGGAGCGCGGCAGCAGGCGCATGGTCGTGTCGAGTCGCTGGGTAATTACGAGTTGGCGCACCTGTTGGCGGAGCTTGGCCTGGGCCTGGCGCTGCTCTTTTTTCTGAAAGAGCTTGACGCGGTACTTGGTGTGCGGCAGGTCACGGGTCAGGTTCACGTAGGTGAGCTTGGGGTCGTGGCGGGTAGTGGCCTCGCCGGCCTGAATGCGGGCAACGCGCTTCTCGTTGTTGCCGAAGAGGGCGTGCAGCGGGTTCATGCCCACGTAGAGGTCGGCGCGGCCGTCGAGGTCGTAGCGGCCGTGAATTTGCAGCTCGGTGAGGTTGCTGTTGAGGTTGAGATTCGGAATAAGCAATTCGCCCCGACTCAGGATAAACTCGGTGCTGACCGGTTCGAAATACAAGTGTTCGGTGCGTTTTTTGAAAAAGCGCAGCGCTTCTTGCAGCGCTTCCACGTCGAGTAGCTCCAAGTTATGAATATCAGCTTTGAGGTAGGCGTTGGTATGGTCGAAGTTGGGAATAAACTTCTCGTCGAGGTCGGTGCGCAGGGCCGCCGCGCAACGCAGCTCACCCCGGATGTTGTCGCTCTGCAACACGTTGAGCCGCATGGCCGTCGCCGTTCCGAACAGCTGCGGTAGCTGAATATCTTCCAGCAGTGCCTGCACTTGCAAGGGGTGGTGCAGCCGCCCCGCGTTGGTGATGAGGCGGCCCCGGAGCGTAAGGCGGCCGCCGAGCGCGTTCATCGTACAGTCGTCGAGAATGGCCTCACCGGCCTGCAAGTGCGTCACGAGCTGAAACTGCGAGCCCCGTACGGCCGCGTAGCGCACGTGGTCGGCCTCCACGCGCAGCAGCGCCGTGAAGCGACCCGCATTCAGGAGCGAGCTGGCGTTTTCTTTGCCAGCGCGTCGGCGTGCCGTGCGGCGCGCCGTGCGCAGATTGCGCCGGGCCGCCACGGCGGCCGAATCGGTGCGCGGCGGGGCCACGCTGGCTAGCATGCGCAGCAGCATGGGCACGTCGAGGGTGGGGTAGCGAAGGTAGAGGCTGGCATCGGCGCGGTCAATGTGAATGCCGTCGAGCTGGGCGGTGGCCGAGCCGCTGCCCACCCCGCCCTGCGGGGCTACGAAGTACACGTAGGGCAACTGTAGGGTGGAGCCTTGCTTGTCGAAGCGCAGGCGCAGGTCGCGCAGGCGCTGGCCGTCGGGCAGTACCAAGGACTTGATTTCGTAGTTCAGCTTGCCGTTGGCGGCCAGTAGCAGCTCGCGGATGGCTGGGCTACCCGGCGACTTCTGCGAGCGCTTGGGCGGGCGCGACAGCCGCTCTAGTAACGAGCGGTAGTTAAGAGTATCAAATTTAAACTCAACATTGTACACTACCGGGGCCACCCGGTTGGTCGAGTCGGTGGGCCACTGGGCTTCGCCACGTACCTCCCCGTCCCACAGCCCGGCCCGAATGCCGGTGAGCTGCACCTTGCGGTTGTCGTGGCGAATGTGCACGGCCATGTCGCGCAGCGTGTCGGTAGCCAGGGCCAGGTGGCCGCAGCGCAGGTCCACGTCGAGCATCATCCCGGCCGGGATGATGCGGCTGCCCAGGGTAGTGGCGAGGCGGCGGCGCTCGGCCAGGCTACGCGGCTGGCGGCGGTTGGGTCGATTAGCCAGCGAGTGGCCCGGCACCGGGCGCAGCAACTGGCGCAGTCGGCTAATGTCAAGGGTATCAACCTCGAAGCGCCCCTTGATAGTGGTAGTGGGATGCTGGTCGGTAAAAAAATCAAGTAGGTAGGTAGTGGTAGCCGAAGCCTTGAAGCTCATGCCCGCCAGCACGCCCGAGGCGTTGGAGAGCTGCCACAGGCTGTCGTTCAAGCCAATGCGCACGTTGAGGCCGTGCAAGTCGTGCTGGCGGCCCGCCAGCGCAAAAGTGGCGTCGTGCAGGGTGGCGGTACCGTGGAGCGACAGGTTTTTGCGGATGTCCCCGCGTTGCCGCTGCTGCTGCGTCACGGCGGGTAGCAGGCCGTGCAGGCGCACGTCGAGATCGGCGGTGCCCCGGCTGGCGTGCCAGTGCGCCGGCGAGAGCATGGCCGTGAGGGCAGGTAGGGCGGTGCGGCCATGCAGGTGCCCCGCGATGTAGGGCCGGCGGAAATCGCGCAACACAAACGCCATGTCCAGCAGCCCGGCCGGGGAGTAGATGCGGCACTGCTTGAGATTGAGCGACATGGTCTGGGGCAGGTGGGCGGGGCCGTTGTCGTAGGTGCCCTGCAAGTCCCAGCGGTCGATGCGCCGCGTGGAGTCGGGCCAGCGGATGCTGGCCCCGCGCAGGCCGAAATTCAGCACGATGTGCGGGCGCACCAGCGGCCCGCTCAGCCCCGACATCCGGTACTCGATGTGGGCCTTGCTGGGGCTGCTGGCCCCGTGGAGCATGGGCCGCAGGGTAGGTGGGAGCGTAGCGTGCAGCACCGCCAGCAGCGGCTGGCTGCCCGCAAAGCGCAAATCGAGCACGGTGCCCCGGGGTGGGCCGTTACCGGGGGCCTTATCGGCGGTGTGCGTGCCGCTGATGTCCACGGTATCGCTGTTGAGCGTGGCGCGGCTGTCGTAAAAGGTGCCCTGCCGCCGCCGGAAATCGTAGCGGTAGTGCAGCCAGGCCTGCACCGGCTCATTGGTGAGCAGGTCGCCGCTGCGGTTGCGTAGCTGGTCGAGGCGGCCGTCGAAGCGGCCTCGCACGGCCAGAATGCCCTGGCGCAGGCTGGCGGCTATCCGGGCCTGGTATACCCGCCCGCGCAGGGCGCTGCCGATGTAATCGTTGCGGGTAAAGATGCCGAAGTTGTAAATGATAATCGAATCCAGCGCCAAATCGATTTTGGGTGCCTCGCCGGTAGCGGCGCGTTTCTTGCCACGCAGGCCCCAGATACGTCCCAGCGAATCGACGCGCTGGCCGATGGCCACGTCGCGCAGGGTGAGGCGCGTCACCTGCACGCGGCGGTGCAGCAGCTCGCGCAGGTTGAGGCGCAGGTCGGCGCGGCCCAGGCGCAGCACGGGTAGCGTGCGATGGTGCGCGCTATCGCGCAGGGTCAGGTGACCCAGTGAGGCCGTAACGTGCGGGAAATCCTGCCACACCGAAAAATCTACGTCAAACGGGTCGAGTACCAGCTCCGAGTTGCGGGTGAGCTGCTCGCGCACCAGCTGCTTCACGTAGGCGCGGCCGTAGTGGCTGCCCACAAGCCAGCCAGCCAGCCCGATTAGTAGCAGCAGAAGTAAAAAACCAACACCTAGCACGCGCCAGAGGGGAAACGACTTCATACGGCAAGCTACGAAGGCCGGAATAATACAACTAGCAACGGGTGTTACCAATTGGGTGTTCCCTGAGCTATACGCAAGCTGCGCCGTTTTGACCGACATTGGGCCGGGCTTGGGCGCGGCGGGGCTAAGTTTGCCAGCCGTATCGCTGGCCCCGGGGCAACTCCGGGGCTGTGGGCGTTGTTGTTCGTGCTTTCGCTGTTGCTGCCTATGAATCGTCGTGCTTCCATCACCGACCTGGCCAAGGCCCTGGGCCTGTCGGCTTCGACCATCTCCCGCGCGCTGGCCGACCACCACGACGTGAGCGAGGCTACCAAGGCTCGCGTGCGCCAGCTGGCCAAGGAGCTGCACTACCAGCCCAACCCCCTGGCCGCCGGCCTGCGCCGGGGCCGCAGCAACACGCTGGGCGTGATCGTGCCGCACATCACGGGCTACTTCTTTCCCGAGGTCATTCACGGCATCGCCAGCGAGGCCAGCGCGGCGGGCTTCAACGTGATGATCTGCCAGTCGAACGAAGATTCGCAGCAGGAAAAGCAGATTATCGAGCTGTTGATGGGGGCGCAGGTGGCGGGCATCCTGCTCTCGCTTTCCGATACGACTACCGATTTTGAGCACTTCGAGGCCGTGCGCCAGCAGGGCGTGCCGCTCGTATTTTTCGATCGCGTGGTGCAGGGCTTCAAGGGCGCCAACGTAACCTCGGTGACGCTCAACGACTACCTCGGGGCCTACCAGGTAGTGGAGCACCTGCTGGCCCAGGGTTGCCGTCGCATTGCCCACTTCACTGGCCCGCTGCACGTTAACATCCACAAAAACCGCCACCAGGGCTACCTCGACGCGCTGGCCGCCCACGGCCTCGTGCCCGACCCGCGCCTCATCGCTTTCTGCGAGCTGAGCCAGCAGGGGGGGGCTGCTGCCATGCGCGGCCTGCTGCGCCTCTCGCCCACGCGCCGCCCCGACGGGGTGTTCAGCTCCAACGACTTAGCCGCCGTGGGGGGCATGCAGGTAGCCAAGAAGCTGGGCTTCCGGGTGCCCGAAGACGT
>CAJYVK010000138.1 GCA_913778455.1 uncultured Hymenobacter sp. | reverse complement strand
CAATTCTTACCCTACCATCTCACCCTACGGGCACGGGAGTTGGAAGACATTTATCATGGCCCTGCTCTACCTGATGGGCTGGGTGATGACGGTGCTGGTGGCACTGGGAGGCGGGCAGCTGGTCCGGCGGCTTACGCACGCTTCAACGTGGCGCAAACCGTTGTTCCCCGCCGAGTTGCTGCTTGTTTACGGAGTGATAGCCGTCTTCGTCGCGGCCCACACGCTGTTCTGGGTGTTCGGTCTGTTTGGCTCGGCTGGCATGACGCGGGTAGTTACGGTACTGACGCCTTTGCTGGCCGTAGTGGCCCTGCGGGGACTAAACTGCCTATTACAATTGGGACGTACGGCTCAGGCCCAGCGGCGCATTGCAGGTGGGGTAGCGGCCCTGGCCATCGCGTTCTTGTTCACTGGGCTGCGCATGGAAATGCGCTGGACGCGTGATTTTGGGCAACCCGGTGATCTCGCGCTGGTTGAGCAGGGCGCTACGTGGTACCGCCAGCAGCCAAGCCTGGCTCGACGGTTGGTGATTATGCATCATCCCGCCGTGGTGGCAGCGCTCGATATCGACATTTTTGCCTACGAAGGACGCTCCGCGACGACGGCCTTCGGGCGGCCGCAGGCGAGCACGCTGCCCCTCGGCACGGTTGTTTTCTGGGACGACTGGTTTAGCCCCGGCGAAGGCCGGTTGCCGCTGGATAGCCTGGCGCAAAACCCACGCTTTCGACAGCGTTGGGCGGGCAGCGCCCTGCGCCAAGCCGACGATGCCAGCCGGGGCATGTGCCAGCTACAGATCTTCGAGAAAGTCCGTTAGCCTTGGTGCTATTCTCCGCGACGAGCCTAGCGGTATTGTTCCAGGGTTTCGACTAGCACCCGAAAATCCTTGGGGTAGGGAGCTTCGATGCGAATGGGAGTACCATCGAGGCCCGTAAAGCCCAGTTCCTTCGCGTGCAGCGCAAAGCGCTTGATAAAGGGCTGCTCGGTTTCACCTTCCTTCAAATTGAAGCGCTTCTTGAGCGTGGAAAGGTAAAAATCATCGCCCCCGTAGAGGTGGTCGCCCACGATGGGCGTCTGCACGTACGCTAAGTGCAGGCGAATCTGGTGCATGCGCCCGGTCACGGGCTCGCACTGCACGAGGGCGTGCCGGGCGTAGGTGTCGAGGGTGGTAAAGCGCGTTTCGGCGGGCTTGCCCCGGAAGGCCAGCCGGGCTTTGCCGCTCTTGGTGGTTTCGATATTGCGCTCGACCACAAACTTTTCGAGGGGCGGTGCCCCCCAGGTAACGGCGTGGTAGATTTTACTCACCTCACGGTTTTCAAATTGCATCGAGATGTGCCGGTAGGCCTCGGGATGCTTAGCCAGCACGAGTGCGCCGCTGGTATCGCGGTCGAGGCGGTGGCCCACCTGAGCATCGTCGGCGTATTCGCGGGCCAGCCGCAGTAGGCTAGGCGCTACGCCAATGCGCTCGTCGAGCGTGGATAGAAACGGGGGTTTGTTGACGACGATATAATCGTCGTTCTCAAACAGAATGAGATCTTTGAACTTGGGTGGCTTCATGCGAAGCACAAAGGTACGGGCGGCGAAATGGTGAGCGGCGAAATGGCGAGTGGTGAGTGGTGAGATGGTGAGCGGTGAAATGGTGAGTGGTGAGCAGTGGAATGGTGAATGGTGAGATAGTGTAGGTAAGGCGTCTTACCACTCACTATTTCGCCACCTCACCACTCACCATCTCACCACTCACTATTTCACCTCATTTCACCTCTTTTGGCCGGGGGAGCTTGAATTCCATAGTGGTACCTTCCTCCAGCACGCTTTTGATGTGGATGGTTGACTTGTGCGCTTCCACGATGTGCTTGCTGATAGCCAGCCCCAGGCCCGTGCCACCGGCCGAGCGCGAGCGGCTTTTATCGACGCGGTAGAAGCGCTCGAAAATACGGGCCTGGTGCTCGGGGGCAATGCCGGCACCGTTGTCGCGCACGGCCACGCGTACGCCGTGGCGACCCGGCGTAAGGACGACTGAAACGTGGCCTTTATACTCGCGGCCGTACTTTATGGCGTTGTCAATCAAATTGATAAGTACCTGGCGGATACGGTTGCGGTCGGCCACGACTTCCAGTTCCTGCCCAGTCAGGTGCGGTGGAAAAAGCTCCAGCGTGGTGCCGCGCCGCTCCGCTTGCTGTTCCAGCAGCTCGAAAATCTCCTGCACTAAGTCTACCAAGTCGAAGCGCTGTCGTCGCATGCGGATGACGCCTTTTTCGAGCTGCGAAATCGTCACCAAGTCCTGCACCAACGTGTCGAGCGCATCAAGGCTGGCGGCGGCCCGCTGCAAGAATTTACGACGCATGGTCGGCTCCATGCCTTCTTCGTTGTCTTCCTCCTCATCTAGGATAGTATGCACGAAGCCCTGCGCGGCAAACAGCGGCGTCTTAAGCTCGTGCGAAACATCGGCCAGAAATTCGCGGCGCAGGGCTTGTAGGCGCTTAAGCTCGTCGAGCTCCTGCTGGCGGCGCTGGGCCATCTCCACTATCTCGTCGCCAATGCGCCGCAGCGGTTCGGGGCGAAATAAGAATTTATTACTCAGGCGCTTAAACTCCTTGCGCTTGATGTGTTCCAGGCGGGAGTAGATGCCGTTTATCTCCCGGAAAATAAGGGCTTCGAACGAGAGATAGACCAGTAGAAAGCAAGCTGCCACCGTAGTGCCAGCCGCCAGAAAAGCTTGGTTGCTGGGTAGCCGGGGGGCCAGGTAGGTGGCCGTCGTGAGCACTCCCGCCACCAGCAGCGCAATGAGAATGGCGATGGTTCGGGAAGAGAGAATCATACGTGATGGGCGAGTAAAAGGCAGAATGCCATGCTCCGCGAAGCGAGGCATGGCATTCCTACGGGTTGCACTAAAATACTAATCAGCGTTGAACTTATAACCCACGCCCTTAATGGTTTGGATGTGGTGGTCGCCTACTTTCTCCCGCACTTTGCGCACGTGTACATCCACGGTACGGGCCAGTACGAAGACATCGTTGCCCCAGATATTTTGCAGCAGCTCGTCGCGGCTGAAAACCTTGTGCGGCGCGGCGGCCAGGAAGGCCAGCAGCTCAAACTCTTTCTTGGGCAGCGTGATTTTGCGCCCTTCCTGGTACACGGCAAAGGCCGTGCGGTCGATGCGCAGGCCGTTGATATCGATGGCTTCGACGCCAGCGTGGGGATCCTGGTCGCGGCGTACCACGGCCGCCAGCCGGCTGAGCAGCGCCCGGGGCTTGATAGGCTTAGCCAGAAAATCGTCGGCGCCGGCCTCGAAGGCAGCAACTTCCGAAAATTCTTCAGCGCGGGCCGTGAGGAACAGGATGTAGGTATCCTTGAACTTGGGCTGCTCGCGCAGCATGCGGCAGGTGGCAATGCCGTCGAGGTGCGGCATCATCACGTCGAGCAGGATGATATCGGGGCTGAACTCCTGGGCGACGGCCAGGGCTTGGCGGCCGTCGCCGGCCGAGGCCGTGAGGTAGCCTTCTTTTTTGAGGTTGAATTCCAGCAGCTCTACGATGTCGGGGTCGTCGTCGACGACCAGAATTTTGTAGGCCGCCGACTTGGCGGGCGCTGACCGTTGGTTGGCGGAAGTTGCCACGGCACTAAAACGAAAGGGGTATGAACTTTCGTGGTGCAAAATTACCTATGCCGCTGCGGTAGTTATGTTACGTTTGTGTGACGTAGTATCGGGCTGGGTAGCCTTGCGATAAAGAACCGGCTAGCAACCAATTTATTTCGCCATGTTGAGACGGTACCGAAGGCCGTCGTATTTGTACATGTCTACTTTAATAGACCCTACAAACAACTCAGCCTGAAACAGCACCGGAATCTTGTTGCGGTCGTCGGAAAGGTAGACTTTAATAGATTCCTCGCCCCGGAAAATGCGATTGGCGGGCATTTTAGGCACCAGCTTCAGTACCCGCACGGCCCCGGCCTTGGTTTCAACGATTTCGCGGCCCCGAAAAACGACGTCCAGCATGAAAGTAGATTCGTCGAAAAAGCCGCCTACGTGGATGACGTCGCCGGGTTTGAAGTGGTCGTAATTGAGGGTGCGCAGGTAATAGAAGCCGCTGACGAGCTCCTGCACGTTGTTGGGCACCTTGAAGGTGTAGCGAATCGGCTCCTTAGTATGCGTCTGAAGCACGTTGACTATATCGTGTTCCTGGTCAAAGTCAACGACTTCCTTCTTGCGGTACTTGCCTTCCTCAATCTCACGCGTCGAGCGCAGGGGCAGGATGCTGGCCGTGTCGATGTAGGCCCGCCACTGGTCCTTGACGTGCAGGAAAAAGTCGAACGAGCCCAGCGTGCGCCCGCTCACGGTAGCCTTGTAGCAGGGACGGTTGGCCACGCGCTCCAGGCTGCCGGCCGTTTCAACCACGGCCTCGGCGGCGTTGATAACGCCGTAGTGAACCTTGTAGCGGATGGTCTCGCCGGCCCGGAAGCTGGTATTGGGCCAGAGGCGTACCGGCTCGGCCGTGCCGATGGGCTGCGTCCAGGCGGCGCAAAGCAAGAGAAGTGGAACGAGGAGCCAGCGGCGCATCATGTAAAAACGGAACGGTAGCGGGAGCGGATTTACAAACAGAATGCCAGTCGACAAAAATAGGCGCGGGCCAGCGGCTTCGGGTATCACCAAGCTGCAAAAAAGCCTCCCCGCCGAGTAGCGGGGAGGCATAAATGGCGGTTCAGCAGAACCACTTGGCTTACAGCGTGTCGTCGCCGTCCTCGGGGCCGCTCATGTCCACGGGGATCACGTCTTCGTCGCCCTTGGCCATCACGCGAATTTTGGCTTCGATCTGGTCGGCCAGCTCGGGGTTGTCGAGCAGCAGGGTTTTCACGGCTTCGCGGCCCTGGCCGATTTTATTGCCGTCGTAGCTAAACCACGAGCCTGACTTGCCGATGATGCCCATGTCAACGCCCAGGTCCACAATCTCACCGACTTTCGAGATACCCTGGCCGTAGATGATGTCAAACTCCACCACTTTGAAGGGCGGGGCTACTTTGTTTTTCACCACCTTCACCTTGGTACGGTTGCCGGTCACGTTGTCTTTATCCTCTTTAATCTGGCCAATGCGACGAATGTCGAGGCGCACCGAAGCGTAGAACTTCAGGGCGTTACCACCGGTCGTGGTCTCGGGCGAGCCGAACATCACGCCGATTTTCTCGCGCAGCTGGTTGATGAAGATGCAGAGGCAGTTGGTCTTGTTGATCGTACCGGTGAGCTTACGCAGGGCCTGGCTCATGAGGCGGGCGTGCAGACCCACTTTCGAGTCGCCCATGTCGCCTTCGAGCTCGCCTTTGGGCACGAGGGCCGCTACGGAGTCGATCACGATGATGTCGATAGCGCCCGAGCTAATGAGCTGGTCGGCGATTTCGAGGGCTTGCTCACCGTTGTCGGGCTGGGCAATGAGTAGGTTGTCCACATCAATGCCCAGCTTGCGGGCATACGTGGGGTCGAAGGCGTGTTCGGCGTCGATAAAGGCCGCGATACCGCCGCTTTTCTGGGCTTCGGCGATGGCGTGCATGGTCAGCGTCGTCTTACCGCTCGATTCGGGGCCGTAGATTTCGATGACGCGGCCGCGGGGCAGGCCGCCGATGCCGAGGGCAATGTCCAGCGAAAGCGAACCGGTGCTCACGGCCGGAATGTCATTCACCTTCTGGTCCGAGAGCTTCATCACGGTACCTTTGCCAAAGGCTTTGTCGAGCTTTTCCATCGTCAGCGCGAGTGCCTTGGCTTTCTCGGCGGCGGGATTGGAGGGCGCGTTTTTGTCAGCTTTATCCACCATTTCTGATTTTTCGGCTTTTTTGGTTGCTAAGGCCATGAAGGGGGAGGGGGAAACTTTAAGAAATGTAAATCTACGGTATTTTGGTTTACCGCACCAAGGCAGGAAAGCAGCGGGCTAGCCCGATTACCGTTCTGTTTTGTGGCGGCCATTTGTAACGCTACGCACCCCGGTTTTGTGCCGGAAGACGCGCAAATTTATGGGGAAATTTCTAAAAATTTTAGTTAGTCTTGGGGCTGTGCTGGTTATGGCCGCGCCAGCCCAGGCGCAGTTGAATAATTCGGCTTTCACGGCACCAATGCCTGGAGCTCTGGGTAAAGGAGTTGGTAAGCCAGACCCTTGGGACTACATCCGCTACAGTGATTCTATTGTAGCTGCTCAAAATCGCAACGCACTGATGAACTCTGTTGCGCAGGGCGACCTGCGCATTTCCTTGAAGACCTTTACCTTCTTCAAAGACAACGAGTATTTCAACAACATCGTCGAAGGCTACACGCTGTTTGGTACGCAGCTTAATCCACAGCTCGTCTATTATCCAACCAAGGAATTGCGCCTCGAAGCGGGCGTTTTTCTCTGGAAGGATTTTGGTAACCCTACGTTGAAGCAGGTGCGCCCCACCTACCGCGTCACCTGGACGCACGGCAGCAGCCAATTCATCTTCGGCAACATCAAGGCCAACCTCAATCACGGCTACATCGAGCCGCTACTCGACTTTGAGCGCGTGATGCTAAAGCCGTTGGAGGAAGGCTTGCAGTACCGGCTCAACACTAAGCGCGTGTCGCTCGATACCTGGGTTGATTGGCTCCGGCAGGAGTATCCGGGCGTAAATTACCAGGAGCAGATTGCCGGCGGGCTCAGCAGCAGCTTTCGGGTGCTGGGCGACAACAGCCGTTTCAACCTCTCGATTCCATTTCAATTTACGGCCCGGCATTTTGGCGGACAGATTGATACGCTGGGCGCACCCATTCAGACTTTATTTAATTACGCCAGCGGCGTGGTAGCCCGGCTGCCGCTGCGGGGTAACACGTTCCAAGCCGTGCGGCTCAACGCCTACGGCTTGCTGTTCGACGACCACTCGATGGGCAACTACCGCCTGCCTTACCAGACCGGCAAGGCGCTGTACCTCAACGGTACGCTCGAAACCCGCTACGTGGACCTGATGCTGAGCTATTGGCAGGGGCACCAGTTTTACGCGCCGCTAGGGGGTAATTACTACCAGTCCATCGCCTCGCGCTACGGTACGCCGGGTTACACCGACGCCGACCGCCGCCTGCTACTCGTGCGCCTGCTGCGCGATTTTCGCATTTCCGACGCGGCGGCTCTCACCGTGCGCGTCGAGCCGGTGTACGATTTCGGTCATAGCCTGCTCGACTTTTCGTTCGGCTTCTACCTCAATTTTCGCCAGGAGTGGCTGCTGGGTAATCTCGGCCGGCGCGTGCGCGTGGGGCAGTAAGGGGGAGAAGTGCAGAACGTACCAACGGGGTGTAGGCAGAGCTAGTCATGTGTTGGCTCTGCCTGCACCCTATCGTTTTCAAGCTAATCACCCGCATTGCGGGGCCGCACAAAGTGCAGGATGGCTGGCTGGGGTGGGCGGCTATCCCAGAAGCTGAGGCGCAGCCACGCGGGCAGCTCGGTAGCCGGCGGCTCCTGCGGCTGGAAGCCCAGCGCTCGCGCTACGGCCTGGGCGCGGGGGTTGTCGGCAAAGCAGCGAATGAGCAGCCGCTCGGCCTGCACCGGTGCCGCGAAGCCAAACCGGCACACGGCCGCCAGCGCCTCGCGGGCGTAGCCGTGGCCCTCGGCTTCGGCTGCCAAGTAATAACCGATTTCGGCCTGTCCGCCGCGCTGCGGCATCAGGCAAATGTCGCCGATGTAGGCACCCGTGTCGCGCAGCCAGATGCCGAGCACGTAGAAGCGGCCCGTGCGCCAATCATCGGCGAAAGCGGCGAGCTGCGTGCGCGCGGCGGCTAGGGAAGAAACGGCCCGTAGGCGGTCGGGGAACGAATAGCGTAGGCGCTCGCGGCTCCGGTGCAGGAGCGAGTAAAAGGCCTCGGCATCGGCCGGCTCGTAGGGGCGCAGCAGGAGGCGGGTAGTTTCGAGCACTGAAAGAGGATGCGGGCAGCGAATGAGTAAGCAATCCGGGCCACGAATTCCGCTGAATTTTTCGGAGTAGCCGGGGAACCACGGATTCCGCCGGATTTTTCGAATTCGTCGGACTTTGTAAACGCTCAAAGTTCACCAAAAATAAAAGGCTGCCCCAATCGGGAACAGCCTTTTAATATGAAGTATTGATGGCTAAGTGATTAAAAATACTCGCTAGCGCTTATAAAATCCGCCGAATGCAAAAAATCGGCGGAATCCGTGGTTTAGTACTGGCGCGGGCTGCCCAGCGCCTGTTGCGTGCGCATCACGTTGACCTGCCGGGCGGCCTCGTTGAAAAATTCGAGGCGGCGAATCAGCATTTCCTTGGTGAACACCCGGCCCTCCGGCGTGCGCATGATGGACTTTTTATCGGCCAGCACGCGCTGCATGGCCGCCAGCGTCTGGTCTTCGTGCTTCATGAACTGCTGCTGAAACTCGGCCAGCCGGGCCACGCCGGTGGCGGTGAGCGTGAAATGCTCGCCCGCCCCTTGGTTCAGCACCTCGCACAGCACGTACACCTCCAGGGGCAGGCTGGTTTCGAGGGCGGTGGTGCGCAGGTCGAGGCCAGCGGCCAGGGCGTCGAGGATGATGCGCACATTGCGCTCAAATTGCTGGTAGTAGGCTTGGGCTTCCAACTTGGGGGAGTTATGAGTTAGAAGTTAGAAGTTATGAGCTGAATGGTATGAGAGCCGCGGGCGTAACTCATAACTTCTAACTCATAACTCTTAACTCAATTAAAGAAGTTCTTTAATAATCTGCTCCACCGTCAGGCCCTCGGCTTCGGCTTTGAAGTTGCGGACGATGCGGTGGCGCAGGATGGGCAAAGCTACGGCGCGTACATCTTCGATGTCGGGCGAATATTTGCCGGTGAGCAGGGCATTGCACTTGGCCGCCACGATGAGGTACTGGCTGGCGCGGGGGCCGGCACCCCACTCCAGCAACTGCTGGGCGCGGGGCGCGGTGCGGGCAGTGTTGGGACGGGTCTTGTGCACGAGGCCCACGGCGTACTCTACCACGTTGTCGGCCACCGGCACGCGGCGCACGAGGGCCTGGTAGGCTTGGATGTCGGCCGCTTCCAGTACCTTGCTTACCGTGGGCTTACGGTCGGCGGTCGTGTTTTTGACGATGTTCAGCTCTTCCTCGTAGCTGGGATAGCCCAGTTGAATGTTGAACATAAAGCGGTCGAGCTGGGCCTCGGGCAGCGGGTAAGTACCCTCTTGCTCGATGGGATTCTGGGTGGCCAGCACGAAGAAAGGGCGGGCGAGCGGGTAGCGCTGGCCCGCTACGGTTACGGCGTATTCCTGCATGCTTTCGAGCAGGGCGGCCTGGGTTTTGGGCGGCGTGCGGTTGATTTCGTCGGCCAGGATGATGTTGGCGAAAATCGGCCCCTTCACAAACTGAAACTCGCGCTGCTGGGTCAGCGTCTCCGAGCCCACGATGTCGGAGGGCATCAGGTCGGGCGTAAACTGAATTCGGTTGAACGAGAGGTCGAGCGAGTCGGCGATGGTCTGGATAAGCAGCGTCTTAGCTAGCCCGGGCACGCCCACCAGCAGGCAGTGGCCCTGGGCAAATACGGCCGTCAGCACGAGCCGCACCACTTCATCCTGCCCCACGATAACCTTGCCGATTTCCTGCCGCAGCCGTTGGTAAGCGACTTTCAGCGAGTCGGCCGCTTCTTTATCGTTTTGAAATTGCGCCATTTGTTAACTTGAAAACAAGAACGGAACGAGGATAATAAGACCCTAAAGAACGTCATGCTGAGCTTGCCGCAGCACCTCGCCCGCAGTACCTGATGGTGGGGGTGAGATGCTGCGGCAAGCTCAGCATGACGCGTTGTAGTGCGGCGCTAGAAACTGCGCTCAGCTATTCGGTGCTGGCAGCCAGTACTTTACACTCGGCATACTCGGGAGCTACTTCCAGGTACACCGTGTCGCGGTTTTTCTCATACCAATCGTCGAGGGCCTTGCTTTTTTTCTGCGAAAGAGCCGCCTGCGAGATTTTCTGGTAGTCTTCGAGCAAGTTGGCCTGGTGGGGTGGGGTGTTGCTCTTGAGGTAAAGAATACGCATGGCATCCTTGCCGTCGTCGGTGCGGTAGGGCAGGGGCGGGGTAATGTGGCCCACCTTCATCGTGTCGATGATGAAGAAGATGGCCGGGTCGAGCTTATCGAGGGGCAAGCGGGTACCACCGTCTTGGCGGTTAGCCAGCAGGCCACCGTTGCTATTGGTGCTCTTGTCGGTGCTGAAATCCTTGGCTGCTTTCGAAAACGAGATACTGTCGCTCAGAATCTGCTTGCGGATGCGCGTCAGCTTGGTGGCGGCTACGCTGGCATCGGCAGTACCGGCCGCCGGCTTCAGCAGGATGTGGCGCGTGGAGTAGGAATCTCCTTTGCGCTCGATGAATTGAATAAGGTGAAAGCCAAATTGCGACTCCACTACCGGCGATAGCTGGCCGGGCTCCAGCTTGCGCGAAGCCGCCTCAGACTCTGGTACCAATTCGCCTTTTTTGAAGAAGCCCAGGTAGCCACCGTTGGCCCCCGAGCCGGGGTCTTGCGAGTATTGCTTGGCCAGGGTTTCGAAGCTCTCGCCGGCCAGCACGCGGGCGCGGAGGTCGTTGAGCTGGGCGATGGCTTCCTGCTTGGCCTTGTCGTTGACCTGGGCCGGAATGACAATCTGCCCTACCTCCACTTCGGTGGAGAAATAGGGAATGCTGTCCTTGGGCACCTTATCGAAGTATTCCTTTACCTCGCGCGGCGTCACGGCGACCTTGCCGGAAATCTGGTCCTGCATTTTCTGCTGCACCAACTGGTCGTGCACCTGACCGCGCAGGTCTTCTTTCAGCACGCGCAACGGCTTGTTGTACATCTCTTCCAGCTTCTTCTCCGAGCCCACCTGCTGCACGAAGTAGTTCATGCGGCGGTCAAGCTCCCCGTTTACCTGCGCGTCGGTCACCGTAACGGAGTCGATATCGGCGCGGGCCAGCATGAGCTTGTTGAGCACGAGGCTCTGCACGATTTTGCAGCGCAGGTCCGACGGCAGGGACTTGCCCTGGGCGCGGGCCTGCTCCTGCGCCATGATGCCCTCGATTTCGGAGCGCAGGATAATCTGGTTGTCAACCTTCACTGCGATCCCGTCGAGCAGCTGCTGGCCCACGGGACGGCTGATGCCGAGCTGTGCCCGGCTGGTGTGCGGCAGTGCCAGCAGGCCCCCAAAAACGAGTAGAGAGTAGGCGGACAGCCGCCGGGCGATACGTTGCATAAAATAGAGAGGCACGGAGCGGGCCTAATGGTTGCCGCCGGGGATTTTTTTAGCTAAAGGCGAATAGCGCAGGCTAGTAACGCCAGCGGGGAGGAAGAAATTTCGGGACGCGCCCGGAAAAAGCACCGACGCCTACTTGGTGATAAGCTTATTGACCTCGGCGTCGTTGACCTTCACCGGGTACTGCTGACGCAGCTGCTCGATCCACTGTTTTTCAAGGTAATTCTGGTAGTCGCTGGTGGCCTGGCCCCGAGCGTCACCCAAGGCCTTGGGGCCTGCTGGCAAGCTCTGCCGCACGACGATGGCGTAGTAGCGGCCATCTTGCTGCGTTGTGTAAGTGCCAGCCGGCCGGGTGAGGTAGTCGTCCATCACCTTGTTGTCGCCCTTCTGAAAAGTGCGCTGCTGAATTTGCACGGCCAACGGGTTTTGCTGGTTGAGGCTGGCTTCGAGGGCGCTGGGCGAGCTGCTGAAGAAGCTGATGCGGGCGTCGCCGGTGGGGGTGGGAGCCGTGCCAGCGGCCGCGATGCGCAGGCGGCGACGGGCAATTTTACCGTTTTTGGCGAGGTAGTCGCTGGCGGCCGCCGCCCGCTGGCGAGCCAGGGCTGCGCTTTCACCCCGGCGGATGTGGCCGGCAATATTCACGCTCAGGGTAGTGTCCTGGTTCAGCCGCTCGGCTACGTTGTCGAGTACGGCCGAGCCGTTGCTGTTGGCGGGGGTGGCGGTGCCGGGCTTGAAGTGCACGAGCGCCGAGCCCGCTTTGCCCGCTACGGGGTAGCGGCCCGCCGTGAGTTCGCGCTGGGCGCGGGCCAGCAGCTGCGGCGAAGCGGCCGAGATGACCGTGCCCCGTGCCCGCTGGCCAAATTGATAATTAGCCTGGTTAGCCAGGAAGAACTTCTGGAGGCCGGTCGTATCCTCAATCGCCTTGCTCCATACTTTCTCATCCATCAATTGGAAGAGCAGAATGCCGTCGCGGTATTCCTGCACGAGCATACGGTAGTCTTCGTACTTGGTGGGCAGGTTGGCTTTCTCGAAATCGGTCAGGCTCTGATCTACGTACTGGTCGTAGAGCTGCTGCATGGCAAACTCGGGCGAGGCCGTGGGGCGCGGGCGCTGGTTTTGTTGCGCGAAGGTCAGGAAGTCGGCCACTGAGTAGGGCTTGCCGCTGATGGTGAACAGCGGCAGCTTGTCGCCGCCCGTTTTCACCGTCTTCTTCGACGCCTTGGCCCCGCTGGCCGTCATGGTGGCGGGGTCGAATTTATAGCGGCCTTTCACGAGGGCCGTATCGGCCTGGGCGAAGGCCAGCGCCTTAGCGGCCGGAATCTCCACGAACTGGTCTTCCTGCCGAATGCGCTTGAGGAAGGCGGCGCGGTTCAGTTCCGAGCGCGAATCTTTGGCCACCTTGCTTTTCAGCGTGGGCTCCATCGTGGCGAAGGCGGGCAGCGGCTGCTTCTCAATCAGCTTGATGATGTGCCAGCCGTAGGGCGTTTGTACGGGCGCGGCGATGTCGCCGGGCTGTTGCAGCTTAAAGGCCACTTCCTCAAACGACGGAATCATGCGGCCGGTGCCGAAGGGTGGCAGCTCGCCGCCATTGGGGGCCGAGCCAGCATCTTCCGAAAACTGGGCCACGAGCTTGTTCCAGTTTTCGCCTTTGCGCAGGCGGGCGTAGAGCTCGTCGATTTTCTTGTGCGCGGCCACTGAGTCGGCCCGGGGAGCCTGGGGCGTCACGCGCACCATGAGGTGGGCCACCTTGATTTCGCCCTGCGCGGCGCGGCGGTCATTCACCTTAATAATATGGTAGCCGAAGCGCGTGCGAATGGGCTGGCTCACCTGCCCTACGGGCGTACGATAAGCGGCCGTTTCAAACGGGTACACCATCTGCATGGCCGTGAAGTAGCCCAGCTTGCCATTGTTCTCGGCGGCCGAGGGATCTTCGCTGGTAGTACGAGCCACGGTGCCAAAGTCCTCGCCGCCGGTTACGCGCTGGCGCAGGGCCATTATTTTCTGGTAGGCAGCCAGGGTGTCGGCCGGGGCGGCATCGGGGGCTACGCGCACGAGGATGTGCGAGGCGTTTACCTCCTGGCTCATGCGGTCGTAGGCTTCGCGCACGAGCTGGTCGGTCACGCCCTTCTCGGTGAGGTAGGGCTGGGCCAACTGCTGCTTGTAGCCGTCGAGCTCGCGCCGAAATGCCTGGGTGGTGTCGAGGCCGTGCTTTTCGGCATCGAGGACTTTGAGGCGGAAGTTGGTGTAAAGCGTGAGGTAGTCCGTAACGCTGGCGCGAGTGCCGTAGTCGGGGGCCGTACCGTTGTTCTTTTTATACACGTAGGCAAACTCGCGGGCCGATACCGGGTAGGATCCCAGGGTTTCGATGGCGGGGCCGGTGGCTACCGGCGTGCCCAGCGCCTGGCTGGCGGGGGGAGTAGTGGCAGTAGTAGGCTTGCTGGTTTGGCAGGCGGCTAGCTGAAGAAGCGTGGCGGCTGCCGCACCGGCCAACGGGAGGCGGGAGTGCATAGAAAAGGAAAAGGGAATCGACCTGATTGGTATGGAAAGGCAAAGCCCAACGCTTCAGGCACAATACTGGTGCAATTTTACGAAGAAAACCTCGGCTCAGACTCCGCAGCGGTCGGCCGGTCGCCTGGGTAGGGCATTGGCTGAGCGCCAAAAAGCAGCGGGCGGACGGCCCGTTGTGCCGTCCGCCCGCTGCGAAAGATAGGCTAGCTATGCGGAAAATATTAGGGCAGCGTCTTGCTCAGGTGGCAAACGGTATGCGAGTTGCGCTCAAAAAACTCCACCTGGTCCATGATGCGCGACACTAAGGCCATGCCCATGCCACCCTTGCGCCCCTGCTGGATATAAGCCCGCAAGTCTGGGTTTGCAACCTTACCCGCCGGCAAAAACAGCGTGCTGCCGTGGTCCTCAATCTCAATGTCGAGGTTGTGGCCAGCCAGCACTAGTAGCAGGTCCAGAAACTGGGTGGCATCTTCCCCGTTGGCGTGAATGATAAAATTAGCAACTACTTCATCCACAGCCAATACTACTTGATTTATCACTAATTCGCTACGCTGGGCGCTCACCAAAAAACCGCGCACGAAGTCGCGAACCTGCTGGAGGTTTTGGCGCGAACAGGTAATGCGTATGCGGTCTTGCATGGCAGGGAGCTATAAGTTATGAGTTAGAAGTTATGAGTTAGCCAACTGCCTTTAACTCATAACTTCTAACTCATAACTCACAATTAAATCAAGCGGCTAAGGCAGCTTCTTGAGTAGGCACGATGTTCATCAGCGAATCGAGGCCCAGGATTTCGAATACGTTGAATACTTTTTCTTGCATGTTGAAGAATACCAGCTTCACGTTGGCGTCTTGCAAGCGCTGCAAGTGCGAGATGAATACGCCTAAACCAGCTGATGAAATATAGCTAAGGCGCTGGCAATCGATGAGAACCTTCTTGTATTTGAGCAGTTCGGGTTTATTGAGCTCGGTATCGAGCACTACGGCGGAGGAAGCGTCCAGCTCCCCATCGAGGATGAGCGTGAGGGTCGAGTCGGCGGGTTGAGCGGTTACTTTCATAATAGGCCCCCTTACGGTGGGGCTAGCCTTGGGGTTGGGCCGACTTAAACTTGATAACGAGTAGGGTTTGGTCGTCGTGTAGGGGCAGGCCCTTGCTGAATTCCTGCACATCCTGGCGAATGTGCCGGTTTATTTCCTCGGCCGATTGGTAGAACGATTCGCTCAGCATCTGGGCCAGGCGATCCTCGCCGTATTCGTCGCCGTTGGCGTTGCGTGCCTCCGGGATGCCGTCGGTGTAAATCACCATGACGTCGCCGGGATTGTAGTCCCAGAACTGGTTTTTGACGTGGCGGCCGTAGCTGGCATCGCGCAAAATGCCCAGCCCCAGCCCCTCGCTACGGAAATAGCTAACCTCTTCCTTGATGGAGTGGTAATAGAGCGTGTGGCAGTGGCCAGCCCGCGCAAAGCTAAAGCCGCCAGCTTCGTAATCAATCAGGTAAAAGGAAGCCGTAATAAACGACGAGCGCTCCAGGCAGTGCGTCAGGGCCTCGTTGGCCAGCACCATGAAGCGGTGTGGGTCGGGATAGCGCTCCCGCTCCTTCTTGGCCAGAGGATTGGGCTGCATGAGGGCGTGGAAGATACCCTTCATCTGGGCCGTGTGGAAGGCCGCCGTGACGCCCTTGCCCGATACGTCGCCGATGAGTACCGCCAGCCGCTGGCCCGGCAAGTGTAGGAAGTCGTAAAAATCACCGCCTACCTCCTTAGCCGCCTGAGCATAGGTGCTGATTTCAAACCAGTTGTCGGTAGGCAGGCGCTTCGGGATGAGGCGCTCCTGCACCAGGGCCGCGATGCGTAGCTCGTCCTGCGCCCGCTGGCTGATACGGGCTTCCTGCGCCAGCTGTAGGTTTTCGAGGCTCAGTACCGTTTGAGTAGTGAAGGTGTGCAGGATGCTCAGGTCTTCGGGGTCGAAGCCCGATTGCTCTCTTTTAAGCAGCACGAGCATACCATAATCGTGGGTGCTGCTGCGCAGCGGCAGCACCGCCGCCGAGCCGTAGGGTCGGCTTAGCCCGGTAAGGCGTTGCGAGCGGGGCAGGTCGTTGTCAAGAAACTCGCGTTGGCCGGGGGCATCTAGGGCGGCCTGCTGCCCGCGAATGGCCTCGCGGTCGGCGGGGGTCAGCTCGTGCGCGAGTGAAGTGATGGGGGCACCCGGCAGCTCAGTGGGCTGTAGCTGCGCGTCGAGCAAGGCCGCATCGGCCCGGATGGTCTGCACGGCCGAGGTAAATAGCGCTTGGTAAATCTCCGGGGCCGTCTGCCCGCGCTGAATAATCTGGCTCAACTGCTGCAAGCTCAAAATTTCAGCCCGTCGCTGCTCGTACACATCGGCCACGGGCAAGTTGAAGAGCGTGACCAGCAGGCCCGCCACGGCGTAAAAAACCGCGAAGGACGACGTCAGTACCAAGAATGCCTGCTGCGTGGGCGGAGCTAGCAAAATAGGGTCGTGCTGGGCACCGCGCAGCACGAACAGAAAGGCCGACAAAAAGCCCAACACCCCGAGCTGCAACATAATGGCCTGTACCTTCTGCCCTTGGCTGAGGTAGGCTACCCAGCGCTGATGCCCGCTTAGGTACACGCCAAACAGGCCCAGCCCCACGATCACGGCTAGCAGTAAGAAATCGGGGACGTGCCACACCAGTAGCTGAAACAGCAACGCCGCCCCGAGGATTAGCTCGAAGGCCGTCCACTCGCGCTTCAGACGTTCGCTACCCCGAAAATTAACCAGGGAGCGCCACACGTAGAGCGTCTGGGCCAGCAGGATGATGAACAGCGCCAGGCTGATAGTGTAGCCCACGGCCGCCGTGGCATCGCCGGGCAGCGGCAGCGCACGCTCGGCCGCCAGCTTTACGAAGCCCTGTACCCCCGCCATGAGGGCCGTGAGTACGAGGCCCCGCCAGAATAGGCGCCGCAGCAACGGCAGAAAGCCGTGCCCGTGCAGGGCGTCGGGTTGCAGGCGAACGTAGAGAAATACGCTAGCCGCAAATCCGCCCTGCGCCAGCAACAACAGCCAGCGGGGCCAGTCGGGCGGCAGGCCCAGCAGCGGCCGGCCCTGGCTGAGCGTGCCCAAGAGCAACACCAGCCAGCTGCCGGTTGCCAGGGCTAGCAGCCAAGTGGCGGGGCGAATGTTAGGCATAGAAAGAATGGCAAAAACAAAACCGGTCGGCCTCCTCTACGCGCAGTCTGCTCTACTAGGCCGAACTAAGACAAGGTGCAAAACTACAACCCAGCCCGTAAGCTACGGCGGTTAAGATGAAGCCCGCGCCGCTACAAAAAAAAGCCAGCGGGCAGCTACTCAACAGTAAGCTGCCCGCTGGCTTTCAGCGCCAGTATATTAGGTGGTTAGCGGCTCGAATAATTGGGAGCCTCGCGGGTAATCTGCACGTCGTGCGGGTGGCTTTCGCGTAGGCCCGCCCCGGTGATGCGCACGAACTGCGCTGCTTGCAGGGCGGCCAGGTCGGCGGCGCCCACGTAGCCCATGCCGGCGCGCAGGCCGCCCGCCAGCTGGTACAGCACCTCGCTCACGCTGCCCTTGAAGGGTACTCGGCCCACAATGCCTTCGGGCACGAGCTTCTTCACATCGTCCTCGGCATCCTGGAAGTAGCGGTCCTTCGAGCCGTCTTCCATGGCCTCGACCGAGCCCATGCCGCGGTAGCTCTTGTACTTGCGGCCTTCGTAGATGATAAGCTCGCCGGGAGCCTCCTCGGTGCCCGCCAGCAGGGAGCCCACCATCACGGCGGCGGCTCCGCCCGCCAGGGCTTTCACTACATCGCCCGAGAACTTGATGCCGCCGTCGGCCACGATGGTGGCGCCGGTGCCTTCCACGCCCCGCGCGGCTTCGAGCACGGCCGAGAGCTGCGGCACCCCAATGCCCGCGATGATGCGGGTGGTGCAGATGGAGCCGGGTCCCACGCCCACTTTTACCACTTCCGCGCCGGCTTCGGCCAGGGCGCGGGCCCCGGCGGCGGTGGCCACGTTGCCCGCCATCACGGCGAGGTTGGGGTATTCTTTCTTGATGAGGCGCACGGCGTCGAGCAC
>CAJYVK010000137.1 GCA_913778455.1 uncultured Hymenobacter sp. | reverse complement strand
CTACAACTTCGACGGCTTTCGGGGCGAAGGCTTGCTGTTTGACGCGCCGCACAACGCCCTCGAAACCCGCTACCGCCGCGTGCACGGCTGGCAGGAAGTGGCGGAAATACTGCTGTAATGTAGGGTAAGCTTTAGCTTGCCCGGCGCCTGGTGGGTCGCGGCTCGCCGGACGCCGGGCAAGCTAAAGCTTACCCTACAGTTGCAGCTTGTCGGGCGGCGCGTTCGTAGCACTGCTCGTAGCGCGGGACGATGTTGCCCACGGCAAACTCCTCGGCGCGGGCGCGGGCGGCGGCTTTGAAGCGCGGCAGGTTCGCGTCGTCGAGCACGTAGAGTGCGTTCTTCACCATATCCTCCACGTCGCCAATGTCGCTGAGCATGCCGGTGACGCCGTTGACGTTGAGCTCAGGGATGCCGCCGGCGTTGGTGCTCACCACGGGTACTTCGCAGGCCATGGCTTCGAGCGCGGCGAGGCCAAAGCTCTCGTTTTCGGAGGGCATCAGGAATAAGTCGCCCACGCTGAGCACTTCTTCCACGGCTTCGAGCTTGCCCAGGAAGCGTACGTCGCGCTGGCAGTCGAGGTCGCGGGCCAGCTTTTCCATGCGCGAGCGGTCGGGGCCGTCGCCCACGAGCAGCAGCTTGGCAGGGATGCTCTGGCGCACGCCGCAGAAAATGCGCAGCACGTCTTCGACACGCTTCACGGTGCGGAAGTTACTGGTGTGGATGAGCAGTTTTTCGCCCTCCGGCGCGATAGCGGCGCGGAAGTGGCTTTTCTCCTGCTTTTTGAAGCGGTGCAGGTCGATGAAGTTGGGAATAACCTCAATCTTGTGCTCGACCGGGAAGTACTCGTAGGTTTCGCGGCGCAGGTCGGCCGAAACGGCCGTGACGCCGTCGCTCTCGTTGATGCTAAACGTCACCACCGGCTCGTAGCTGGCATCCTTGCCCACGAGCGTGATGTCGGTGCCGTGCAGCGTCGTCACCACCGGTACCGTAATGCCGCGCGAGCGCAGAATCTGCTTGGCTAGGTACGCCGCCGAAGCGTGCGGAATGGCGTAGTGCACGTGCAGCACGTCGAGTTTTTCGTTTTGCACGATATCGACCATCTTGCTGGCCAGGGCCGACTCGTAGGGCGGAAACTGAAAGAGCGGGTACGTGGGCACGTACACCTCGTGGTAAAAGACGTTTTCGTTGAAAAAATCGAGCCGCACCGGCTGGCTGTAGGTGATAAAATGCACCTGGTGGCCGCGCTGGGCCAGGGCTTTGCCCAGTTCGGTGGCTACCACGCCGGAGCCGCCAAAAGTGGGGTAACAAACGATGCCGATGTTCATGGAGAAAAAAGGGGAAGGCGAGGGGCTAACCAAAATGAGCGGCGGATGTTGGCGACAATTCCGACCTGCCGACCTCAACTTTACCTTGGGCCAGCCGCGGAGGGCGCATCCGACTCCCGCGTGGCTTTAGCGAAGTATTTTAGTAGTAGCTTCCTAAGGAAGTATTTCTTACCCCTGAGTTGCTTGGCTACCGGACTAGTTACGTCGGGGCGGCCGGGGTGAGGTAGCTTGCATCGAGGCCGAGACGGGTCAAAGTCGCCAGCAGCTGGGCTACCCGGGTACACGGGCCGAGCTACCGACTTTGCCACACACCGACCAGAATTTTGTTCCTCCCAAACACGTGAGGACGTGCTCAACAGCTGCCGCACCATGCGGAACCGCGCCGAAGCGCGGGCTGGCCGCCAGATGAGCACGCCCACTAGTTTGTGTAGGCGAGGTATTTTAAGCAGTTTTATAAGCTACTCCTTTCTCTTCCTTATTCCATGAAGCATACATTTCACTGGCTGGCCGCCCTCGCCCTGGCGCTGCCGCTGGCTGGCCAGGCCCAGCAAAAAATCAAAACCAAAGTCAAGACCACCCGTGCTTCAACTACCGACGCCGAAAGCGCCATTCGCGAAGCCGATATCAAGCGCGACGTGTTTGCCCTGGCCGGCGACCATTACCGGGGCCGCGAGGCCGGTACGCTCGACGAGCTGAAGGCCTCGGTTTGGCTGGCCGACCAGATGCGAGCCATCGGGGCGCAGCCGGCCGGCGACGACGGGACGTATTTTCAGTGGTTTAGCATGCAGCGCACCCGTCTGCGTAAGGATAGCCGCTTGAGCATCGGTAGCCGCCAGCTGCGGATGTACCACGACGCGTTGCTGTTTGCCCCCATCAACGCCAGCGTGAACGCGCCGCTGGTGTGGGTGGGCGCGGCCGGCCCCGCCGAGCTGGCTAAGGTCGATGTCAAGGGAAAAGCGGTGGCCATGCAGTTTGGCGGCGCGGTGACGCCCGGCCTCAGCTTCCGGCGCTTTCAGATGGCTACCATGCGCGACCGCTCGGCCGAGCTGATGAAAGCCGGCGCGGTGGCCGTGGTGATCGTGGGCGACGCCCGCGCCCAGGCCATCTACGAGCACTGGGGCCATACCTACGAGCGTGGCCGCTACGGCCTGCCCGGCGATGTCAACGTGCAGGTAGCCAGCGGGGCGCCCGTGTTCTGGCTACCCGCCAGCGCCGCAAGCTGGGTGCAGCAGCCCGGCCAGCAGCTCGTGGCCGACATGCGCCTGGAAAGCTTCGCCTATCCTTCGGTGAATATCGTGGCTAAAATTCCCGGCACCGATGCGCAGCTGAAAACGCAGAACGTACTTTTTAGCACGCACCAAGACCACGATGGCGTGCGCGAGGCCGTGGCCGGCGATTCCATCTACAATGGGGCCGACGACAACGCCACCGGCTGCGCGGCCCTGCTGGCCCTCATGCGTGCCTTCAAGGCCCAGCCCGCCAAACGTACGGCGCTGTTCGTGTACCACGGGGCCGAGGAGCGCGGGCTCATCGGCTCGCGCTACTACTCGGCTCAGCCGACGGTGCCGCAGTCGTCTATCGTAGCAGTGCTCAATGCCGAGATGATGGGCCGCAACTCGCCCGACAGCGCCGCGCTGCTGGGCCGGCAGCGGCCCCACCGCAACTCGACCGAGCTGGTAGACCTGGCGCTGGCCGCCAATCAAGCCGGGCCGAAGTTCAAGCTTGATACGCTCTGGGACCGCGCCGACCACCCCGAGGGCTGGTACTTCCGCTCCGACCACCTGCCGTATGCGCGGCTGGGGATTCCGGCGGTGATGTTCACTTCCCTGCTGCACCCCGACTACCATACGCCCCGCGACGAGCCCCAGCGCATCGACTACCCCAAGCTCACCAACATGACGCGCTGGATGTACCTCACCGGCTGGGCCGTGGCCAACCGCCCCACGCCGCCCGCCCGCGACCCCGGCTTCAAACTCGAACGCTAAGGAGCGTAGCGCGGACTCTGCGAGTCCGCATGTGGTAAGCTTGCTCTGCTACTCACCCGCGGACTCGCAGGGTCCGCGCTACATTACCCCGACTATTTTTGCGCCGTGGCTTGCAGTGTCAAGCCGATTTTTGCGTTAGTGGCCAGGGCAGTTTTTATTCTGAAAAAACTGCCCTGGCCACTAACGCTACCTTTTAGCTTCCTTTCTTGAAAAAGACGCTTCGTTTTTACGTGCTGCCGGTGCTGCTGGCCTCCTCGCACGTAGCCAGCCACGCCCAGGCGCCGCTGCCCATGCCCCGCAACCTGGCCGCCACGTACGCCAAGGGTACGCGCTCGCCCAGCGGCCAGCCCGGTCCCAACTATTGGCAAAACACCGCCGATTACACCATCAAGGTGAACTTCGACCCGGCCACGCGGCTGTTGGCGGGGACGGTCCACATTGCCTATCAAAACAATAGCCCCGACTCGTTGCGTCAGCTTTGGTTTAAGCTCTACCCCAACCTGTACCAGAAGGGCGCACCCCGCTCGGGTAAATTTGCGGCCGAAGACCTGAGCGACGGGGTGAAAATCGAGAAGCTGAGCATCAACGGCCAGGTTATCGACCCCAGCCAGCTGCTGATTGACAACACCAACATGGCGGTGCCGTTGCGCCGGGCCATCGGTGCGAAGCAGAAGGCGCAGGTGGAGGTGACGTATTCGTACGTCCTCAACAAGGGCTCGCACCAGCGCACGGGCGAGGTCGCGCCGGGGGCTGCCTTCGTGGCGTATTTCTTCCCGCGCATCGCCGTGTACGACGACATCGACGGCTGGAACCGCGTGCCGTATACCGGCGGGCCGGAATTTTACAACGACTTCTGCCACTTCGCGGCCGATATCACGGTGCCGCGCAACTTCTTAGTGTGGGCCACCGGTGACCTTACCAATGCCGACAAGGTGCTCACGAAAAAATACCTGACCCGTCTCCGCGCTGCCGAGAAAAAGGACGGTATCACGAGTATCATCGACAGCACCGAGGCGCGGCTGCACGACGCCACCGCGCCCAATGCCTACAACACCTGGCACTTCGACGCTCGCGACGTGGTGGACTTTGCCTTTGCCACCGCCGACCACTACGTGTGGGAGGCTACCAGCCTCGTAGTAGACCCCGCCACCAAGCGCCGCACCCGCGTCGATGCGGTGTACAACCCCCAGCACGACGACTTCGAGGAAGTAGCCCAGTTTGGCCGTAAAACGGTGGAAGCCATGAGCTATACCTTCCCCAAGTGGCCCTATCCCTACAACCACGAAACGGTATTCGACGGCCTCGACCAGATGGAATACCCGATGATGGTGAACGACAACCCCACTCGCACCCGCGAGGAAGGCATTACGCTCACCGACCACGAGATTTTCCACACGATGTTCCCGTTCTACATGGGCATCAACGAGACGAAATACGGTTGGATGGACGAGGGCTGGGCCACCATCGGCGAGTGGATTATCTCGCCCCTCATCCAGCCTGGCTTGGTCGATGACTACGGCATGCTGCCCTACGCCCGCGCTGCCGCGACCGAAGACGACCTGCCCATCGTGACGCTCACCACCCAGCAGACGGGCATTCCGTTCTTCCTCAACTCGTACCCCAAGCCCGGGCTGGGCTACCTCTACGTGAAGGACATGCTAGGTGATGAGTTGTTTACCAAGGCCTTGCACCACTACATCCGCACCTGGCACGGCAAGCACCCCATGCCCTACGACTTCTTCTACGCGATGAACGCCGGGGCGGGCCAAAACCTCGACTGGTTCTGGCAGCGCTGGTTTTTCGATGGTGGCTACCCCGACATGGCCATCACGAGCGTAGTGCGCCCCGCCGACAAGCCCGCCCAGATTACCGTAACCGCCAAAGGCAGTAAGCCCCAGCCCGTCGATCTGACCGTGACCTTCGACAACGACAGCGAGGAGAAAATTCACCGCACCATCGCCGTGTGGGAGCACGGCGAAAAGAGCGTGACGGTGCCTGTACGCAGCGGCCGTACCATCAAGAAAGTTACGCTGGGCAGCACCTACACCCCCGACAGCTACCCCGCCGACAACGTGTGGACGGCTCCGCAGTAAGTCAATAAAAAGGCTGACTACGGCTATATTTTTTCGTCATGCTGACGAAGGAAGCACCTTCTTAGGTTTGGGTAGTTTACTCAAGCCTGAGAAGGTGCTTCCTTCGTTAGTGAAACTACTTGTTGCCCTTCTTAGGGTAGTTTAAACGAATCAACAGTCGCAGCATTAGAAAAGCTACGGTCAAACCACCAAGTAGAAGAAAGGTGTAACCAATGGTTTCCACCCAATAGGAAGTTGAATACAACAGAGTCATGATTGATAGAGTTAAGGGATTGTTAAGGTGCCTTGGCCCTGGCTAGGTGATATGGTGCCATAAATAGTTGATTGGCTGCTCATATAACCTCCTAAGTCTTTTCGAAAACTTACTTGGAAAGAATAGGTATCAGTTTTGGCATCGTAGCCGGTGAGCGTACCATCGCCTACCTGTGTCAAAGCAGAAAACCACGTTACACCATTGAGTGTTACTACGACTTTTTTCAGGTCCCGAGCTTTAGTATCCAACTCAACTAAAACATTGATAACCTGGTAAGCACTTTTGTGTATTGCAAGTGTGGCAGAATAATTACCGAGAGTAGGTGTATTTTGTTGAATATCAGCTGGCTCATGATCTATTCCTGAAGGAAAAGTAGTGCCTTCGCCTCCACTGCCACCTGCTCCAGGGTCTTGAGTGGTAATACCGCCTCCATTACCCCATCCGCCACCATAATCCCCTCCACCACCAATAGTCCCCCCACTGCCTCCCCCGTCATTTTCATACAAGGAATGACCAATTACGATAACGTCACCTAAATCAATTGTGCTGCTAGCTGCGGAACTTGACTTATGAGGGATTGGAGGCGTTGGCTCTGGTAAAATAGAGCAACTGGTTACCGTTAGTGCAGCAGCGGCTGCCAAGAGCAAGCGAGCCGATGGGTAACATGGGTGAATGAGAGTTTCTTTTGTTTGCATATATTGTAGGTGATTTTATTGCTTCTAACGGAAAGCAAATGCCCTCAATACGCATGCTATTGGATGATGTTTTATTGAGAATATATTTTATGGTTGATTTTTGAGTTTTATATTTGGTTAAAGCAAAGTTGCTCCACTGGGCTTGCTAGATGAAGCTAAGGCGCTTCCTCCGTCAGCATGACAAGACAAGGATTACTTACCGCGCAAGTTGCAGCTATGCTGAAGCAGCTTTGTTTCCTGTTGCCATTCTTGGCCTGGGCCGCTACGAGTCGGGCGCAGGTGAACTGGTACACGGCAGAAGTGCGAGCGGAATTAGGACACGAAGTAGCTAGTAATACGCCTGCTATACCGCCTCCTTATCCAGCGGCCGAGTACAAGCGTAAAAACTGTCGAATTGCATCAACTACCGTAGCATTTTTTGATACAATCGCTACTTATGCGCAAGGCCGAGTCGTGGATGCCGTTAGTCACCAACCCATAAAGGCCGCTTTAATTCAAGTCAGTTCCAGTTGCTTTGGTGACGAGAGTATCTGCGAAACAAAAGTGGCTATTACCGATAGTCGCGGCTTCTTTCGGCTAGGCTGGGTCGGCTGTAGCGGTCCTAGCGGCGGACGCTCGAATAGACCTTTAAAAATAAGTGCGGCGGGCTACCCAACTATCAGTACTACACGCGTAAGCTTTGGCGGCCTAGCATATTTGCACATCGAATTAGCTACAGGCACTCGCAAATGACTTATCCTCTGAAATTTCCACTGGCACGAGTTACGCTGCGCTAAACTCGCGCCAGTAGAGACAGGGACCGTGTAGTCCCTATTTCATCCGTCATGCTAAGCTTGCGAAGTATCTTGTTAGGTTAGCGCGGACCGTCTGAGCGTGAGAAGATGCTTCGCAGGCTCAGCATGACGGACGTAAGGGTAGTGCTTTACTTATGCTAATGAAAAAGCCCCACCGCAGCCAAGTAGTTGGTTGCGGCGGGGCTTGCTCTTTTATTCTTTTTAGCTACCCCTTCGGGGTCTTAGCTTCCATTGCCTTATAAATCACCTCCTGGATCCGCGTGCGGATGTTGTACGTCCGCAGCTTGATGTTGCCCGCGTCGGGGTACACGCGGTTGGAGAGGAAGACGTAGAGGATCTGGTTGTCGGGGTCGAGCCACACGCAGGTGCCCGTGAAGCCGGTGTGGCCGAAGGTGCTGGCCGGAGCCAGCTGGCTGGTGGGGCCTTCGGGCTTGGTGGGGTCGCCGCGGTCCCAGCCCAGGCCGCGCTTGTTGCCGGCCACCTGCGGGCGCGAGAATTCGCTCACCACCGAGTTTTGGAAGTACATGTTGCCACCGTAGCGGCCGTTTTGCAGGTTCATCTGCATGAGCACGGCCAGGTCGTTGGCGGTGGCAAAGAGGCCGGCGTGGCCGCCGACTCCCCCCACGAGGGCCGCCGTCTGGTCGTGCACGGTGCCTTGCAACTGCTCGTGGCGGTAGTAGGTATCGTTTTCGGTGGGCGCGATGCAGCTCTTCGGGAAGCGCGTGAGCGGGTTGTAGGTCATGGTGCCCAGCCCCAGCGGCTTGTAGAATTCCTTGGGCAGAAATTCTTCCAGTGGTTGGCCCAGGATCTTCTCGCACAAGCGCTTCATGATGATAAAGCTGAGGTCGGAATACTCCACCGGGTATTTATCCTTGACTTTGGGCAGCAGCCCCGAGCGTAGGGTCCAGACCCACACCGAGTCGTCGGCTGTTTTGATGGAGTATTCGCCGGGCGCTACTTCATTGGGGAAGTCGTCGGTGCGCAGGGTGGCGTAGTAGGCGGGCTTCAGCGCGCCGTTGCTCACGGTGCGCTCCCAGGTGGGGATGCCGGGCTTCAGGCCCGCCTGGTGCAACAGCACGTCGCGCACGGTCATGGAGCGCTTGTTGGTGCGCTGCATCTCGGGCAGGTAGGTACTTACTTTTTCGTCGAGGTTCAGGCGGCCCTGGTCTTTCAGATACATCACAGCCTGCAGGGTACCGGCCACCTTGGTTACGGAGGCGAGGTCGTAGAGCGTGCTGTTGGTAACGGGCTGGCTCTGGTCGTAGGTACCGTAGCCGTAGCTCTGGTCAAATACCACCGTGCCGTTCTTGGCAATGAGCACCTGGCAGCCGGGCGTGGCCGCCGTCACAATGCTTTCGAGGGCAATGTGATCAATCTGGCTCATGATCTTCGAATCCAGGCCCTCGCGCTCGGGCGTGGCGTAGCGCAGGCGGTGGAGGTCGGCGGTGACGAAGCCGGTACCCGCCTTCAGCGTTTCCGACACCGTAACGGGCAGCTTGCCCCGCGCCGGCAGCGCCCCAAACAGGATCTGCGGTACTACGAGCTGCGCCGCGTAGTGATCTTCGTAGCCGCACACCAGCGTGCGGGCACTTTCCAAAAACTTGAGACCATAGGCGTTGCCCATGGCTACCACGATCGTTTTGCGACGCTTGTCGGCTTCCAGATTTTTGAGGAATTTCAGCGCCCCGTCGCCCAGGCCGTAGTTGTGGCTGGGCGTGTTATTCATTTGGTGTAAGCTCACTACCACCACGTTGGCATTACCCAGGCGGGCTTGGATGCGGGTGAACGTCGAGTCGGGCGCGTAGCGGTCGGGCACGGCGTACACCGGACCGGGCTGGTACTTATTGAAAATCGTGGCGTACGGCCCCTCGGGCTGGGTGCCGATGGTAATGGCCGCGATGCGCAGCGTATCGAGCCGCTGGAAGGGGAGGAGCTTGTCCTCGTTCTTCGCCACCGTGACGGCGTGCTCGAAAATAGCCTGGGTCAGCACCCGCGACTCGGGCTGGTTGAGGCTGTCGCGCAGCGTCGCTACGTTGATTGGCTTATACTTACTGAGGCCCGCCCAGTACTTGGCCCGCAAAATCTTCTTCACCCGCGCATCCAGGTCAGCCTGGTTCAGGTGACCCGCCGCCACGGCCTCCTTGATGCGGATGAGGGCGGCTGGTACGTCTTCCGAAAACAGCAGTACGTCGTTACCCGCCGCTAGCGCCATCGCGTCGAGCTCGCCGTCTTTGTAGAGCTTGCTCACGCTGCGCATGTTCAGCGCATCGGTGAAAATCAGTCCCTTGAAGCCCATGCGCTCTTGCAGCAGCCCCGTCACCAGCGCCTTGGAGAGCGTGGTCGTCTTGGCGTTGGTCGTATCAAACAGCGGCATGTAGAGGTGGGCTACCATTACGCCCAGCGCCCCGGCCTCGAACGACTTCTGGAACGGTACCAAATCCACCTTTTCGAGCTTCGCCAGGTCGGTATTAATAACCGGCAGGGCCACGTGCGAGTCGGTATCGGTATCGCCGTGGCCGGGGAAATGCTTGGCGACGGCAATCACCCGCTGGCCCTGCAAGCCATTGATGTACTGCACGCCCAACGCCGCCACGCGATCGGCGTTCTCCCCGAAGGAGCGGTTGCCGATAACCGGGTTGCCGGGGTTGGAATTCACGTCTACCACCGGGGCGAAATTGATGTGCACGCCCAGCGCCCGCAGCTTGCGGGCCAGGTCGCGGCCCATCTGGTACACGAGCTTGTCGTCGTCCATCGCGCCCAGCGTCATCTGCTTGGCGAAGTGCGAGGTCGAGTCGAGGCGCATGTCGAGGCCCCACTCGGCATCGGTGGCGATGAGTAGCGGCACCTTGGCGGCGGCCTGCAAGCGGTTGGTCATGATGGCCTGCCGCTTGGGTCCACCCTGCAAAAACATTACTCCGCCGATACCTTGGTTGCGCACCAGGCGCTCGATGCGGTCGGCGTGGGCCTTTTCGCGGTTGGAGTACGCCGCCACCATGAAGAACTGCCCCAGCCGCTGCTCGGGCGTAAGCGAGTTGAACACGCTATCGACCCACTGCTGCTCGGCGGGACCATTGGGTAGGGGGTCGGGTAAGGGCTTGCGGGGCTCCGAAAAACCTAGCAGCAACCCGGTGACCCCCAGCAGCAACCCCAGAAACAGAAACCGGAAATCGACGCGCATCAGCCCAGGGCGGGAAGTTTTAGAGGTAGAAAAGGCGGGCCAGCCGGGCTACTTTTGCCGGCGGACACGGCCGGAACCCCCGGCTGCCGGTGGCGGTTCCATAGGAAGCCAAACCACTTGGTAGCCGAAAATTAAGTTTGGCCGCTTGCCCAAATTGGCCGCAAAGGTAGGCAGTAAGAGGCGATGACAGGATGAAGGAAGCAGGTAATAAGGTGAGAAGTAGGTACTACCTGCGCACCTTTTTCTCAGGTTTCTCGCCCGCGCCGCCCCTTACCTCAACGTTTCAGCACTTCTTCGAATGCCCGACATTATCCAACTTCTGCCCGAATACCTCGCCAATCAGATTGCGGCGGGGGAGGTGGTGCAGCGCCCGGCCTCGGTAGTGAAAGAGCTGCTCGAAAACGCCGTCGACGCCGGGGCGAAGACCGTGCAACTAATTGTGAAGGAGGCCGGTAAGCAGCTCGTGCAAGTAGTGGACGACGGGGCGGGCATGTCGGCTACCGACGCCCGCATGAGCCTGGAGCGCCACGCCACCAGTAAAATCCGCTCCACCGAAGACCTGTTTCGCATCCGCACGCTGGGCTTTCGGGGCGAGGCGCTGGCCAGCATCGCGGCCGTGGCCCAGGTCGAAATTCGCACCAAGCAGCGCGGCCAGGAAACCGGCTCGCTCCTGCTCGTGGAAGGCTCGCAGGTGAGCAGCCAAACGCCCGCCGCCTGCCCCGACGGCACCAGCATCTCGGTCAAAAATTTGTTTTTCAACGTGCCGGCCCGGCGCAACTTCTTGAAGAGTAACGCGGTGGAGATGCGTCACATCCTCGACGAATTTCAGCACATCGCGCTGGCTAACCCGCAGATTGCCTTTTCCTTATACCAAAACGACCTCGAAGTATTCAGCCTGCCCGCCGGTAAGCTGAGCCAGCGCATCGTGGCCCTGTTGGGCAACAACTACAAGGAGCAGCTGGCGAATTGCGAGGAGGTGACGCCCTTCATCACGGTGAAGGGCTACATCGGCAAGCCGGAGTCGGCGAAAAAAAGTCGGGGCGACCAGTTTTTTTTCGTCAACAATCGCTTTATCCGCTCGGCCTACCTCAACCACGCCGTGCTGGCTGCCTACGAGGGCCTGCTGGCCCGCGATACCCACCCCTTCTACGTGCTGTTTTTGGAGCTGGACCCCAAGGCCATCGACATCAACGTGCACCCCACCAAGACGGAAATCAAGTTTGAGGACGAGAAAACGGTGTACGCCGTGGTGCGGGCCGCCGTGCGGCAGGCGCTGGGGGTGCACAGCCTCACGCCCTCGCTCGACTTTGAGGGCGACGTGAACTTTGCGCCCATCCGCCCGCTGCGCACTTCTACGGCGACCAATTCTTTCAATAAAGGCGAAGGGGCCGCGCTGCCCGCGCCCACCCGCGCCGTGGAATTCAACCCCGACGCGTTGGCGGCTTCCGTCTCGGCCGCTGCCCGCGGTAGCAAGCGCAGCGCCGACGAGCGCCAAGTCCCGGCCCGTCCCACCGAGCAGGCCAAGCGTGACCTCGAAGCCTTCTACCGCGAGCTGGGCCAGCCCGTGCGTCCGGTAGGCGAGGAGGCCGCCCCAGCCGCGGCCATCCTACCGCCGCCGGCCCCGCTGCCCGAGCTACCCTTCACGCACCCCGTGCCGGCCGAGCGCCCGCGCCCGGCGGCGGCTGGCCCCGCCAACCCCGGCCCCGGGGCTGGCAGCGGCGGGGCGCACAGCCCCCGCGCCACGCAGGTGCTGAACCGCTACGTGCTGCTACCCGTGAAATCGGGGCTGATGCTCATCGACCAGGAAGCAGCCCGCGAGCGCATTCTGTACGAGCAATACACGACCGGGCAGGAGCGGGGCGGCGGGCACTCGCAGGCGCTGCTGTTTCCGCGCCCGGTCACGTTTTCGCCCGCCGACTACGCCGTGCTGGGCGAGCTTACGCCCACGCTGCACCTGCTGGGCTTCCGCTTCGCCGAGTTCGGGCCGAATACCATCGCCATCGAAGCCGTGCCGGCCGACCTGCCCGCCCAGGGCGAGAAGGAACTGCTCGAAGGACTTATCGAGCAGTTTCGCAGCGGGGCGGCCCCGCTGCGGCTTGACCGCCGCGAGGCGCTGGCCCGCTCGCTGGCGCGACGCGTGGCCTTGGCCACCAGTCAGCCCCGGCTGCCCGACGTGGAGCTGAACGCGTTAGTCGATAAACTTTTTGCCTGCCAGGTGCCCAACTATACCCCCGACGGTCGCCCCACCGTAGTGCTGCTCGACGGTGAGCAATTGGCCGCCTATTTCCGTAAAGCCGGCGCATAGTCGCCTAGTGCGACCTTTGTGCGGCTCGGCTTTTCCCCCGTCTCATTCGTCCGGCCCGCGCCGGGCGCTTTCGCATGTTCAATCTCACGCCTACCGTTCGCAACCTGCTCCTGATTAACATAGCCTTTTTTCTGGCTCAGGAAAACTTGCGAAATATCCCGATTACCCAGCTTGGCAGCCTCTACCCGCTGGGGTCGCCCTTTCTGCATTTCTGGCAATTCTTCACCTATATGTTTTTGCATGGTAGCTGGGGGCATTTGTTTTCTAATATGTTCGGCCTTATTTCCTTCGGGCCGCTGCTGGAGCAGCGCTGGGGCGGCCAGCGGTTTCTGGCTTTCTGGCTGATGTGCGGGGTCGGCGCCGCCGTGCTGTATGAGGGCGTGCGCACCTACGAGCAGCACAAACTGGAAGCCGCCTACGCGGAGGTAGTAAAAAGCCCCAACGCCTACGACTACGACCAGTTTATGCAGCAGAGTGGCTTCCGGCAGGCCGAAGACGTGGCTGCCGCCGAAGCCCTGCAACGCAATCCCAACGACCGGGAACTGCAACAAGCTATTGTGCAGCATGTAGAGAGAATCTACCAAGCCTTGCACGACTCGCCCAGCGGGGGCATGCTGGGCGCGTCGGGCGCGTTATTTGGAATTCTGTTTGCCTTTGCCTACTTGTTTCCCAACACCGAGCTGTTTCTGCTGTTTATCCCGTTTCCCATCAAGGCCAAGTACTTTGTCTTTTTCTACGGGGCGTACGAATTGTTTAAGGGCGTGCACCAGGCGCCCGGCGACAACGTGGCGCACTTTGCCCACCTCGGCGGCCTGCTCATTGGGTTTGTTATTCTTAAATTCTGGGAAAGCGGTCGCAGTCGCTTCTACTAAAATTCTTTATCTCCATGAGTTTAACCCAGGATATCCGCGATGCCTTTTCGCGGCGTGATAATGCGTTAAATCAGCTTATTATCATCAATGCGCTGGTATGGGCGATAGTCATTATTGTCGGGGCTGTTCTAAGCCTTGCGCAATCCAGTGGCGTGTATGTTCTCCTCATGCGGCAGCTTGCCCTGTCGTCAGACGGCCTGGTGCTGCTACGCCACCCGTGGACGCTGCTCACCTACGCTTTCGTACACGAAAACTTCTTTCACATCCTGTTTAATATGCTGAACCTGTACTGGTTCGGGCAGATTATCCGGGAATATCTAGGCGACCGCCGCCTGATTAGCCTGTACATTCTAGGGGCGCTGGTGGGCGGGGTCTTTTTCCTGCTGGCTTACAATTTTCTGCCCGTCTTTCAGGGCCGCATCGGCCAGCCGGTAATCGGCGCGTCGGCTTCCGTCACGGCCATTATCGTGGCGGCCGCCACGCTGCTGCCCGACTACACGTTCATGCTCATCCTGCTGGGGCCGGTCAAAATCAAGTGGATAGCCGCCGTGGTCGTCATTATCTCGTTGGCGGGCATCAACGGTGGTAATCCCGGCGGAGAAATTACTCACCTCGGCGGGATTACCGCCGTTGATGCCCGCCAATGAGATAATGACGACCACGGCGGCTATCCACTTGATTTTGACCTGCCCCAGCAGGATGAGCATGAACGTGTAGTCGGGCAGCAGCGTGGC
>CAJYVK010000136.1 GCA_913778455.1 uncultured Hymenobacter sp. | reverse complement strand
GCGCTGCGGCGCTCGCTCGGCCCCGGGGCCGCCACCCCGCGGGCCGTGCTGGCCTCGCGCGATTTGGTGGTCGAGTTTGCCCACGCAGCCGAGGTGCTGGCGCTGAAACCCGACTTTGTGGCCCTGGCCGACCTGGGCTACATCGGCCTCATTGCCACCGCGCCCGGCCCGGCGGGCGTCGATTTTATATCGCGCTTTTTTGCCCCCGAGGTGGGCGTGCCCGAAGACCCCGTCACCGGCTCGGCGCACAGCACGCTCATTCCGTTCTGGGCCGCGAAGCTGGGCAAGACTGACCTCTTCGCCCGGCAGGAGTCGGCGCGGGGCGGTGAGCTCTGGTGCCGCCTGCGCGGCGACCGCGTGGATATTGGCGGTTACGCGGTAACTTTTTTGCGGGGCGAGATGCAATTGTAAGCTCGCTGGCCCCGACGTACGGCACGCGGAATAGTGCTGGTTAGCTGATTGAAAGCCAGAAATTTGTTGGCCGCCAAGTAGTTGCTGTCTTAGTTTCTGATTGTTTTCACGCGTCCGGAAATCGTCCATAAACTGGGCTGTTACCCGGTGCGGGCGGCCGTCGCCCGGGGGCCGTCAGCACTAGCTTACGGGCAGGCGCTAGTAGCTTGCAGGCTCATTGCGCTCCGCCCGGCTTAGGTGGCGGGGCAACCCTCACGCTGCCAGCCACAAGATGTCGCCTTCTAACCGCCTGACCTGCATCATTGTCGACGACAATGAAATCAACCGCCTGACCCTGGAGCACCTGGTGGACCTAACCCCCGAACTAGAATTGGTAGCCTCGCTGCCGGGCGCCCTCGAAACCCTGGCGTTTTTCCGCAACGGTGGGCAGTGCGACCTCATCCTGCTCGACGTGGAAATGCCCACGCTCAACGGCCTGGAGCTAGCCAAGCTGCTGCCCAAGCCCGCCCCAGCCATCGTGCTGGTAACGACGCATCGCGACTTCGCGGTGGCCGCCTTTGAGCTGCAAGTGGTAGATTATCTGGTTAAGCCCGTGGAGTTTGCTCGTTTCAGCCAGGCTATCAGCAAGGTGCTGGCCCAGCGCCCCACCGCTCCCGCGCTGCCCGCCAAGACCTCCGAGGCCGCCCCGGAGCTGTTCGTAAAAGTCGGGACCAAAACCATCAAAATCAACTTCGACGAGGTGCTCTACATCGAGGCTCTCTCGACGTATTCGGTCTTGGTTACGACCACCCAAAAACACATCATCTACCTCACGCTCAAGGCTCTGATTGAACGGCTGCCCTTCGCCCATTTCGTGCGGGTGCACCGCTCCTACATCGTCAACGTGCGTCGCATTGAGGCCATCGAAGACAACATGCTCAAGCTCGGCCCCTACGAAGTGCCCGTAGGTAAATCTTACCAGGAGGAATTTACCCGCCACCTGCGCAGCCTTTGAATGGTGAGCAGTGAGTGGTGAATTATTTACTCTAAGTAGCTCACTACTCACCACTCACCACTCACTATTCACTATTCACCCAATTCGCGGGGAAGTTGGGTCAGGGCCAGCTGCACTTGCGTAACCAGGTGGGCGGCGGCGGCGGGCAGGTGCGGGTAATCGGTGAGGAGCGCTGCTTCGAGCTGCTGCACGGCTTCGGCTACATGGGGCACGCCGACCGATTCGAGACTGGGCTTGATGTGATGCGTGATTTTGGCTGCTTCGTCCCAATTACCGGCGGCGGCGGCGGCCCGCAGGTTGGCCAGGCTGTCGGGAATATTGCGCAGAAACGAGCGAATAATTTTGACGACGAACTCCTCGCGGCCCCGCGCCAGAGCCCGCAGCTTGGTGAGGTCGTAGCTCGGAGCTGCCGCGGCAGCGGGGAGTACTTGCACCAGCGTCTGATACACTTCTTCTTCCTCAAAGGGCTTGGCTAGGCAGGCGTTCATGCCAGCGGCCAGGTAGCGGTCGCGGTCGGCGCGGAAGGCATTGGCCGTGAGCGCCACGATGGGCAGGCCCGCCCGGGCGGCGTCGGGCAGTGCCCGAATGGCCGCCGTAGCATCGAGCCCGTTGAGCCCCGGTAGCTGAATATCCATCAGCACTACATCGTAGGGCTCGGGGGAAGTCCGGACGCACTCCACGCCCGCCAGGCCATCCTCAGCTTCCTCGACGTGGGCCCCCCAGCCCTCGAAAAGCAGGCGGGCGACGGTGCGGTTGATTTCATTGTCTTCGACTACCAGCAGGCGGCGGCCCCGCAGCGCCCCGGTATCGTAGGCATCGGTGATGCGGGCGACGGGAGCCGGGGCGCCCGCTTTGGGCAGCGTGAGCTCGAAGGCAAAAGTGCTGCCTCTACCCAACTCGCTCACGAGCGTGAGCTGACCGCCCAGCTGCTGCACGAGCGCCCGCGAAATACTCAGCCCCAGGCCCGTACCACCGAAGCGCCGCGTAGTGTCGGAGTACGCCTGGGTGAAGCCCTCAAATATCAGCCCTTGCTTGTCGGCCGCGATGCCGATGCCGGTGTCCTCCACGCTAAAGCGCACCGTGAGGGTAGTGGCCGTTTCGGCAAGCTGCTCGCCGATTACCACCACGCGCCCCCCCGGCGGGGTAAACTTAATGGCATTGGCCACCAGGTTCATCAGAATCTGATTGAGGCGGTGCGGATCGCCCAGCACCCAGGGGTAGGCGCAGGTGGTGCGTAGCGGCGTACCGGCGAAGTGCAGCCCCTTCTCCTTGGCTTGGTTCACGAGCGGGCGCAGGGCCTCGCTCATCGAGTCGCACAGGTTGAAGGCCACGGCCTCCAGCTCTAGCTTGCCCGAGGTGATCTTAGCCATGTCGAGCACGTCGTTGATCACGTGCAGCAAGTGCTGACCCGCGTGCCGAATGGTCCGCACAAAGTCCTGCTGGCGAGCGTCGAGCACCGTTTTAGCCAGTTGGCTGGCCATGCCCAGCACCCCGTTGAGGGGCGTGCGGATTTCGTGGCTGATGTTGGCCAGAAAATTTTCGCGGGCCTGCACGGCGGCTTCGGCCGCCGTTTTGGCGCGGCGCAGAGCCTGCTCGGCCAGCACGCGCTCGGTGATGTCTTGCCCGTAGCCGATAACGTAGGGCGGCTGGCCTTCCTCACGCACCAAGTGGTTGTCGTAGAGTAGGTAGCGCGGGCCAGGCAGCGTCATGGTGCCGCGCTGGCTATCGGTATAGGCAAAGTGATCCAGGTATTTTTTAACGCCAGCCAGCTGGGAGTGTTCTACCAAGTCGTGCAGGCGATTGCCTGGCAGGGCAACGAGCGGTACGCCCACTAGCTCGGCCACAGCCGGGTTGGCCGTGAGAATAGTGCCTTGCAGGTCGTGGGTGCAGATGAGCGCCTGCGAGTGCATCATCAGGTCGCGGTACTGCTTCTCGCGCTGGGCCAGGGCGTCGTTGGCCAGCTTCTCGTCGGTAATATCGTTGGCTAGCACCAGTACCTGGCGGCTCCCGTCGGGCCGTACCAACAGGCGTTTGATGATGCAGAAATGACGCACTTCCCCCGAGGCCAGCGTAGAAGTCGATTCCTCCATAATGGGCTCACCAGTGGCTAGCACCTGGGCATCAGAAGCCATATAGGTATTCCACTCGGCCACCTGGCGGGGCGTGGGGGCCTGCGCCTCGGTAGGGTGCAAGTAGCCCGTGCGCAGCCGCAGCCGGGTAGTCGCCCGGTTTTCAAAAACCACCTGCTGCTGCGCGTCGCGCACGAAAACCATGCTGGGCGTGGTGTCCAGAATCTCACTCATCAGGGCCTGCTGCTCGGCCAGTTGCTGCTCGGCCCGCACGCGGGCCGTGGTCTCGGCCAGGAACAGCGTGATGCTGCCTTCGGGTGGCACGATGGAAGCCTTCTGCACCAGGAAATACCGCTGGCCCACCCGAATTTCGGGCGCGTAGTCGTGCTGCTGCACCGCCTTCCGCAGCTGCTGGCGCACCCACACCTGCTCGGCACGCGTCAGGCCCTCGCGCAGCGCCAGCGCGGCGGCGTTGGCGTAGAGCTGCCGCCCTTCGGCATCGAGCCGAACAATGGGATTAGGATTTTGCTCCGATAAGCTGGCGAGGGTACGTAGCTCGGCCAGCTGGGCAGGGGATAGCGCATCGGCGGCCGGGGGGACCGAGGCAGGAGGCAAAGACATCAGAATAGGTAATGCTGGGACAAAATAGCCGCGGAGGAATAAAATAGGGGGCTCCGCGGCCGTTAAATGTAAGGGCTAATTGCGCAGCGAAAACCCCTGCCGAGTTTGGCAGGGGCGTTGGCCGGCCTGGCAATTCAGATAGTGAAGTACTTAGCGTTCTAGCACAATGCGCACGGGCTGCGCCGAGACGCCAGCCAGCGTTACCCGGCCGCGGCCCTTGCCCATCAACTCGGCTTGCAGGCTGATGGCCGCGTGGGCGGGTACCGGTATTTCAAATTCGCCCTTGGCGTTGGTTACGACGATTTGCAGGGGCGCGTTACTTGGGAAAACACAAACGCCGGGGCAGGGGCGGCCCTCGGGGGTCAGGACCAGGCCCGTGAGGTGCACCAGGGCGGGGCTCTCGACTGCGGCTGGCACCACGGCGGCCGGCGGCGGGCTGCTGGGTTTTATCACCGGTGGCGAGACGGGGGCCGGCCGGGCGGTGGGATTACGTTGCTTGGTAGTTTTGGCTGGGCGGCCGCCCCCTAGCGGCTGACTGCTGTAGCGAGTGGCCAGCGCCGGGCGAACCAGCAGGCAGGGCAGCGCAAAGAGAACAAAAAGGGTGGCGCGAAGGCGTGGCATAAGCAAGTAAACAGTGAGCCAAATAGCGAGCAGGGATGGGAATACTCCAAAATTAGCCGCTGGCCTGTCGGTAGTGCTATAATTTATGCGAATGGTCCTTTCTGCTGGCTGAGTTGCGCCCTGCTCAACCTGGTGGACCAAGCCGAGCGCGAGGATTCGGCCCCGCTTTTTAGCTGGGCTATAAATTGGATTAATTGAATTAAGGTGCAAACGGATGCGCCTGAGTCGGGTACTCCCGCACTGGGCGGCGGTGCCAGCCGTAGCCGCTTTATTTGAGCTTGGGGGTGGTGGCTTTTTTGCGCGTGGTGGTGGCGGCCAGGGCGCGGCCGGGGTTATCTTCCAAAAACTTGCCCCAGCTTTTGGCGCCCGCCTTTACGTTGTTGCCCTGCTGGTAGTGGTGGCACAACGCCACGGCCAGCGCGTCGGTGGCGTCCAGAAATTTGGGTGCCTCCTCAACGGGCGGCAGCTCCAGCGTTTGGCGCAGCATCCGGGCCACTTGCTCCTTATCGGCCGCACCCGAGCCGGTGACGGCCTGCTTGACCTTGGTGGGGGCGTACTCCACAAACGGAATGTCGCGCGAGAGGCAGGCCGCGATGGCCACGCCCTGCGCCCGGCCCAATTTGAGCATACTCTGCACGTTGACGCCGTAGAAAGGAGCCTCGATGGCCAACTCGTCGGGCAGGAACTCATCAATCAGTTCCAGCATGCGGGTGAAAATCCGCTTTAGCTTTACGGCGTGATTCGAGCCCAGGGCCTTCATATTGATGACGTCGTATTGCAGCACCTTCACGTGCTGCCCGCGCACCTCAATCACGGCGTAGCCCATAATCTGGGTGCCGGGGTCGACGCCCATGATGACCTTCTCGGCGGGGGGCAGCCGGTGGGTGGGAGCGGAGGGGGTAGGGGTGCGGATAACGGCCATCTTCCCCAAAGTTACGGTTCCGCGCCCCCCAATCCGCCCCGGCGCGGTTCGCGCTGGGTGCTGCTGGCCAAAATCGGGGTGAGCCTGCTCACGCTGGGGCTGCTCTACCACTCGGTGTTCGGGGCGCCCGATACGGCGGCGGCCTGGCGGCGACTGGTCGCGGCCACGCTCACCGGCGCGGGGCGCGTGCCCGTGCTGGCGGCCCTGGCGTTGGTGCCGCTCAACTGGGGCCTGGAAGCCTGGAAGTGGCAGCGGCTGGCCCAGCACCTGGAGCCGGCGCACTCGTTTGGGCGCAGCCTGCGGGCGGTGCTGCTGGGCCTCACGCTGGGCTTTGCCACGCCCAACCGGGTGGGCGACTACGCCGCCCGCATCCTGGAGCTACCCGGCCGGCGGCGGTTGGAGGCAGTGGGAGCGGTATTTTTGGGGCGCTACGCGCAATTAGTGGCCACCGTACTGGCGGGCGGGGCCGGGCTGCTGTATTTCGTGCTGAAATTCTACCTCGGCGGCTACCCGGCGGCGCAGGTGGGCGTGACCGTGGCGGCGGGTCTGGGCGGGGCGTTGGCCCTGCTGCCGCTCTACCGCTCGCGGCTGCTGCTGGCCGCGCTGGGGCTGCTCAAGCCGCTACGGCGCTTCCGGCGCTACCTGGCCGTCATGCCGACGTACGCCGCCGCCGAGCTGCACGCGGTGCTGGGTATTTCGGGGCTGCGCTACGCGGTGTTTTGCGGGCAATTTTTGCTGTTGCTGTACGCCTACGGGGTACGCGGGCCGCTGGGGCCGGCGGTGGCGGCGGTGGCGGGCACTTTCTTGTTCAAGTCGCTGGTGCCGTCGCTCAACGCCCTGGCCGACGTGGGCGTGCGCGAGCTGTCGGCCACGCACCTGTTTGGCCTGCTGGGGCAGCCGGCGCTGCCGGTGCTGAGCGCCAGCCTGAGCTTATGGGTACTCAACATCGCGCTGCCCAGCGCGCTGGGCTTGCTGCTGCTGCCCGGCCTGCGGGTGTTGCGCGACAAGCGGCGTCAGTAGCGTGGAGGCGCTGCTGGGCGTGTTGCTACTGCTAGTGCCGGCGCTGTACGCGGTGGGGTGGGCCTGGCTGCGGGCGGGGCTAGCGGCTGACCTCTCGGCCAGCCCATCCCCTGGCCCCACCTCGCCCGCTGGACACTGGCCGAAAGCAGAGGGAGTACTCGGGCAGGATTTCCGCGCAAGCTCTACAGTAATTCCTTTCTCTTCCGGGGAGAATGCACCGCAAGCATTGCTTCGGGAAATAGAGGAGAATGCGCCCGCCAGCCCGGCTGACGTTCTCCCGCTGTTTTCCGTCCTCATCGCGGCCCGCGACGAGGCCAGTGCCCTGCCCCAACTGCTGGTTGCCCTGCGCACCCAAACGCTGGCCCCCGTCTTCTTCGAAGTGCTCATCGCCGATGACCACTCTACCGACAATACCGCCGCGCTGGTGCGGGCCGCCGCCCAGACGACGCCCTTTTCCCTGCGCCTCATACCTCTGCCGCCCGGCCGCACCGGCAAAAAAGCCGCCCTGGCCACCGCCGAAGCCGAGGCCCGCGCCCCCTGGGTAGTGTGCACCGACGCCGATTGCATCCCCGGCCCCGGCTGGCTGCAAGCCTACGCCGTGACCCTAGTCACCTCACCACTCACCACCTCACCGCTCACCACCTCACCACCTCACCACTCACCGCTCACCATTTCACCAGCTCACCATTTCATCAGCGGGCCGGTGCGACTTACGCCGGGCGGGGCGTGGTTTGATGGGTTGCTGGGGCTGGAGTTTGCCGGGCTAGTGGGCGTGGGGGCCGGTTGCATTACCCGGGGCTGGCCGACTATGTGCAACGGGGCCAACTTGGCTTACCGGCGCGCTACTTTCCACGAGGTGGGCGGCTACGCCGATAATGCCGGCCTGGCCAGCGGCGACGACGAGTTTCTGCTCCACAAAATCCACCAGCGCTACCCGGCTGGGGTGCGCTTCCTGATGCAGGCCGAGGCGGTGGTCGATACGCCCGCGCCGGCCACGCTGCGGGCGCTGCTGCGGCAGCGGGTGCGCTGGGCCAGCAAGTTTCCGCACTACCGCCCGGCGGCCCCGCGCCTGCTGGCCCTGCTGGTGGTGGGAGCCAACGTGAGCCTGGCGCTGGGGCTGCTGGCGGGCATCAACTGGCCCAGTCTGGGGCCGTGGGTAGCTGCCGGCTGGGTGCTCAAGCTGGGGGCCGATGCCTGGCTGCTGTGGTCCGTGCTGGGGCTGCTGCGCCGCCGTCGCTGGCTGGCCTGGCTGCTACCCCTGCAACTGCTCTACGCGCCCTACGCGCTGGCCGTGGGCCTGGCCGGGCAGCGCCGCCAGGGCTATCGTTGGAAGGGCCGCCAGGTGCGCTAGCCGGGGCGTAACTATTTCCTGAAAAAAATACCGCTGGCCGTAAGCAAAAGCTGAGCTGGGAGGTTCTTACCTGGGACTTTTCTACTCACTTAACTTCTTCAGTGCCATGCGTACCAACCCGGCCGCCTTTGCCCTTTCCGTTGGAATGGGCCTCATCGTTTTGTTGGTTGGTTTTCTGGCGTTGAATGTGGGTGGTTTGGTGAGCTTGGCACCCGTTGAAGAAGAGATGGCGGAGCAGCCAGTAAAAGACTCTAAGAGCGAAACCAAAGCTCCCGTTGTAATTGCGAGGGACTATGTGGCGGCATCAAAATCTGAATTAGCTGCCTTAGCGTGGCGACCAGCTACGCCAGACGGCAACCTAGCAGCCATCGCCTCCGGCGATGCCTTGTTTAAAAATAACTGTGCTCAGTGCCATTCCGTTAACGATAAGGTAGTAGGCCCAGCCCTTGGTGGAATTACGAAGCGCCGTTCCATCTCCTGGTTGATTCCGTGGGTAAAGAATTCGTCTAAAGTCATTGCCAGCGGCGACGAGTACGCCGTCAACTTGTTCAATGAGTATGGTAAGCAGCAAATGCCCGCCTTTCCCCAGTTGAGTGAGCATGATATCAAGGATATCATCTGCTGGACTACGGGGCAGCAGAGTGGGGTAATGGCAATGGCCGTCAGGTAGCTTACCATGCGTAACACCAAGCTCCGGCTTGGTGATATGCCCGGATTTACTCGCCGAGCACATCACCAAGCTAGAGCTTGGTGTTACACACTCGGAACATAATAGTTAGGATTGAAGCTGCTCAAAAAATCTTGCGTCCCCCACACCTGTCATGCTCATCTGGCGTCCGCTTTCCGAAGTATCTCGCTCACTTCATCTGGGCCGTTCAACGATGCGGTAGAGATGCTTCGGCAGGCTCAGCATGACAGACGCAGGGGGGGAAGACTTTCTGAATTGTCTCCTCTTTTCAGGTTCGGAAGAGAATTACCTTATTGCACTAATACCAGCGCCGAAGTAGCCCCCAGCGGCACGCCCGCCGCCCCGGCCGTCAGCGGCTCACCCAATCCATTTTGGTTGATTTCCAACCCGCGCAGCACCACCTTGTACGTGCCCGCCGGCACAGGCACCGTAGCCGGCTGGCGCAAGCCATTGAAAAGCACCGTAATGGTGGCCCAGGCGTCGCCGCCCGCGTGGGCTTTAAGCTGGTAGCCGATGGTGCCGGCGGGCAGGCCGGGCAGAAATTCTAAGTGCTGGGCTATCTGCTCCTGGGTAGGCAGGCGGAAGGCAGGGTGGGCCTTGCGCAGAGCCAGCAGCTGGCGGTAAAAAGTGAACACGGCCCGATACTGCGCCTTACGTCCCCAGTCGAGCTGATTCACGCTGTCGGGTAGGTTATAGGAGTTAGACGCGCCTTTCTTGGTGCGCAAAAACTCGTCGCCGATGGGCAAGAATGGCACGCCCTGCGAGGTGAATACGATGGTATTGCACAGCGCATCCATCTGGATGAGCTCGGCCTCCGTGGCCGTGGGGTTGGCGACGGTGAGCTTGTCCCACAGCACCCGGTCGTCGTGGCAGGCCACGTAGTTAAGCGCCTGGCCCGGTTGGCCGGCCCAGGGGGCCTTGCTATAGTTTACTTTCTGATAATCAAGCTGCGGATGCGGCGTGGCCGCTACGATACCAAACTTTACGCTTTCCTCCAGTCCCGGCTGGCCGCCCACGAAGCCGGCTTCGGCCTGGTGGGCGTAGTGGCCCTTCACGCCGTCGCGCAGCTCGTCGCCGAAGGCGGCGATGCGCGGCAGTCGCGCCACGTTGGCCTTCACGGCGCGCAGGGCTTCGGGCAGCGGGCTGAGACCGGCCGCCCAGCCCTCGCCGTAAATGAAAATGCTGTGGTCCTGCTGGTCGAGGGCCACGCGCACGGCCCGCATCGTTTCCAGGTCGAGCACGCCCATCAGGTCGAAGCGGAAGCCATCGACGTGGTACTCGCGGGCCCAGTGGGCCACGGCGTCTACGATGAGCTTGCGCACCATCGGGCGCTCGGAAGCTACCTCGTTGCCGCAGGCGGTGGCGTTGGCAAGCTGGCCGTTGGCCTCGTGGCGGAAATAGTAGCCGGGTACCAATTGCTCGAAGGCGCTGGTGCCAGCGTCGGCCACGTGGTTGAACACCACGTCGGCCACCACGCGCAGCTGGTGGTCGTGCAGGCTCTGCACGGCCTGCTTAAACTCCCGGATGCGCGCCGCCGGGTCCTGGGCCGAAGTGGCGTACGAGCCTTCGGGTACGAAATAATTCAGTGGGTCGTAGCCCCAGCTGTAGCGCGCCGGGCTAGCCGGCTGGCTTTCGTCGATGGCCGCGAAGTCGTTGACGGGCAGCAAGTGTACGTGCGTCACGCCCAGTTCCTGCAAGTGGCTGAGGCCCGTGCGTACGCCGCCCGGCCCGGTGGTGCCCGGCTCGGTGAAACCCAGAAATTTTCGCTTATTGCGGATGCCCGACTGCGGGTCAGCCGAGATGTCGCGCACGCTCACCTCGCCAATCACGATGTTGGTGGGTGCGTCGGCTTTGGGACGCAGGTCTTCGGCCCAGCCGGCGGGGCTGGCGGTGGTGGGGTCGAGCCAGGCACCACGGCGGCCGTTCACGCCCACGGCGCGGGCGTAGGGGTCGGCGACTTCGGCCCGGGCGCGGCCATCAATGGTGGCCTGCACGGTGTAGAAGCCGGTGGTGCCGGCGGGTAGCGTCAGCGTCCAGGTGCCGCTGGTGCTGCGAGCTAGCGCGTGGGTGGCGGTGGCCGCGCCGCCCGCCCCGGCCGCGTACAAGCGCAGGTGCAGCGCCTCGGCGGTCGGCGCCCACACGCGCAGCGTACCCCGGCCCTCGCGGTCGAACGTCAGCCCCAAATCGGGGCCTTGGTAGAAGGGATACCGGCTAAGCGGGTAGCGGGCGGCATCGGGGTAGGGGACTGAGGCGGAGGCGGTAGACTTGGTTTTAATGCTCGGATTGGATTGGGCCAGCGCGGCCGGTAAAACACTGGAAAAGGCGAAAAGCAGGGGCAGGAAGCGACGAATCATACCAGCAAAATAACCCAGCCCGCCGGGTCGCGGGCGAGCCTCATGCTGGCTACAGCTTGGGGCGCTAGTTTAGTGCCACTATCGCTCGAAGAAAATGCCCCGTTGGTCTGGAAAGCTTCCCCGCCGGCCGAACAAACTGCCCACGGCGCTAAACCCCGGGCAACCTTCGCCGTCGAAACGAGGCTCCCCTGGTTGGTTATCATTCCTCGTTTAGCCTAGTTGCCATGACCACCACGCCCACCCCCGCCGCCCTCCCCCTGGAAGCCGATTTCCTGGAGCTACGCTACCGCCCCGACGTGCAGTTTCTGGTGGCGCGCTGGCGCCGGCCGGTATCGGGTACCGAGCTGCGGCAGGGCTACTACGCCATGCTGCGCCTGGCCCGCGAAGTCAATTGCGCGTGCTGGAAGGTCGATTTGCGCAGCCGCAACGCCCCCGATGAGGCCGACCGCCACTGGCTGGCCGCCGAATTCCTGGTGCAGGCCGCCCAGCGCCTCGACGGCCCCGTGTGCCTGGGCTACCTGCTCACGCCCAGCCTGCTCACCCAGTTGGGTAGCCCCACGCCCGGCCCCAACCGCATCGCTTTTTTCGCGGAAGAAGGCCCGCTCACGGAGTGGCTTATGCAGTGTGGGAACGGGTGATGAGTGGATGTCAAGTGATGGGGTAATGAGGTGATGAGGTAAGACTGCTGTAGGCTGGCTACTATTGCTGGTGGTGCTGCTTGGGAAAGCCTCGTCACTCAAAACGGTTGTCATGCTGAGCTTGCCGAAGCATCTTGGCAGGTTCGCTGAAGAGCTTAACAACGGTGCGGTAGAGATGCTTCGACAAGCTCAGCATGACAGCCATTTTTGACGGCTGCGTATAAGGTGGTTACCCCACCGCTGGCAGCGTGAAAATGAAGCAGCTTCCCGCGCCGGGCTGGCTTTCTACCCAGAGCTGCCCGCCTTGGGCAGTGATAAATTCCCGGCTGATACTCAGCCCCAAGCCCGAGCTGCCGCGCTGCTGCCCGGCTGGCCCCAGCACCCCGCCGAAGCGCTGGAAAATGCGCTGGTGGTACTCTTTGGCAATGCCCGGCCCCTGGTCTTCTACGCTCAATTGCACCATCTCGCCCCAGGGCACTACCTTGATGGTGAGCGCCGCGCCGTGCGGCGAGTAGCGGATAGCGTTGGATAGCAAGTTGATGAGCACCCAGGTCGTTTTTTCCTCGTCGGCCAGGGCGGGGGGCAGGGGCTCAGCCAAGTGTACGGCCAATTGTAGGTCTTTGTCGGTGAGCTGGGCACGCACGGTTTCGGTAGCGTAGCGCACCACCTCGGGCAGCGGCACGGGGGCCAGGTTGAGGCGGATTTCCTTGCCCGCGTCGAGGCGCGATACCTCGATGAGCTGGCCCACCATGCCCAGCAGCCGCTGGGTCTCGCCCCGGATGCCGCCCGCGATTTCCTGCCGCCGGGCCGCGTCGAGGCGCTCGTCCTGCATCAGCATCAGGCTGAGGTTGATGCTGGCCAGCGGCGTCTTCAGCTCGTGCGAGATGGTGGCCAGAAATTCCGACTTTACCTGGTCGAGGTTTTTGAAGGCCGACACGTCGCGCAGGCAAAAGACGTGACCCGCCGGCACGGCCGTTTTCAGTTCCTCGTTCAGCTCCGTTACCTCGCTCACCGTGAGCTGGTAGTGCAGGTTTTCGCCGTGGGGCCGCACCACGAAGACGGGGCCGGCCGCCCGGCTGGCCTCCGGGCTGCCGGGAGTGGGAGCGGGGCCAGCGGCGGGCGCGTCGAGGGTGCGCAGCCACTCGCGCAGCATCTCGTTGTGCCGGGCCACCTCGGCGGCGGGCTGGTCGAGCAGCGCCTTGGCGGGCTGGCCCAGCAGCAGGCAGGCTACCGGGTTGGCCAGCACGATGAGGCCGTGCTGGTCGATGAGCAGCAAGCCCTCGTCGAGGCCGCGCACGAGGCTGTCGGTGCGGTTGCGCTGGGTGATGAGCTCGGCCAGCGTAGCGCGGCGCTCGTCTTCGGCCTGGCGCAGCACGCGGTTGACGGCCGCCGCCACGTGGCCCACCTCGTTGTTGCGCGTCACGGCCACCCGCGTCACGGGGCCGGGCGCGGCCACCCGCTCCACGTCGGCGGTGAGGCGCGTGAGCGGGCGCGTAACCAGCCGGGGCAGCCGCACCATCAGTACGATGCCCAGCAAGGTGCTGATTAGCAAAAATAAATACACCGCCCGCTGGGCCGCCAGCGCGTTGGTTTGCTGCACGCTGGGCGTTTCGGTTTCGAGCCGGTGAATGGTGAGGATGACGTAGCTGCCCAGCCCCAGCAGCAGCCCCAGCATGAGCAGTACGCCCAGGCGAATTTGAATTTTTAGCGACATGGCTAAGCAAGTATCGGTGGCCCGGCCGCCGTATTACAGCGGCAGTACCAAGCCTTCGTCGGCAATCTTAAAGCCCCGTTGCAGCACGGCCCGGCGCTCGGGACTGTCGCGCTGCATCAGCGGATTGGTATGGTTGAAATGAATAAAATAAACCTTGGCCCGTTCGGCGGCCGGCAGGCTTTGCAGCTGCTGCATGGTTTCTTCCACGAAGGGGTGCGGTACCTCGGCCATCGGCCGCGCCAGTTCGCCATCGCGGTAAAACGTAGCGTCGAGTAGCGCATAGTCTACGCGCTTAAGCAAGTCGCTCAGCTGCTGCGGCCACTTGGCCCACTTGTCGATGTCGGGGATAAACACCGCCCGTTTGTGCGCCCCCGCAATCTCGAAGCCAACCGTTTCGGTAAACTCGTCGCGGTGCGGTACCAGAAAGGGCTTGACTTTCAGCGTAGGGTTGAGCGCGAGTTCCTGGCCGTCGCCGAGTGGTTTAAGCGCGATATTTTTCAGCGTCAGGAGCTGGCTCCACGGCGCGTTGTTCGTCAGAAAACCGGCCATGCGCGGCATGGCGTACACCGGTAACTGTCTGGCTCCCAGCGCCTCGCGGCCCAGGTGCATCAGCCCGGTGTAGTGCCCGATGTGGCCGTGGGTGAGGAAAATGCCCGCCGGCAGCGTGCCCGGCGTGGGGAGGTACTTGTCGAGCGCGTAGAGCTGCCCGGGCAGGTCGGGCGTGGCCTCAAACAGAAATTTTTGCCGCGCCGTCGCGTCTACTACCCCCAGCGCTACCACCTGCTGGCGGGGGCGCTGGCCCGCCGCCACAGCCGCAAATTCCCGGGTCGCGCCAAGTTGCGGGTAGCCGCCATCCTGCGCCACGCCCAGCACGATTAGTTGCTGCTGTTGGGCCTGGACCGCCGCTGCGCTGCTTAGGAGTAGGGTTAGCAGTAGGGGAATTTTCATTGAATTACGAAGTTGGTGTATTTCGGAAGATGTAACACCAAGCTCCAGCTTGGTGAGGCGTTCGAGCACGCTCACCAGACGCCTCACCAAGCCGGAGCTTGGTGTTACACTCACGTTGCAGTAGACTGAATCCTTGTCCTGAACCCGTCTGCCATGCTTATCTGACGTTCGCCTGCGAAGCATCTCATCAGGTTAGAACGGCTTACGCGAACGTGATAAGATGCTTCGCAGGCGGACGCCAGATGAGCATGACG
>CAJYVK010000135.1 GCA_913778455.1 uncultured Hymenobacter sp. | reverse complement strand
GCAAATCAGCGGCCTTCGCGGCAATGGCAATGCCAGGAAATAAAAAGCCCGGTAGCGCAGGCTACCGGGCTTATACAGCATAGGCGAGATAGATTAAGGCTGCGTCTTGCGCCGGTGCAGGCGCTTGAGGCCGTAGGCCACCCCGCTAGCGAGCAGCAGCGAAGCCCCGCCGTCAAGCGGTACGGCCGTAGGATTAGCTTGGGGGGCGGGACCGGTGCTGCCGGGCACCTGGGCCTGGGCTTGCCGGCCAAGTACCAGCAGGGATAGCAGTAGGGCCGCTTGGAGCAAATACAGTTTCATGATTCGTAGAAGTAAGAAGAAATGCGGCCAGCCCCGCACCGGGGCTGGCCGGTAATAGTTGCTAGTTCAGCACCACCCGCTTGATGACGGTAGTGCCACCGGCGGCCAGACGCAGCACGTACACGCCCGCTGCCAGCCCGTTGGCGGGCACCGTTAGAGTAGTGCCGCTAGCGGGCAAGGCTGCCTGCTGGCGGCGAACCACTTGGCCCAGCGCATTAAGCAGCTCGGCCTGCACAACTGAGGTCCCCGTCACGCTGGGTATGGTCACGGCAAAGCTGCCGTGGGCTGGGTTAGGATAAACCAGCACCTGGGCCGCCAGCGTGGCCGTGGCAGCCGCCAGCGGGGTAGCGGTGGTACTGAATTGCAGCGTGAAGCGACCTAGCAACGGCGCTTGCGCCTGCGCGGCCGTAACGCTGAAGCTGTAGGTGCTGCCAACGGCCAGGGCCAGCGTTTGGCCGGTAGTTCCGTCGTGCAGGTAGGCCGTGAGGCCAGCGGGCAGGTTGTTCAGGGCGGCGGCCGTGAGGGTGTAGGTGCCGGCGGCCGGCACGCCTACGGCCAGCGGCAGCACGGTGGCGGCCGTGAATGCGGCCTGCCCGTCGATGGCCAGGTTGTCGGTAGCCGAGGCGCTGCTCAGGTTCAGGCCGGTGCTGTTGGGCAGCTTGGCCGCGTCGAACTGGGAGTCGAAGCCGGCCGTGGCTCCGGTTTCGGCATACGTCACCCAGCCGTCGGCCAGGCCCTGACCGGCCAGTTCCAGGCGCAGGGCCGGGCGTGGGTCAGCGGTGGTGCGCTGGAAGGCCGGCTGGCTGGCATAGGTAGTTACGCGCTGGGCGTTGCGGAAGGTGAGGCTGCCACTGGTCTGGCCCGTGCTCACCCGTACCCAGAAGCCCTGGCTGCTGGCGATGAGCGGGTTGTTGGTGCCGCTCGTGCTCTGACCATTGGTGTAGGTACGGTAGCCCCCGGCGTAGGGACCCGTGCTTTGCACCACGTACATGGCGCCGTCCAGGTTCTGGCGGTCGGCGGCGGCCACCAGGCTCCAGTCGAGCGGGCTGGGGTAGGGGTTACCTACCAGCTGCCAGCCGGCGGCGGTGGCGTTGGCCGTCGTGGCCGCGTTGCGAGTCAGGGTCAGGGCGCTTTGGTCGCCGGTGTTGGGCGTGCCCACGAAATCGACGAGGGCGGCGGCCCCAATCTGGGCCACGTAGCCCTGGCCCACGCTCATGGGCGCGCTCAGGGCGGTGGGCACCACGAAGCCCTTGTCGAAGGCCGAGTAGTTATTCGTAACCGTGGCCAAGCGGCTCTGGTCGTAGGCAAACAGCGTGGGGAAGGGGGTGGTGGTGCCTGGCGTGGCGCTGCTGTTGTAGGTAGCGGCCTGGCTGATTTCGGGTGAGTAGCCGGTGGTGGCCAGGTCGGCCAGGGTGGTGTTGCTCACCGGAGCGCTGTAGTGGCGGTAGCCGCTGCCGCTGTTAAGTGAGGGGTCGATGTAGCGCTGCATGGTGAAGCCCGTGCCGCTGACCGTGCCCGTGCCGCTGTTCACCACCAGGGCCGTGCCGGCGCTGCTGCTCAGCAGCGTCAGCGCCTTGCCGCCGGTGGTCAGGTTGCCGGCCCCGCTCAGGGTCAGTACCTGGGCCACGGCCAGGGGATTGGTCAGGCTGAGGTCGGTGCTGGTGCCCACCGTGAAGTTGCGCACCTGGCTGGGCAGGCCATCGCCGGTATCCTGGCTCTGGCCGCCGCTGTAGCTGTAGCTGGCGTCGTTGCTGTAGCTGCGGGTGCCCGTCACGCGCACGGCCCCGATGTTGCCCTGGCCCGTGTTGGGCCCGCTCAGAATGCCCCGGGGCCGGCAGATGTCGAGGGTGCCGCCCGCTTGCAGGGTAAACGTGGCGCTGCCCGTAAACAAGTGGCAGCCGTCGGCCAGCCGGCCACCGCTTTGCACCACGATGGCCGAGTTCACCGTCACGTCGTCGGCCAGCGTGCCGTTGCCGCCGCTCTGCACCGTGATGCTGTTGTAGATGCCGGCTGGGATGGTCGTGGTGGTAGTTACTACCAGGTCGCCGTAGGCCAGCGTGAAGGTGGGGCCGTTGTAGCGCGTGAGCGTAGCCGAGGTCACACTCACCGGGCCGGTCGTCGCGCCGTTGGGCACGGTCACGGTGGCCGTCAGGTCGCTGCTGGGGGCGGTAAAGGGCGCCACGGCTGTGCCGTTGAAGGCGAAGCCCGTGGCGTCAAGCAGATTGGTACCCGTCACCGTCACGCTGCTGCCTACGGCCCCGCTGGTGGGCGAGATGCCGGTAATGGTGGGGAAGCTGCGTACCCAGTTGCTGCTGGTGCCCGTCAGGGCGAAGTTGTTCAGCGCACCCGTGCTGCCGTTGCCGCTCTGGTCGGTCAGGCTCGTGATGCCCGCGTTGCTGCCGCCGGCCGTGCCCTGGTCGAAATTGGCGTAGTATTTCTGGCTGGCCGGCACCGCTGGGCTAGTGCTGTACATATCGGCCTGAATCTGGGCCACCGTCAGCCCCACGCTATAGATGCGCACCTCATCCATGCTGCCGGCAAAGTATTCGCCGTTACCACCCGGGTTGTTGCCCGTCGCCGCGTTGGTCGAGCCGAGGCGCAGGTTGTTGGCATTGGGCACGGCGTGAGCGCCGGGCGTGTCGCTAGCCTTGAGCACCCCGTCGAGGTAGAGGCGGCGGTTGGTGCCGTCGTAGGTGGTCGCCACGTGGTGCCACTGGCCGCTCAGGTTACCCACCGTCGCATTCAGGTCATTGTTCCACCAGTAGACGCCAAGCGTTCCGCCGTTGCCCGGGGTAAGGCGCAGCGCGGTCACCTGGTTATCGCTGCCGTAGTTGCCCCAGCCAGCGATACCATTATTCGCGCTCATGCTGGTGGGCTTTATCCACGCCTCGATGGTGTAGGCGCTGTTGCCCACCGGCACCGGGGTGCTGGCTGGCAGGGCCACGTAGTCGTTGCTGCCGTCGAAGGCCAGTGCGTTGTTGGTAACCACCGCGCCGCTGCCATTCACGGTAAAGGCGTTACTGGTAAAGCTGGTGAAACCACTGGCCGGGGGCGTGGTAGTTCCCACCTGGGTGCCGCCCACGCTCACGGTCAGCTTCTGGTCGTAAGGCGCACCGCAGCAATTGGTACGTTGCGTGGCCAGAAAACGGACCTGGTAGGTACCGGCCGCTAACGTCAGTGGCTGCGCGACAGAGCTCGAACTGGTTTGAATCAGGGCTGTCTGGCTTCCTTCTGGGATGGCAGGGGGGCTGAAGCCGCCGCCGCTGTTGCTGATGCCGGCATTGCCCACAAACGTCCAGGTGGCCCCGGAGGGTCGGTACGCAAAGCTGCCGGCCCCCAGACTTGGGGTCTCGAAGCCCGCGTTGGCGAGCGCCCCCGTCATTACGGCTCCGTCGAACACCCGCACGATTTCAACCTTGTCAACGAAGGCTGTCACGTCGCTGCCTGGAGAAGTGGCGCTGCCCATACCCTGGATGGTGAGCGTCTGGGCCTGGGCCACGCTGGCCGTGGCCAGCAGCAGCCCTAGCGCCGCCAGGGGGCGGGCCAGCCAGTAAGGAGGCCGCTGCGGGCGGCCCCGAAGTAAAGAGTTTGCCATAGGAGCAAGGGGGATAGGTAAAGTACTAAAAAATCATACAAAGCTCGGCAGTACGGCAAGGCAGCGCTATAGCACAAAAGGCCTATACCCGCCCTCAGCCGCGCCGCTGCAGGGCCAGGGCCAGCAGCTCGCCCTTGCTGTTGATTGCCAGCTTGCGGTACACGGCCCGGATGTGGTTTTTGACCGTGGCCGTGCTCAGGCCATAGCGCTCGGCCACCAGCTTGTAGCTCAAGCCCTGTTCCACGGCGGCCACGATTTCTTCCTCTCGAGGGGTGAGGCGGGCCTCTGGGGTGGGGGCCACCCGCACCGGGGGCTGGCGCTGAAACGCTTGAATGACGTGGCGCGCCACCTGCGAGCTCATGGGCGAGCCCCCGGCGGCCACGTCGAGCAGATGGGCCTTGAGCTGGGGTAAGGGCAAGCTCTTGACCAGGTAGCCTACGGCCCCGGCGCGGAAGGCCGCCAGGGCCAGTGGCCTATCGATGGTGGCGCTCAGCAGCAGCACCTGCGCCTCGGGCAGCCGGGCCAGCAGCAGCGCCAGTCCCGCGCTGCCCGCGCATCTGGGTCGGCCGAGGTCGCCAAGCACCAGCACTGGCGGGGTACCCAGCGCGGGCAGCCGCCGCAGGAAATCCGCCACCGACGCGGCCGTGAGCACGCAGTCGAACTCGGGCTGGGCGCACAAGTATTGGTGCATCCTATCTCGCAGGAGCGCCTGGGCTTCAATAATAGCTAGGGATAAAGGGGGTTGCATAGGGCAGCAGTAGGCGCTCGGCCCGCTGCGCAGCGGGCCAGCCAACGCATCGGTGCTGGCCCCCGACCGGGCGACGGGTGCCCATCCGATGGCCGGCGCTGCGCAGGCGGGCCGTTAGTCGGTAATCTTGATAGAGTCGGCGGCGGGGTGAACGTAGGTGATTTGCCAGGTAGCGCCCTCCTTACAGGGCAGCGTCGTGTAAGAGCCATGGCCGACCGCGCCTTTTGGCAGGTTGGCCGTCGGCTTGAGGTCGTAGGTGTAGTAGCCGGTGGCGTAGCCCATCGCGGCGTCGCCACCCGATTGCAGGGGCGTCAGTTTCACTCAGGTACTATGCTGAGGGTCCGCTTCAGCCAGACCGCACTCACCGAATCGCGGCCGCTCACTACGGCCTCCGCGTTGGCCAGCGAGCGCACGTTGCGGGCCAGGCAGGCGGTGGCCTTTGCCAAGTCCTGCTGCTCCAGGGCCTCGGTAAACTGTTGCGTCAACGCGGCCATCGTGACCGGCCCCGCAGCGGTGGCGCGCGGCGCGGCAGGTACGCTGGCGTGGCCGGCCCCGAGCACCAGGGCCGTGGCCAGCGCCACGAAAGGAGAGCTTTCATAATTAAAAGGCAAAGGCGAAGTTTGACACCTAAATTACTTGATTATAAGTATTTAGTACGCTTGACAAAAGAGAGAGTAGGCGGCCATGCTAGCTGCTTGCTCAAGCACCTCGTCTGATGGCCACGCCTGGGCAGGTGGTACTTGCGAGCGGGCTGCCTACCTGCGGCGGTCCCCGCAGGGGACTAAGTAAGGATGGTTCATAGCTCAGAAAGAATGCAAGAGGAGGCCGGGGCGCGTAAGCGCGTCGGGTAGTAGTACTGGTCTGCGGGAGCGTGCTAGCTGGTAAAACCAGGTGCTACCGGGGGCTCCGCCCCGGGTAGGTGGGCTGCCGGACGGTGGTAAAAGCCGCGGTAGGTTATGACCCAGAACCTCGGGCTGGCTAGCGCACCAGAAGTTGGGCAGGAATTGTAAGCAGGAGGGGATGCGGGAGCCCGGCCTGGATGCCTGACGAGGCTAAGCAGCGGTACTGCCCCCTTGCTGGCGGGGTGTAAGAGGGTGCACAAAGGTCACGCGTTACGCACGCTGACCTGGCTTCATCCTTGCCAGTAGTGGCAAAATCCTGCATTTTGGCAAGCATGGCCCCAGTTTGGCAGAAATGGCCCTAGGTAAGCGACTTCTGCCAACGCATTTACCGCTGCCCGCTCGGGTAGCGGGCAGGAATTGTCTCCTCAAGCGGATGCGACCAGCCACGGCAGCTACCGCGAGCGGTCGTTACCAGGTCACTCACACGGGCGCTAGTAGCGAAGCGCCTGTGCTGCTTCGCCGGAATGGGCGAAGCAGCACGGGCGAATAACCGGACAGGGCGGCGGCTTTTTCCTCTTGAACGGGTGCCGTTCGGGGCCTAGGGGCGGTAGGAGGAGGGCCGCCGCCCAAACCGCTCGGCATACCGCGCGGCGAAGGCCTTGACCGTGACGAAGCCCGCGGCCTCGGCCACGTCGGCCACCGAGCGGAAGCTGCCGGCTTCGAGCAGCTGGCGGGCCTGGTTTAGGCGCAGCTCACGCAGCCAGGCCGCGGGCGTCAGGCCCGCCAGCTCGCCCAGGCGGCGATAGAGGGTGCGCTCGCTCAAGCACAGCAGGCCGGCCAGCTCGGTCGGGCCAAAAGCGGGGTCGGCCAGGCGCGGCGCGACCTGCACCTGCCACCGGGCCAGCTGCGCGGCCCCCGCCGCGTCGGGTTCGGGTGGGGCCGCAGGGTCGGCCATGGGGACGCTGGGGGGCGCTGGGGTTGCCTCGGCCACCGCCGGGTGGGCTGGGGCCTCGGGCGGCTGGGCGGCAAAGTGGCGGCGCACGGTGTGGCGACGCAGCAGCGTGGCCACCCGGACCAGCAACTCGGCGGGCACGAAGGGCTTGGTCAGGTAGTCGTCGACGCCCAGCGTGAGCGAGGCCAGTCGAAACGTGTCATCGGCGCGGGCCGTGAGCATGAGCACGGGCAGGCCAGCGCGGGCAGGGTCGGCCTTCAGCTGGGCTAGCAGCTCGGTGCCGCTCAGCCGGGGCATCATGGCGTCGGTGGTGACCAGGTCCACGGGTGCCTCGCGGGCCAGCACCTCGAGCGCGTCCTGGCCGTCGGTGGCGGTGAGCACCTCGTAGGCCGGGCTCAGCAGCTGGCGCAGGTACTCGCGCAGGTCGGCCTGGTCCTCCACCACTAGCACCCGGGGGCGGGCGTGCAGCGGTAGCAAGGCGCCGTCCGGCGTGGCCTCCGGCTCCGCTTCCCCCTCTTCTGCATCCACTTCCTCAGCTTCTACCCCTTCTCCCTCAGCGCTCCACTCCGGCGCTGGAAAGCGCAGGGTGAAGGCGGCCCCCTGGCCCGGCTCACTAGCCAGCGTGAGCGTGCCGCCGAGCAGCGTGGCCAACTCCCGGCTCAATGCCAGGCCCAAGCCGGTGCCCCCCTGGGCCTGGCGCTGGGGGCTCTGATAAAAGCGCTCAAACACCCGCTCCTGCTCGGCCGCCGCAATGCCAGGGCCGGTGTCGCGCACCGTGAGGACGTACTGCCCAGTGGCGTCGGGCAGGGTGGCCCCCACACTGACGGCCCCGCCGGCCGGGGTATAATTGAGGGCGTTGATGAGCAGATTGGTCAGGATTTGCTCTACCTTGTCGGCATCCACCAGCACGTGCAGGGCCTCGGGCAGGGCGAGGGGCCGCACCAGCAGCACGCGGCGCTCGGCGGCCAGCGACTCAAATTGCGCGATAACCCGGCGCAGCAGCGCCGCCAGGGCTGTGGGCGCGGGGTGCAGCTCCAGGCGGCCAGCTTGTAGCTTGGTCAGGTCCAGAATGCTATCGACTAGCTCTTGCAGGCGGCGGGCGCTGCGATGGGCCAGGGCCACGGATTCGCGCACGGGGGCGGGCAAGGGCGGGGCCGGGGCGGTGAGCAAGCCGTCGAGCGGGCCCAGCACCAGGGTCAGGGGCGTGCGCAGCTCGTGGCTGACGTTGGCAAAGAACTGATTTTTGGCCGCGTCCAGCTCGCCCAAGCGCTGGGCCTGGTCCTCAATCTGGGCCTTTTGGGCAGCTAGTAGAGCATTAGCCCGCTGCTGGCGGCGGTGGCTGCGCCACTGCGCGCCGCTGAACAGGGTCAGCAGGGCCGTACCGCCCAGCAGCCAGCCTAGGGCGGTGCGCTGGCGACCCGCGCTGGCTATGGCCTGAGTCTGCTGCTGGCGTAGGCCGCTAATGCGTGCGGCCTGGTGGCGTTCTACCTGCTGCTGCTCGTAGTACGACACCCGGAAGCCACTCTGAATTTCTTGTAGCGAATCGTTGAGCCGGGCCGCCGCCAGCGAATACGGCGCGGCCGCGGCAGGCTTCTTGTGCGCCGCGTAAAAATCGGCAAGTTGCCGTAGGTAACGTAGGCGAAGCAACTGCGAGCCCTCCAGTCGGGCTTTGCGCAAGGCAGTGAGCCAAGCCTTTTCGGCGCGGGCGGGCTCCCCGAGGGCGGCGTAGTACTGCGCCCAGCCCGCATCCACTTCAAAATAGCCGTAACGATTATCAAGGGCCACGCTCTGCAAATCGCCCAAACGCTGCGCTTGGGCAAGCAGCTGGCTGGCCGCTGCCAGGTGGTGCTGCGGGATGAGCACTGTGGCCTTAAGGACTAAGGCTATGGGCTGCTGATTGTTTGAGGCGTCCGATAGGTCGGCATTCTGCAGATTCTGGTCGGCAGCTCGGGTCGCGGCCACATAGTTACCTCGGTGCAGATAGCTGACTGCCAAGTAATAGTAGATGTACGAGCGTCGTCTGGGGTTGGGGTTGGTCAACGCTTGCCGTAGGTAAGCTTCCGCCTTCGTATGGTTTCCCCATAGCGCATAGGTAGCCCCAACTACACTTAGCTCATCGTAATAAGTAGACGTATCGAAGTAACGAAAGAGGGCTCCGGCTTGTAGGTAACCGCCAATGGAGCGGCTGTAATCACCCTTAAGAAAGTAGTAAGCTCCCATGCCAGTGTAGCAAGAAGCCATATTTTGGGTTGCCTTGCGCTGGCGGTAGTAATTCAGCTTTTCTGCAAAATAGGCTTGTGCGGCATCCAGCTCCTGCAATTTTAGGAAGACACGACAGATATCCAGGAGGAACCTGGGTTGCTGACGTCCAAGTATATCGAATTGGGTGATAGCCGCCCGCATGCTGTCCAGCGCTTGGGCGTTGGTCGCGCGGCTTTCTGCCGTAGCGGGTAGGTTCCGTTGAAATAGCTGCCAGCCGCTGAGCCATAGCTGATAAGCTCGGTATTCGGGTCGGCGTAGCTGGCACGCTAGCTTTATCGTTTGCGCTAGGTCTTCGTAGCGCGGCGTATCAATCCAGGAGGTGATGTCACTCAGGTGCTCCAGGGTACGCAGGCGAGCTGTATCAGCTTGTGGTCGGGCCAGCACCTGCCGGAGCGAATCAGGGTTGGTATCCCAGTAGGCGCGGCCACGCTGGGCCGTCAGGGAGTGGCTGGCAAGCAGCCCGGTTGGGGGCAGGTGCTCTATATGCAGGCCGCCGGCGACGGCCTGGACGGTGCCGGGTCTGCATACCAGTAGCCAGAGACTCCCCAAAAACAGCAGGTAATGCCGCAACTGCCGGGGTAGCACAACTGGAAAACGAGGGCAGTCCAAATGCGAGATTAGTATCCGTAGTTTATTAGCAATCAAAGGTAAGGACAAATTAATCTAACTAATACGGCCCTAGCCTAATCACGCTGTTCTCGGCGGGCGTTAATGATAGTTGAGTATGCTTAAACTTTTCCTAGCCCCGAAAGATGCACCTTCCTGAGTTCCCTGCTGATGAGTACTAAAATCTAGCCTAAGAGGTGCCCTGGCAGCGCAAGAAGTAGGTCCTAAATCAATAGCAGGAGACCGGTCTTTTCTGAGCCAGTAGAGGCGTTCGAAAAATAGTAGATTTGGGAACGCCCTTGTTTGGAGAAACTGCCTAGTAAGTGTTAGTCTGTCGAATGCCTTTTCAGCCGCCTCAAGCAGGTTCGCCGGGTGGCCACGCGTTACGACAAGCTCGATGTACATTTTTTGGCCTTCGTAAATCTTGCGGCAACCTGTGCGCTTCCCTAAAGCGCGGTCCAGTTGTGCGTAGAGAAAGAAGTAACTTTCCCTACCTGCCGACTGCAACATGAAAAAAGGACGATTCAGCGAGGCCCAGATGGTGGCCATTCTCCAACAGCAAGCCAGCGGGCAGACGGTGGCCCAGCTTGTGCGCGAGCACGGCTTGAGCGAAGCGACATGCTACGCCTGGAAAAGCAAGTATGCCGGGGCCAGCGTGGCCGAGCTCACGCGGCTCAGGTACCTGGAAGAGGAGAACCGCAAGCTCAAGCAGCTGTTCGCTGACTTAAGCTTAGAGAATCAGGCTATCAAGGAGATCCTGCGAAAAAAGTAAGCAGCTCTGCGGCGCGACGCCAGGCAGGGCAGGGCTTAGTCAGCAAGGGCTGGAGCCAGCGCCGGGCGTGTGCGCTGGTAGGACTCGCACGTGGCAGCTACCATCCTGCTGCGCAGGGGCGAAACGATGAGCCCGTGCAGCAGGCCCTGCGGGCGTTGAGTGGGCGGCATCCGGGCTGGGGCTTCTGGAAGCTGCACCACCGCTTGCGCAAAAACGGATTGGTCCTCAACCATAAACGCACGTTACGTATCTATCGGGCACTGGCGCTACACCTGCCTCGGCGCCTGAAAAAGCGCGTCCCAGCCCGCGTGAAGCAGCCCTTAGCCGTGCCTGCGGCCGCCACTGGGTGCTGGTCACTCGACTTTACGAGCGACGTATTGACCGATGGCCGCCGGTTGCGCACGCTCAACGTGCTTGCCGATTACAACCGCGAGCTACTGGGCGTGGAAATCGACTTCTCTTTGCCGGCCAGTCGCGTCGTGCAGGTGCTCACGCGCTGAGTCGAGGGCTATGGCCGCCCCGCGCAGCTACGCACTGACAACGGCCCTGAATGTATCAGCGCCAAATTGAGTAAGTGGATTGAGCAGCAAGGCATTACCTTACACTGGATTCAGCCCGGTAAGCCGACGCAGAATACCTACCTTGCACGCTTCAACAGCTCGTTTCGCCGTGAACTGCTCGACGCCCACCTGTTTCGCTCGCTGGCCCACGTGCGCCAGCTGGTAGATGAGTGGCTACAATACATAACGGCCCCACCAAGCCTTGAATTTTATGACTCCTCTCGAAGTTAAACAAGCCGCTTAACCTCTGCCTACCACTGGCTTATCGAACGGGGAAGCGTACAGCAGCACCTGTACCCCATACTGTACCCCAGTAAGCAAAAAAGACCCTCTCTACTTCAGAAAGGGTCTTTTTCGTGGGCAGTATCGGAATCGAACCGATGACCTCTACCATGTCAAGGTAGCGCTCTAACCAGCTGAGCTAACTCCCCGGCCTGGGTGGCCCGGCGGGCGGGCGTGGCGCAAAAGTACGGCGGCGAATCGATTGCCGCCGCTTTTCTGATAACTTTCGGGCGGGTCGGGCGTTGGGGAGGGTATGAAACACGTACTTATCCTTCTTGCTTCGCTCGTGGCCGGTGGGGCGGCCCACGCGCAAGTGCGCGGCAATCCCGCCGCCAGCGATTATTCGGAAGGCCAGAGCACCACCTCGCGCAACACGGGCTTTGGCATCAAGGGTGGCCTCAGCTACAGCGACTTGAAAGGCAGCGGCACCAGCATTTTCACCAGCCGCGACCAGCTCAAGACCTTCCACGCCGGGGTGTACGGCCAATACGGCTTCACGCATTTTGCCTCGCTGCAAGTCGAGCTGCTGTATTCGCGCAAAGGCTTCGAAAGCACCAACTCGGCCACCAACACCACTCAGCAAAACCGCCTCGACTACCTGGAGCTGCCCGTGCTGTTTGTGGGCAACCTCACCGAGACGCTGAGCCTCCATCTGGGCCCGCAGGTATCGGTGCTCACCGGGGGCCGCAACGGCGACGCCGACCTCAACGTGAGCCAGAGCGGCTACCACCGCTTCGACTTTGGCGGGGTGGCCGGGGCCGAAGCGCGGCTGGGGCCGGCCCGCCTGGGCGTGCGCTACGACCTCAGCTTTGCCAACCTGTATAAGAACGAGGCGCAGCTGACGTACAACGGCCAGCCGGTGAGCGCGCTCGTGACGGACAGCAACATCCGTAACTCGGTGCTGCAAGTGTACCTGGGTATCGGCATCGCTCACTAGCCGCTTATCTTGGGGCTATGCTGCTTTCCGTACTACCGGCCGGGCCAGCCTGGCTGGCTGCCTACCAGCACCACGAGCTCCTGCTGGGGCGCGGCCTGAGTATGCTGGGTATCTGGGCGTTGCTCAACCTCTGCGTGAGCGGCTACTACCTACCCCGCTCCGACCGCCGCCTCTGGGAGTTTCACTTTCACCTGATGAACTGCGCCTGGGGCTTCGTCAACGCCGTGCTGGCGGCAGTAGGCATCCTGCGCACGCACCCCGGCCGGCCACCAGCGGGCTTCACCGCTCTCACTGCTGGGGCCGATGAGCATTTCACTGGGCAGCTATTTCTTTTCAGTGCGATTATCGACGTAGGCATCCTCCTAGTGGCCATGTGGCTGCTGCATCGCGCCGCCTCCCCCGCCACCCGGCAGCCCGCGCGACTGCTGGGCTACGGCCGCTCGGTGCGGATGCAAGGAGCATTTTTGCTTGTATTCGACGTAGTAATGTGGTGGCTACTGCGACAGTAATCCGCTCGCACCAGGCACAAAAAAGGCTTTCCGCTCCGTAGCGGAAAGCCTTTTTTGTGAACTCGGAGTTAGGGCTAAGCGGTGTGCCCGGCCAGCAGCTGCTCTTCAATTTTCTTGTTGAACGCGTCGAGGTCATCGGGCTTGCGGCTGGTGACGAAGTTGCCGTCTACCACCACTTCCGAATCCTGCCACTCGGCACCGGCGTTGCGCAGGTCGGTCTTTACGCTCGGCCAGCTCGTCATGTGTTTACCGCGCACTACGTCGGCTTCGATGAGTGTCCAGGGGCCGTGGCAGATAGAGGCGACCAGTTTGCCAGATTGCGCAAACTCGCGCACGAAGTCCACGGCTGCGGTCTCAACGCGCAGCTTATCGGGGTTGATTTGGCCGCCGGGCAGCACCAGGGCGTCGTAATCGGCTACCTTGGCCTCGTCCAGGGTTTTATCGACATCTACTTTGTCGCCCCAGTCGGTCATGTCCCAACCCTTGATGGAACCCGATTTGAGGGAAATAACGTCGACCGTCGCGCCTTCGTTCTTAAGAAATTGCTGGGGCTTGGTGAGCTCTACTTGCTCGAAGCCGTCGGTGGCCAGAATGGCAATGCGCTTGCCTTTAAGCTTATCGCTGCTGAAAAGTGACATGGTGCGTGTGGAAAAGAAGAAGGGAATCCGGCGGGCAATTGCCGCCTCGCTTACCTTTTCATACGCCCGCCCGACAGCGTAGGTTGCTACGGACGAGCCGCGTGCGGGCGGACTTTAATCGGGCTGGCCAGCGGCGCGGCGCAGCTTTTTCAATTCCTGGCGCACGTCCTTGACGCGGTGGTCGAAGCCATCGGGGTCGTAATCGATACCGGGCACGTCGAGCTCGTCGAGCAGGTCCATGAGGGCATCGGCGTGGTCGGTGCGGGTACCGGCGGGCAGCTTCACGAAGGCCATTTCCGACCACAGCAAGGCCAGCAGGCGCTGGCCGTCGTCGGAGCGCATCTGCATCTCCACTACCAGGTTAGAATTATCGAAATGAATAAGCTGGGTGCTGATGCGCACCATCGCCCCCTGCCGGGCGGGCCTGAGGTAGCTGAGGTGGTGCTTGGTAATTACCCAGGCGGCCTGCTGCTCGCGGGCCAGCTGGCCCATGTTGAGCGCGTAGTGCTCGGCTACCTGGTCTTCACGGGCGTTGAGAAAGTAGTCGAGGTAGCGGGCATTGTTGAGGTGACCCAGCATATCGCAGTCTTGAAAATGAATACGATGCTGGGTTTCGGGGGTGCGGACGAGGGTAGCCATGCCGCAAAGGTAGACTGCGGCCACCCGGCTGCTTTTTCCGGAATACTCGGCATGCCGAGTATTCAGGAAAAAGCTGGTATCTTTTCCAGCGTTTCGCCGCCCTGCCTGTTACTCCATGTTTGTGCTCACCCCCGCACGTGCCACCACCCTGCGTGCCGTTGCCGATACCTTCATTCCGGCTGGCCCGGCCCCGGCCAGCCTCCCGCCCGGCTCGGCGCTGGTCGACCTGGGCAAGCTCACCGCCGCCGTACAGGCGCAGCCGCTCAGCACGCAGTCGGAGTTTGAGCAATTGCTTGATCTACTGCACAAACCCCTGACGGGCCTGAGCTGGGGCGGGCCGCTGTTGCCGTTTCACCAGCTCACGCCCGCGCAGCGCGAGCGGCTGCTGCAAAGCTGGGCGGGCTCGTGGCTGCCGCCGCTGCGGCAAGGTTTTCAGGCGCTCCGTAAGCTGTGCACGTTTCTGTACTATGGCAGCAGCCCGGCCGATGGCTCGCCCAATCCTGCCTGGGCGGTGCTGGGCTACCCCGGCCCAGCGCTACCGCTGGTCACTGAGGGGCCGCCCACCAGCGAGCGGCCCCTGCAGCCGCTGGCCCCTACCACCGACACCGAGTACACCTGCCAGGTGCTGGTTATCGGCTCGGGGGCGGGCGGCGGGGTGGTAGCGGGCGAGCTGGCCCAGGCCGGCCACGACGTGCTGGTACTCGAAGCCGGCCCTTACTGCCACGGGGCCGATTTCACCCAGCGCGAAGTCGATATGATGGGTCGCCTCTACGATGCCCGGGGGGCGCTCAGCACCCGCGACGGCGGCGTCAGCCTACTGGCTGGCGCCTGCCTGGGGGGTGGTACCACCGTCAACTGGGCCGGGGCTTTTCGCACGCCCGACTACATTTTGGAAGAATGGGCTCGCGAGCACGACGCACCGCACTTCACCGGCCCCGATTTTCAGCGCAGCCTCGACGCCGTAGCCCAGGCCTTGAGCGTGAACACCGACTACCCCCGCCACAACGGCCAGAACCAGGCGCTGCGCGACGGCTCGGCCCGGCTGGGCCAGGCCACCCGGCTCATTCCCCGCAACGAAAAGGGACTGGGCGATTCCGACACTCATTTCCAGGGCCTGGGCTTTTCTACCCTGGGCGACGCCCACGGCATCAAGCAAGGCACCCTGAATACCTACCTGCGCACGGCCGCCGCGCACGGTGCCCGCCTGCTGCCCGACACCCGCGCCGAGCGCGTGACCACGGCGGCCGGCCGGGCCACTGGGGCCGTGGCCGTGCACCGCACGGCCGACGGGCACCTGCTGCGCATCACGGTGCGGGCCGAGCGGGTGGTGGTGGCGGGCGGGGCCATTCAGACGCCGGCGCTGCTGCTGCGCTCGGGGCTGCGGCACCCGCACCTGGGGCGGCACCTGCATCTGCACCCCACCGTGGTGGTGGGGGCGCATTACCCGCAGCCCATGCACTCGTGGTACGGCCCCAGCATGAGCGTGGTCAACGACACCTTTGCGCGGCTGGGCGGCACCAACTTCGGGGTGAAGCTCGAAACGCCGCCCACCCACCCCGGCCTACTGGCGATGGTGCTGCCCTGGCTGGGGGGCACGCAGCACCGCGAATTGCTGCAAGCTGCCGACCACCTGGGCTCGTTTATCGTGCTCACCCGCGATCGCGATGGTGGCCGGGTACGCACCGACCGCCAGGGCACCCCGCTGATCGACTACCAGTTGTCGGCCTTCGACCGCCAGCACCTGCTCACCGGCGTGCGGGCTGCCGCCGAAATCCACGTGGCGGCCGGGGCGCACACGGTATACCTGCCCCACGGTACGCTGCCCGTGCTGCGCGCCCACCAGGGCACGGCCCACAATCCCGAAGTGCTCGACCAGCTCCCGCACCTGCGCTGGCAGCCCAACCGCTTCGGCCTCTTCAGCGCGCACCAGATGAGCACCTGCCGCCTCGGCGGCCAGGCCCGCACCCACCCCCTGCGCCCCAGCGGCGAAACGGTGGAAGTAAGCGGCTTGTACGTGGCCGATGGCGCGGCCTTTCCGGCGTGCAGCGGCGTCAATCCCATGCTTACCATCATGGCGCTGGCGCACTACACGGCGCAGGGGTTGAAATAAGCCATCTTCGCACTGCTAGCAGTGAATAGCGACTGACCGCCTCCGTGCTCAGTACGTCAGGCTAAAGCTACCGTCGCTGATGGTGACGTCGCCGGGCGCACCCGTGGGATTTGAAAAGGGCTGGGCCGTAAAGGCAAACGTGCCGGCGATGGTAAAGGCCGCGGGGTCGTACTGCGTGACCTGCACCTTCCCCGTACCCATTCCCTGCGAGGGCGTGTACCAGATATAAGGCCCGGGCGACGAAGAAAGTACGTATTTGCCGACCGGGTATTCTTGCCGGCCCAGCGGGTACGTCCCCACACCAGTAAACAAATGACTAAACGCACCGCGTACCGGCACTATGAAGGCCACCTCGTGCCCGACCCCGTTGGCGAGCACGTACCCGTCCACTGATACCAAGCTTTCGCTAACTTCCCCGTACAGGTTGGTCGCCGTGTAGCGCGTCCCATTTTCGACCCAGCTCAGCGTCCCGCGTATTTTCGCATCCCGGGTGAGGGTCGAATACGCGAGCGCGCTCGTGAGCCCGGCTTTGACTTGCACCTGTTGCGGCTCAGGCGTTTTATAAGCCAGCTTCGTGGCTACCGCGACGGTATAGGTCCCCACTGGTAACTGGGGCAAGCGCACGATGCCGGTAGTGGCATCGGGAATCGCCGAATACACCTGGCCCGTTGCCGCCGTCGCCGTTACTTGCGTCACGTAGCCCGCCGGCAGAATGGTGGCGGCGATGGTCCCGGAGGCTACTACTTCATCGGCGTCTTTGTGACAGGCAGTACCAGCGAGCAGCACGCTGCCGAGCGCAAGGTGGGTAACCACTGAAAATAGATTCATAGGCGGAAAAAGAAGGACGAGACGCTCGTACCAGCGGCGTAGCTTAGCTATCGGGACAGCACAAATTTAAAGGCTTAGGTGGCAAGTGCTTGCTTTAAAAAGAATGAGATTGCTCAAGTGGTGATTGACTACACAATCAACGCTTTCACGCACCAGCACTTGCAGCACGTATTTTCCGACGACTGGACATGCCGAGCAGCTTGCTACCCACTTGCCCTGCTTCACCTGACTTTTTAGAACGGCGGAAACTACTTAATATCAGCCTGAATACAGCCTTCTCCTTTCTTCTTAGCGTAAAAAGTTGAGAGAATAATGCTTGAGATTGGGTAGATTTTTGACCTGACTGTTTAGGTAGGGCTACCAGGTAATTTTTGCTCGCTATTCCGCTCGCTCACTGTCTCTTATGAAGTATTCCGCTACTCATCCTCGCTACTTGCTACTACTGAGCCTACTTCTTGGTTATGCCTGCTTAGCCTCCGGTTCAACTAACTCTATTCACCCAGCACACGCCTCCTCTATACCTCCCCCACCTACTAGCGGCAGTTCTGCTGATTCTACCGAGGCCCGCACGCTGCGCCGAGGCGTTGCGCGACGGCAGCCCACCGAGTCGGTCGAAGACTTCTTACAGCGGGTACTCCCAGCCTCATTCGCCAACCCGGATGACCAGCCCCGGCTCATTCAGTATGCGTGGCGGCCCAGTGCTTTTGGATGCCAACCACGACGGGCAGAAGGAGCTACTGGTGCTAGTAAATTCCTCGTTCGTGACGCCCACTGTTATTGACGGAGTGAATTGGCAGGCGCACACATCCCACTACCACACGGGCATCTACGGGTACAAACCGGCAGACCAAGGTCAACGCCCGCACTACGAAGAGTATCCGCGCCGCCGGGACCTCGACGAGGTCGAAACGGCCGCGCAGGCACGCCAGTTTCTAGCCTATCCTGAGCCGAAACGTAAAGTTCGCAAAGCACCTTCCGCTAACTAGGTCAACTACCGTAACTTACCGGCCATGAAAGCACTAGCCCGACTCCATCCTACGCAATTGCTCCTACTGGGGCTGGTGACGCTGCTGGTATTCGGCAGTTGCGGCGGGGGCGTCAGTGGGTTTTTAGCTCGGATGGGCGAACAGCGGCGGGCCCGGCTGCACAGCATTCTGGTGCAGGAGAAAACGACCATCGCCGCTGCCCGGCAGCAGCTGCACGGCTCGGCACGTCGGAAGGCGGTGCGCCGCAGCAAAGCGTTGAGCGACGCCCGGGTCGATAGCCTGCTGCCTCATCCTTACGAGCAGCAAAAGCTGCGACGCCGCTCCGGCAAAATACGGCGGCAGGCGCTGCGTCAGTCGCCCCCGCCCCCGATGCGCTGACCACGGGGGCACCTTTTGCGTAAGGCAGTTTTCTGCCTCACGCGAAGGCTTCTTTCTGCCCTATGCATTCCTTTTCCGCCCTGCGGCCCCTGCTGGCCCTGACGCTGCTGGCTACCGCCAGCTGCTCCCTTTTTCACCGTCAGCCCAAGGACACCACCCCGCCCGTGGTGGTCGAAACCGTCCGCACGCCCGACTCGCCTACCCCGCCCTCCGCCGCCCGCGACCTCGCCGACGCCATGACTACCGTGCTGCGCCTGCGGCCCGACCAAACCACCAAGGTGCGCCAGGTGCTTAATACCACCGTGGAACAAGTCAACGCCGCCCGCCAGCAGTACCCCGCCCAGTCGCCGCAGCTCAACGCCGCCATCGCCCGCATCAACGCCTCGTCCGACAAGCAGATGCGCACCATTCTCGGCCCTACCTCCTACCGCGAAATGCAGGTGAAACGCGCCCAGATTCAGGCCGAAATGCAGAAAAAATAATAGCGCTTCACTCTCCCTGGTTCGGGTCGGTGGGCTTATGCCAGCGCGATGCTAGCCGGTTAAGCCAGTTAAGATAGTTTTGCGCAGAGGCCGTTACCGAATCGGCCGGTTTATCCAGCCAGAGCCCGGCGTAGCTACTCACCTGCCCTACGTCGCGGCGCGACTGCGGCGAGATAGTAATGAGCAGTTGCCCCTTGGCGTACCGCTGCCGCACCGTGGCGGGGTCGAGCGCCCGCACGCGCAGGCTGTCGGGGTTGAATAGCTGCTGCGTAATGTGGCCCTCGGCAAACGATAGTCGCCGTACCGTCCACTGAGTGGAGTCCCGCCGCGACGGGGTACTGGTGTAGTAGTAGCCCCGATAATGGCGCAGATGCAGCGGCTGCGCGGGTTGCAGGCGCAGCACGGTATCCAGCTTCTGCACTTGCAGCTGGAAAGAATCGGCGGCCAGCGGCGTAACGTGGTAGCGCAGGCCGTCGGGGGCCAGCCCACCCCAGCGGCGATGCGGCAGGCCCAGCGAGTCGAGCAAGGCTCCGCCTACGTGCGCGGTGCCGATACTGCGGCCAACCAACGCCTGTGCACTCACGACGAATACGTTGCTCGTATCACCGGGCGTCGTGTACTGGCCCCAGTCGCGCGGCAGGAAGCCGGGTAAATCGGGCGCGTTGGCCGGAAAAGGCTGGTCGAAGCTGACCACAACCGGGCCGGCTGTTTCGAGATCAGGGGCACCGCAGCTGGCCAGGGCCAGGCAGCCAAGCAGGTAATAGCGCGCTTTCATGACGCTTGATACCCGAGCCGATGCGACGTAACCCGCCAGCGGTACTGGCGACGTACGAGGCCAGCCAGCCCAATCAGTCGTTCGGGCTGGCTGCTTCAGCCGCCCCGCCACCGGCCAGCCCCGGCAGCACCCGCAACGGCGCCACGTCGGTATCCTCGTACAACTCGCGCAGGGGCAGAGACAGGCCCAGATCCGCGATTTGCAGGAGGCTGTCAGGGCCGGTGAGCAGGGTGTAAATCCACTGCCCGGCCTCGTCACGCCGAAACCACTCCACTATCCAGGCCGCTTGCGAAAGCAACAGATAATGCCGCAGGCTGGGCATTTTTTGGTAGTACGCAAACTTGGTTGTGCGGTCGTACTCCGCCGTCGAGGGTGATAGAATTTCCGCAATCAGCACCGGCTGACGTACTACATACGGGTCTTGGAAATCGGCAGAGGTACAACTTACCAGCACATCCGGATAGGTATAGTATCGTTTCTCCCGCACCTCCAACCGTACGTTCTCATCAAAGATGCGGCAGCCCCGCTGGCGTACCCCGGGCCGCAAACCGGCTATCAGATTACCCTTGATGAGATTGTGAGCTACGCTGGTTCCCACCATCGCAAACACTTCTCCCTCAACGTACTCATGCCGCACCTCGCTTTTCTTTTCCAAGGTAAAATACTCTTCCGGCGAATAGCGGCGCAACATGACTGGTATTTGGTCAAACAGGGTTTTGTGAATAGCTTTTCAATATAGCCGCTATAAATCCGGCCTACCCTACAAATACCGCAGCAACCAGCCCAGCAGCCGGCGCACCCGATTCCCGTAGGGTGGGTAAAATTGCTTGATGCCCGTGAAGCCCACGCGCTGCTGCAACACCCCTTTCTCATTGCTGAAAGCCAGGAACCCAGCCAGGCCGTGGGCTTTGCCCAGCCCGCTATTCCCCACGCCGCCGAATGGCAGGTCGGGGTGCGCCAGTTGAATGATGGCCTCGTTGACGGCCGCGCCACCCGCCGCAATACCGTCCAGCAGGTAGCGGCGGTGAGCGGCGCTGGTCGTGAATACGTACTGGGCCAGCGGCCGGGGCCGGGCGTTGACGTACGCCACGGTTTCGGCCAGCTCTTGAAACGGGACGACGGGTAGCAGCGGGCCGAATATCTCTTCTTCCAACACGGCTGCGTCGGCGGGCACGTCGGTCAGGATGGTGGGCTCTACGTAGCACTGCGACTCGTCGAGCGCCCCGCCCTGGGCTACGGTCGCGCCCCGCGCCTCGGCGTCTTCGAGCAGGGCGGCCAGCCGGGCGTAGTGGTGGCGGTTGACGATGCGGGCGAAGGATTTCGACGCCTTGGTAGCCTCGTTATTCTCGCCGTAGTAGCGCCGGATGGCCTGCTGCATTTCGGCCAGCAGCGGAGCTTGTACCCGCTCGTGCACCAGCAGGTAGTCGGGCGCCACGCAGGTTTGCCCGGCATTTAAAAACTTGGCCCACACGATTTTTTCGGCGGCGTCGCGGAGGTTGGCAGTCTCATCCACGATGGCGGGGCTCTTCCCCCCCAGCTCCAGCGTGACACCGCTGAGGTGCTCGGCGGCGGCTCGCATCACGATTTTCCCTATCTGCGGCGAGCCGGTAAAGAAAATGTGGTTCCAGGGCAGGCGCAGCAGCTCACTGGCTACCTCACGGCCGCCTTCCAGCACCAGCACTTCGTCGGGCTGAAACAGCTCCTCGGCCAGCCGACGCAGCAGGGCCGAGGTCGCGGGCGTTTGCTCGGCGGGCTTCACTACCACCGCGTTGCCCGCCGCAATGGCCGATATCAGCGGATCGAGGGCCAGGTAAAAGGGATAATTCCAAGGGGCGATGATGAGCACCACGCCCTTGGGCTCGACCTGCACCCAGCTGCGCGTACCCAGCAGGGCCAGCGGCGTGCCCACGCGGCGCGGGGCCAGCCACCGCGCCAAGTGGCGGCTGGTGTGCCGGATTTCGGTAAGCGACGGCCACAGCTCGGTCAGGTCGGTTTCCTCGGGCGGCTTTTTAAAATCTTGGTACAGCGCCTGTTGAATAGCTACCCGGTTGGTGGTGAGCCACGTGGCCAGCTTGGCTAGTCGCCGGCGGCGGGCGGCCACGGTTTCGGCCCGCAGGGCCGGCGCATTGGCCCGCAACGCCTCAAACTGAGCAGTAAAAAGATTGGTAGCAGTGGAGGAAGAAGGCATACTGAGCATACGGCACAGCTAATCGGTGGGTGGCCCACCCACTAACCAAGAGTTAACTTAATGGAAAAGAAGATAGTGTTGCCCGTACTCCCCGCCCCGGAACTGGCCGCCCCACTTTTTTTAGCTGTCAGCTAAGGTATGCCGACGGCGCGTGCGTTTTAGCGCAGTCAGGAGCCCAATCCGGCGGCTTCCCGCTAGCATCGGGGCTCGCGTGCGCAGCCGGATAGCGCGGGCACTAGGTAATAATTCCGTAATTTTGTCAATTCTAAGTCCGCGCTGATTTATTTCTTTAGCCCAACTTTACTTGCTGTATTTTCCGTGAACTTGCCTACCCTTGGCTGGCGAAACGCGCTGGCTATTTTTGCTTTAGCTACCCTGGCTAGCCCGGCCGGGGCGACTCCACTCCCACTTGCCGATTCGCTGGCCCAGCAGCCCGCCGACACCAGCGCTCGCCCCTCGCACCGGGCGCGGCGCACCGACTACACCGTGGCCCCCGGCGTAACGTGGCACTACGAAAAGCCGGGGCAATTGCGCTGGCTCACGCACATTCCGCGCGACCTGGTGCAATTTCCCCGGTATTTCAAGCGCGAAAACGTGCCGGCCTTCGCAGGTATCGCGGCGGGCTCGGTGGCACTGTGGCTGGCCGACGAGCCGATTTTGCACGGGGCCCAAAGCCTGGGCCGCACGCTGCACCTCGACCCGGCCGACCAGTACCGCACGCTCGTTTACATCCCCATTCGCCTGGGCAGCAGCAAAATTCCCCTGGAATTTCGGGTACCCGACAACCTCAACAGTACGTTTTATTTTCTGGGCGATGGCTGGACGCACCTCGCCATCGCGTCGTCCTTCATGACCTACGGGTGGATAAAGCACGATAACCGCGCCGCCCAAACGGCTACTCAGCTCGGGGAAGCCATTCTGAGTACCGGCCTTGTCGTGCAGGCACTCAAGCGCAGTACCGGCCGCCAGAGCCCGTTCCAGGCCACTCATGACCGGGGGCGGTGGGATTTTTTCCCTTCCTACAACACCTATCAGGGCAACGTGTCCAATTACGACGCCTTCCCCACCGGGCACCTGGCTACGGCCATGGCTACCGTAACGGTTATCGCCGAAAACTACCCCGAGTACCGCTTCATCCGCCCCTTGGGCTATTCGCTCATGGGCGTGCTCGGCTACTCCATGCTCAACAACGGCGTACACTGGGCCAGCGACTACCCCCTGGGCATTGCCCTGGGCTACGGCTTTGCCAAAATCGCGGTGCGCAACGGCCGCACCCGCGTGACTGAACCCCAGTCCCCGGCCGAAAGCACGGGCTGGCAACCTCCCGTCCACCCACGCCCCTGGTACCGGCGCGGCGAGCTGTCGCCGTTCAGCTATGGCCCGTTCACGGGCGGCAGCCTTACTTGGCGGCTGTAAGCTATTCGTTAGCAAATTTCTATCAATAAAAAGCCCCGCCTCTACCGTAGAGACGGGGCTTTTTACCAGTAATGGGCGTGGCTTAGAATAAGCCCTTTTTCACGGTACGATTACCGTTTTCGTCGATTTTAATCTTGGTACCGTCGGCACGCTTGATTTTGATCGAGCCGTCGTCGCTACGCTTGATTTTGGCGCCATTCTCATATTTCACTTTATGGTCGTCGCCGTCGTTTTCGTACTTCTTCACGCCCGAGCCCTGGCCCACCCGGGCACCCAGGCTGGGACGGGCGGCGGACTTAGTGGTTGTGGTGGTAGTCACTACGGTGTAGGGGCCAGCGTAGTAATTACCTTGATTATCAGTATACGTACGATAGGCGGCGGGGTCGGTTATCACCGTTTTTACCTCGCGGGTAGTGTTGTCGTTGAGGTCACGCACGGCGGCGTAGCGGCCGGTGGTATCGGGCCGGGACTCCAGGTCGCGCAGGGCACGGCCGCGGTTGTAATAAATCTGCTGCAAACGGGCTTTGGTAGCCTCGTCGGTGGCCCGCAGGTCGGCGGCTACCTGGTCGGCCAGCTGGGTCGCGCTGGTACGGTAGCTCGCGGTGTCGATGGTGGTAGTCGTAGTGGTCTCGGTGGTGCCAGCGGGCGTCGTCGTCGTTTCGGTTACTTCCGTTTTCTTTTCCTGCGAGCAGGAAGCAAACGCCATCGTAGCGGCCGCAGCGAGCAAAAGGAGATTGGTTTTCATGAGATTAGCGCAAATATGGTACGGTTTAGCCGCAAGTGGCTTGTCATACGCACCGGCCTAAAAGGATGTTGCCAGCCCCGGGTAAGAAGCTGGCAACTTGATTTTTAGAATTGAGAAATTAGGTAGGAGACGTTAGATTAGGTAGGAGACGTTAGACAGGAGAAAATCTGATAGACCGATTCTCATGTCTAACGTCTCCCGTCTAAATCCTCAACTCTCAATCCCTACGCATTCACTACCGAGCCGCCGTTGGGGTGCAGCGTCTGGCCCGAGAAATACGAGGCGTCTTCCGAGGCCAGGAACACGTAGGCCGGGGCTACCTCGGAGGGCTGGCCGGCGCGGCCCATCGGCACGTCGTGGCCGAATAGCGGCAGCTTGAGCAGGCCCACGCCCGTGATAAACGGCGTCCAGATGGGGCCCGGCGCTACCGAGTTTACCCGAATACCCTTTTTCACGAGTTGCAGCGACAGGGCTCGCGTGAAGGCTTCGATGGCACCCTTGGTCGAGGTGTAGTCGAGCAGCGCCTCGTTGCCCTTGTAGGCATTCACCGAAGTCGTATTGATGATGGCGGCACCTTCCTTGAGGTGCTTGAGGGCCGTCCGCGTGATGCGGAACATGGCGATGATGTTGAGATTGAAGATGCTATCGAGCTCCTCGTTGGTAATGTCTTCGAGCGAGTCGTGCCAGTTCTGCTCGGCGGCGTTGTTGACCAGCACGTCGAGCTGGCCGAATTCAGCCACCGTGCGCTCCACAATTTCTTCGCAGAAGGAGGGCACTTTCAGGTCGCCGGGCAGCAACAGGCAGCGGCGGCCCTCGGCCTGCACCAGCTGCTGCACTTTCTCGGCGTCTTCCTGCTCGGTGGGGAAGTAGCTGATGGCCACCTCGGCCCCTTCGCGGGCAAAGTGCACGGCCACGGCCCGGCCAATGCCCGAGTCACCACCCGTGATGAGGGCCACCTTATTCTTGAGCTTACCCGCTCCCTGGTACCCCTCGCGGATATACTCGGGTTCGGGAATCATTTTGTGTTCGAGACCGGGCTTGCCGGCACCCGCGTCCTGGTGCTGGGGCGGGAAAATCGTGGGTTTGTCAGACATGGAAAAGGAGGAAGACTAAGGGTAAGGTTGGGTTTGCCTAACGTGCAGGTTACGCCCGAGGTTAATTATTTTTTTAAGCTGTGCCCTATTTCACTCCCAACACACTAAGGAGTAGGTAGCTTCAAAATATTATCAGCTTAATTAAAATTTATATTTTCTTCATTTTTAAGAAAATCTTACTGATAATCAATAACTTGTTTTAAAAATAAGGTACTTGCTCAGGTATTATTCAGCATGAAGCATCCAGAAATAATATTATTGGGCGGCTGTCACGTGGCTGGGTACTTGGTGGGGCAGGAAAATTCTTTCGCTACCAAACTCAGCGGTTTGTTGCAGGGTACGATAGTGGGCCAGGTAGCTCGCGTGCGGGTGGTAGACTTACCCGAGCACCTGAAGCTTGTCGAAGAGAAGCAGCCGACGCACGTGGTGCTACAGTTGGGCAACCACGAGTTTTCGGCTAGCCTGCAAACAATGCTGCGCCAACTCACCCGGGCGCTGGGTCGCGTGCCCGCCGCCCGCAAGCCAAAGGGAAATTCCGATAAAGCTGGCAGCTTATCCAACCACAGCGCCCGGGGGCAGCTACTACCGCCGCCCCACCGCTTCGACAGCCTACGCATCGTGAGTCTCAGCATCCTGAGCGCGCTGCTGTGGGTGTTTGCCAAGCAGTTTCGTAATAGCATGCGGGCGCTGAACGCCTGCATGCTACAACACCCAGACACTACCTTTATTTTTCTATCGCCCTTCCCATGCCAAGCAGCGGCCGACAACGCCATGCGCGACTTCGGCGGCTGGCTGCTGCGCCACCGGGTGGCGGCCCTGCCCAATCGCTACTGGCTCGACTCACACCAACTACTGCACCCCGACCGCGAGCTGTTTTCCGACCCCTGGCACCTTAACGATCAGGCCCACACGGCGCTGGCTTATTCGCTGGCGGGCATCCTGCACGGCAACGCGGCCTACGCACACTAGCTGCGCCCGACCTTTGCGGCTCATCAACTACCGTTTTCGTGGATAGCCTGCCCTCCCCTACCCATCGGCATTTCGTCCTGCACAAGCCTTGGGGCTACCTCAGCCAGTTTACCAGCGAGTTTGCCAAAGAGGTGAAAAAGAAGCGCTTTCTGGGCGAGCTGGGCGACTTTCCGGCGGGCACGATGGCCATCGGGCGGCTCGATGAGGACAGCGAGGGGCTGCTGCTCCTTACTACTGATGGCCGCGTGAGCGAGCAGGTGCGCAGCCGCCACGTCGAGAAAGAGTATTACGCCCAGGTCGATGGCCTACTCACGCCCGAGGCACTGGCCCGGCTGCAAGGCGGCGTCGATATCAGCATCCACGGTACGCCCTACCGCACGCTGCCCAGCCAGGCTCGCCTGCTCGCCACCGCGCCCGACTTACCGCCGCGTGGGCGTCGCATCCGCGACGAGCGCCACGGGCCTACCAGCTGGGTAGCCATTACCGTGCGCGAGGGCAAATTCCGGCAGGTGCGCAAGATGACGGCCGCCGTGGGCTTTCCGACCCTGCGGCTGGTACGCGTGCGGGTGGGCGAAATCCTGCTCGGCGACCTGCCGGCCGGGGCCAGCCGGGAGGTAGCTGGCTTTTTTAAAAATTAGGCAGTAAATTCGGGACTTATTCCGGCGCAAGGTGGTTATAACCTAGTAGGTTGCCGCCCGGTGATACTATCTCATCGCCCCGCAATCCGGATAGCAAATAATCCCCTATGGCCAGAGCGCAAGAAAGCTTCAGCAAGAAAGAAAACGAAAAGAAGCGGCTGAAAAAGCAGCAGGAAAAGGCCGAGCGCCGCGAAGAGCGCCAGGCTAACAAGAAGGAGTCGAGCTTCGAAGAGATGTTTGCCTACGTCGATGAGAATGGCAACATCACCTCGATCCCGCCCGACCCGACCAAGAAGAAAAAAGAAATCAACGCCGAGGACATCGTCATTGGCGTGCCCAAACAAGAGGACCGCGAGCCCGAAGACTCGGTGCGGACCGGCACGGTCACGTTCTTCAATACCTCCAAGGGCTACGGCTTCATCAAGGATGCGGCCACTCAGGAGAGCATTTTCGTGCACGCCAACGCCCTGGGTGGTCTCGTGCTGAACGAGGGCAACAAAGTAACGTTTGAGGTGGAGCCGGGCATGAAAGGCCCAACCGCCGTGCGCGTGAAAATGAGCGCGTAGCCGCGGCTCACTAGCTTTCAAAAGGCGGCCGGTGCGTGAGTGCACCGGCCGCCTTTTTGGCGTTGGCCCAAGGCTGAGCGTGGTGGCTATCAGCGTATTTCAGCCGCCGTTGTGGCGTTTACGTACCTGGCGACGCACCAATTCGTCGTTTTGCCATGAACACGAACGATTTCTTCGGCCGCCCCGCCTACTTCGTGCGCGAGCATATCGGCCTTCTCCGGCTCCAAGACACCTTTGATATCCTGGATGCTGAAACCAGGGAGCACCTGGGCTACGCCACCGAGGAAAACCCCGCCTGGCTAAACTGGACGCGCCTGCTGCTGCAAAAGCACCGCATGCCCACCACCGTGGTCGTGCGCAGCCTCCCCGACGACGCCCCCGTGCTGCGGCTGGAGCGGGGCTGGCGCTGGCTGCGCTCCAAAATCCGCGTTTACGACGGCCAGCACCAGTTGCTGGGATACTTCGAAAGCAAAATTCTGACCCTGGGCGGCGGCTTCCACGTCTACAACGCCCAGGGCGTGCGGGTAGCCGACATCAAGGGCAACTGGATAGGCTGGGACTTCCGCTTCCTGGACGCGGGCGGCCGGGCGCTGGGCCTGGTAACGAAGAAATGGGCTGGCATCGGCCGCGAGCTTTTCACCACCGCCGACAACTACCTCATCTCGCTCACCGACCAGGGCACCGCGCAGCCCACTACGGCCGCCCTGCTGCTGGCCGCTGGGCTGGCCGTCGATACGCTGTATAAAGAAGCTCGCAGCCAGGCCACGGGCACTACGACTACCGATTTCAGCTACACGCCGGCGTAAGCCACCTTGTTGATCAACAAATCGACTGGCAACCCAGCCGTAAACCCAAGCCGTATCGCCATCTATGTCTGACACGCCCCCTCTTCCCACTGCTTCCGATCAGGATGAGCCGGAGTTTTCACCCTTGGGCGCACCCATCTACCGCTATGGCGAACCGGCCCCGTTCGAGCCGGCCCGCGGCGACGAAATCACCATTGCCAGCATCTCTGCTCATATCGAGCGCCACCTGGGGCCGCCGAGCGGCGTCTACCACGAGCTGATTTCCGACAAGGTACACGTCGATGTACACGTGGTGCCACCCAGCGCCGATTTTCCCTTCTACACGCTCGTCACGTCGGGGATGAGCGACCTCCCGATGGTCGTGCCGCCCGAAGCCAGCCCCGACGAAGCGCCGCCCTATGCCGAGCTGTGCATCCTGCTCCCCAGCACCTGGAACATCCCCAAAAGCGGGGCCGACCTGGCCACTACGTTCGAGGATAAGAACGTGTACTGGCCCATCCGCTGGCTCAAGATGCTGGCCCGCCTGCCGCACGAGTATGGTACCTGGCTAGGCTTCGGCCACACCATCCCCAACGGCGAGGACGCCGAGCCCTTCGCCGACAATACCGAACTAGGCTGCATGCTGTTGCTCACAGCCCTGAGCTTACCCGAGGAGTTTCAAACGCTGGTCGTGAGCCCCGGGAAAACGGTGCAGTTCTACACGCTCTACCCCATCTACCGCGAGGAAATGGACCTGAAGATGGAGCAGGGCGTAAATGCGCTCATCGACCGTTTCGAAATCTACGACACCTGCGATGTGCTGGACTTGAGCCGGCCTAATACTGCGCTTCGCTAGGGCAGGGACCAAAGCAACTTGGCGTAGCTGATGGCAGCTAACCGTGACAATGGCGAAAGATTAATGTTGGTATGCCGCGCGTGATGACACTCCCGGGGCCATAGTTTTACTTAATCACCCTGCACATTTTCAACAACCTCATGAGCACCTACGCGGAACAACTTATCGCTACCAAACAGGATTATCCCTTCGACCGTTGGAAACTCTCGGCTGACGATGGCTCAGATATGTGGAGTGTAGCAGAATGCGATGAGCTGATTGCCACATTCGACGACCTCATAGCTGGTTTAATTACCTTAGGCCCAGAAGGCACGGAAGATGAAAAGGTGGCTCTTTTTGAAGAGACTATTGACACTTTAAACGAATGGACAGGCAGTATTGATACGCTTGCCCGGGAAGACTTGATAGATTTGATTGATACCATCGCTGCTGCCGCCGGGCTTAGCCACATCGATAATAATGGGGAAGGAATGGCCTCGGGGCGCACTTGGTGAATTGGCAACGCACTATAAAAAATAAACGGCCGAAACTGCCATCAAGCAGCTTCGGCCGTTTATTTAGTAGTAATATCTCTGAATTACATGTGAATCGCCCGGTTCTCCGTAGCCGCCAGGCAGGCCTCTTTCATGGCCTCGGCGTAGGTGGGGTGGGCGTGGCTCATGCGGGCCACGTCCTCGGCGGAGGCGCGGAATTCCATCGCGGTCACGGCCTCGGCGATGAGGTCGGCGATGCGCGGGCCGATCATGTGCACGCCCAGAATTTCGTCGGTGGTCTTGTCGGCCAGCACTTTCACGAAGCCGTCGGTGTCCATGCTGGCGCGGGCGCGGCCGCTGGCCTTGAAGGGGAATGAGCCGGTTTTATAGGCGCGGCCCTCTTGCTTGAGCTGCTCCTCGGTGAAGCCCACGCCAGCCACCTCGGGCCAGGTGTACACCACCCCGGGAATGAGCAGATAATTAACGTGCGGCTTTTGGCCGGCAATAGTTTCGGCCACGAATACGCCTTCTTCTTCGGCCTTGTGGGCCAGCATGGCCCCGCGCACCACGTCGCCGATGGCGTAGATGCCGGGCACGTTGGTTTGCAGGTGGGCATCGACCTTGATGCGGCCTCGCTCTTCCATTTCGACGCCGGCAGCTTCGAGGTTGAGGCCAGCCGTGTAAGGGGCGCGGCCCACGGCTACGAGGCAGTAGTCGCCCTCCAGCTTCAGCTCCTCACCCTTGGGCGTGGTGGCGGTCACGGTTACGGCGTCGCCCTCGCGGGTGGCGCTCGTCACCTTGTGGCCGAGGTAGAACTGAATGCCGATTTTACCCAGGATGCGCTTCAGCTCCTTGCCCAGCGCGAGGTCCATCGTGGGGATGAGGCTGTCGGTAAACTCGACCACGCTCACTTTGGCACCCACGCGGGCGTACACCGACGCCATTTCGAGGCCGATCACGCCGCCGCCAATCACGATGAGGTGCTTGGGCACCTCGCGGATGTTCAGCGCCTCAGTGCTGGTAATGATGCGCTGCTTGTCCTGCTGGATGAACGGCAGCACCGTGGGCTTGGAGCCGGTAGCGATGATGACGTTCTTGGTTTCAATCTGCTGCGCCTCGCCGCCCTCGGTGGGCGCGATGCTGAGGTGGTTTTTATCGACAAACGAACCGACGCCCTTGAGCACGTCGATTTTGTTTTTCTTCATCAGGTAGGCGATACCGTCCACGTTGGCCTTCACGACGCCGTTTTTACGGTCGATCATCTGGTTCATGTTCACCGCCAGGTTTTCCAGCTCAATGCCGTGCTCCTTGAAGGTGGTGTGGGCATTATGGTAGTGCTCGGTGCTGTCGAGCAGGGCCTTGCTCGGAATGCAACCCACGTTGAGGCAGGTGCCGCCCAGGGTGGGATACTTCTCGATGAGGGCCGTTTTGAAGCCCAGCTGGGCGCAGCGAATGGCAGCCACATAGCCGCCCGGCCCCGAGCCGATGACGGTAACGTCGTATTGATTCATAGGAACGAAAACAGGCTCAAACCGCCGGTTGGTTCCGACAAAGATACGCGGGTGCCGCGGGCGGCTCGCCCCCGACACCCGCGCTTTTTCGCCAAGTAAGCGGCTACTGCTTAGGGCGGGGCGAAAGGGCTACACCGCCGGCCATTACCAGCGCATCTTCGCCCGCCCCCACGGTGGCGATGTCGAGGCCGGTTTTCTGGCTGATGCCCTTGCGGAGGTAGAAGGTCAGGAACGTGGCGGCCACGGCCCCCAGGCCGCCCACCAGCGCCCCCGTGACGGCGCTGCCGCCCTGCGCCTTGTACCAGGTGGCACCCACCAGCGCCCCCGAGGCGGCCCGGGTCGTGAGCTGCTGCGGCACGATGCGGTCGGGGGTATTGGGCAGCTTATCACCCACCAGCTCGCCGGCCGTCAATACTTTGAGCAGGCTGGCCACGCCGGGCTTAGCTAGCAAACGCAAAGGCGAGCCCGCCAGGCCGGGGGCCAGCGCCCGCTGCGAGAGGTAGCTGCTGAGAAAAGTGGGGCCGCTGGTGGCGCGGGAGCCGGTGAGGGCCGCGAAGCCCAACGCGGGCCAGAACTTGGCGGCGCGGGGCGCGGCCGGGGCAGAGGTTTTGGTGGCAGTCATGGAAAAGGCAGGGTTCAGGAAATCGATTTGACGCTTAAACGAAAAGCTGACCCAAACGGCTGCAAACTGTAGCGCGGACTTTGTAGTCCGCAGCCTCACGCTACCAGATGATGGCCGCGGGCTGTAGCGTGGACTCTGTGAGTCCGCGGCCATATGCTACCAGATGGCCACGGGCTGTAGCGTGGACTCTGTGAGTCTGCGGCCGTACGCTGCCAGACGGCCGCGGACTCACAGAGTCCGCGGTACAGCCTACTATTTCAACGGCACCGACTTAGCCTTAACTAGAATGGAGTCGTTGCTAAACTCACTGTAGCGGACAATGACGTGGCCCGGGTGCGCACTATCGGGCGCAATGGGCACTACCCTGTCTTCCCACTGATTGCAGTGCGTAGAGAACGCCGGCACGGCTTCTCCCCAGCCCCCAGGCTGATACGTAAGCACGTAGTAGCTGGCCCAGCAGCTCGTAAACCACTGGGGTAGAATACCCAGATAGTCGCGCCGGCCAGGCCCGAGACCAGTAAACTTCGTCAACTCGCCGCCGATGGACTGCTTGAGCGCGTAGGGACGCAGCCGGGGGTTAGAGGAGGTGAGGTAGCTCACGCAGCTGCCCACGCAGTCTTCGCCGGTTGAGTCGATGGCGGGCGGCACCAGCCACACGTATTCGGGGGTGCCATCGCCGTCGAAATCGCCCTGAATGGCGTCTTTCGGCACGGCCACCCGGGCGGCGGGTGGCGGGGCGATATGGGCAGCCGGCGGGGTCGCCACTCGCTGCGGGGCGGGCGGCTCGCACCCAGCCAGCAGGCTGCTCAGGTAGCCCATCAAAACAGCACGTTTCATCGCGGGCGAAGATAAAACTGTCCCGCTCCTACCCCGGCCCCACGTGCAAAAGCCCTCCCGGCCCGAAGGCCGGAAGGGCTCGCACTGCTAGCCAGCCAAAGCCGGGCGCTAGTTGATGCTCGTCGCGTGCCCACGCAGCACCTCGCGGGCAATGGCCAGGTTGGTATCGCGGGAGTTCACTACGAGGTAGATAAACTTGGAGCCGGCGGGATTGAGCTTAATAAGGTGCAGCTGGTTGGTCAGGGTGATGAGGATGTCCTCAATCGTTTCGCCCTGAAGCTTGAGGGCCTGCATGGCCTTCTGTTTTTGCTTCACCACCTCGGTATTGTAGGCGGCGGCCGTTTCGGGGTTGATGCTCGGCGAGTTGGAGTGCGAGGCCAGGGCCATGCCCGAGCTTACGTCAACCACGGCCACGGCCATCAGGCCCGGCAGGTCAGTGATAATGCCTTCGACGGCTTGCCCGGCGGGCGTATTTTTAGAGTAAGCCATAGTGGCTGGAGAAGAGGGGGAAGTGGGAAGAATGGGCGACGCCAGGGCAGCTTGCTGCTGCCGCGCGGCCACCCGAAACTGGCGGCTGGCACGCCGCCGCGAGGTGTTTGATTTCACTGCGCGTTTGCGGCAGCGGGGGCAGCGTAGCCTACCCCCGCCGCACACTCTAGAAAAACAGCCAGCGGTGACGCTTAGCCGGCTTGGGCTGGAGGGTAACGGTAGTCCCGGCGTGGCTGGCGGCTACCTCCTGCTCGGTGTAGCCCCCGTAGCCGTACTGTAGCGTGGTCTGGGCAGTAGCGGGCACGCGTAGCGAGTAATTGCCCTGGGCATCGGTACTAGTGCCCACGGTAGTACCCTTGTGTAGCACGGTAGCTCCGGCGAGCGGCTGGCCCTTTTCATTGAGGATGCGGCCGTGCACCAGCACGGTACGAGCGGCGGCCGGGGCCGCGGCGGCTACTTCAAGGCTGGCGGCGGGCAGCGCACTGGCTACCGGCAGCTTGGCGAGGGGCAGCACCACGGAGGGGCGGTTGGTAGCAGCCATGCTCACGCCAGCCAGCAATGCCGCTACCGTCACGAAACTGAGGGCGCGGCGACGAAAGCGCTGCGGCTGCTCGCGGATGAACTGCACCTGCTTCCGTACCCAAGTGGGCGCGGCGGCCGGAGCATCGGTGGCTTGCAGCTGGTGCCAGCGCGTCACGGTGGTGTGCGCCTGGCCAGCGTCGCGGTGCAGGTAGGCTTCCACGGCCTGGGCCGAGGCGCGGGCGAGGTCACCGCGCAGGTAAGCGTCGCGGTAGACGGGCAACAACTCGCCGGTTTGGGGGTCGAAAGGGGTAGCCGTGAGCTTCATAAAAAAAGAAGGGGGAGAGTGGGTGAGGAAGAAAATAACTGGAAATCAATCAAGTACTAGGCAATCGAGGTCGCCAGTAGCTGTACGGCGTCTTCGGCTACCTGGCGGGCCAGCGCCAGGTTGGTATCGTGGCTGCCGATGGCCAGGTACAGCGCCTGCTGGCCGCCGGGCCGCAGCCGTACCAAATGCAGCTGACTCGACAACGTGAGCAGCAGTTCGGTCAGCTCTTCGGCGGGCTCTTGGCTGAGCAAGGCTGCCTGCCGGATGGCCGCCGTCACCGCCGGCGCTACCAGGCTGGGTTGGTGGTCGCGGTCGGCGGCGTAGGTAGCTAGTAGTTGGCCGGAAGACAAGTCAAGCACGGCGGCGAACAGTAGTTCGGGTAACTCAGCCAGTAGGTAGTGCAGGGCGGCCGGAGCCGGACCGCTAGCCGAGCCAGGACCCGGTACTACCTGCCGAACGGGCGGGCCGCCCAGGCCGGGCAGATAGCGTAAAAAGGTCAAGTTCATAGCACTCAGGCGGGATTATCATTGCCCAGTCGGACGCAGCTAATCAAGTTTTTTAAGCTCAACCGAGCCTAAGCAGAAAACCACTTTAATTGGACAAAAATAATTTTTAACGAAAATTACTAAACTCAGGTTGGGGCATCATTTACTCCACCACTGAACCGGCTAACTACACTGATTACTTGCTACAAAACTCAACTTAAGAACAAATTAAAAAAATGACCTGCGTCACTTTTTTTCCTGATTTTTATCAAAATCCATTTTTCATTGTCTACATAATTTTGGATTATTTTAGTAATTTTTGTTTCCAGATTTTACCTCTTTTTCTCACATTTGGACCTTCCCCGCGCCTACTCTCCAAATTGCACAAAAAAAGCCAACGTCCAGTTTCAAAACTGGACGTTGGCTTTGGAATGAACTAGGAAGTGTTAACAGTCACGCAGCCAAAGGACGGTTGCAGCCAAGTGAATGAAAGCCAGAAAATGCCGGTCCAGCTTGTCGTAACGGGTGGCCACGCGTCGAAACTGTTTGAGGCGACAGAAGAGCCGCTCAACGGGGTGTCGCTGGGCGTAGCGGGCCGGGTCGTAAGGCCGCGGGTGGCGCCGCTTGCGGCGAGGCGGAATCACGGCCACGGTGCCGCGGGCAGCCAGGGCAGCCACCAGCGGGTCCGAATCGTAGCCCCGGTCGGCAATCAGGTGGGCCGGGGCCAGGCCCTCGAGCAGGGGCAAGGCGTGCGGGGCATCGTGGCGCTGGCCGGCCGTGAGGCAGCAACGCACGGGCCGGCCGCGGGCGTCGGCCACGGCGTGCAGCTTGCAGCTCAGCCCGCCGCGGCTGCGTCCCAGGGCCTGCGGTCCGTTTTTTTGCGCGCCCCGGCCGCGTGCTGGTGCGCCCGCACGGTGGTCGAATCGACCAGCAGCGTGTGCAGGGCCGCTTCGTCCTGCACAGCCTCGAACACGCGTTGCCACACGCCCGAGGCGGCCCAGCGCTGGAAGCGCGTGTAGGTCGTGTGCCAGTTGCCCCGCTCCGGCGGCAGGGCCCGCCACCGGGCCCCGTTGCGGGCCAGCCACAACACGGCCTCCACGAATTGGCGGTTGTTGCGCCCGCGCCCGCCGCTCGTGCCTTCCCGACCCGGCAAGAGTGGCGCTAGCCGCGCCCATTGCGCATCCGTGAGCATATTTTCCATCCCGCAAGTTACCAATCACTGTTAACACGTCCTAGCTACTGAATAGCTGCGCCCCTTAATCGTAGCGCGTAGAAATGGCTACCAGCCTTTCTTCGCTCAGGATGGTTATTTGGCTCCCCCGGGTAGTGATGATGCCCTCATCCTTGTACTCGGTCAGCAGCCGGCTTACGGTTTCCTTGGCCGTGCCGACCAGCGCAGCCAGGTCGTCGCGCGAGATGGCCGTACTGAAAGGCACGCTGCTGGGGCTGGCTGGCCCGAAGGTGCGCCGCACTACCATCAGGGCTTCGGCCAGGCGCTCGCGTACAGGCTTGTAGGCCATGCGCAGCAGGCGCTCCTCGGCCTCGCCCAGACCAGCGGCCATCTGCTGAAGCAGCACGTTGGCAAACTGGCGGTTGGACTGGATAATGCGCAGCACATCGGGCCGGGGCACGAAGCACACTACCGAGTCTTCGAGCGCCACGGCCGAGGTCGTGTACGGCCCGCCGCTCAGCAGCGGTCGAAAGCCCATCACATCGCCCTGGCGCACCAGCCGCATAATGTGCTCCTTGCCGTCGCCGCCCACCTTCGACATCTTCACCTTGCCTTGGTGAATGCAGTGCATCCCCAGTACGGGGCTACCCTGCTGGAAGATAGTCTGGCCCTTGTGGTAAAACTGAGCCGTCTTGGAAGTGGCGATGAAATCCAGTTCTTCCTGCACGCAACAGCTCATCAGCGGGCTTTGGCGGCTGGGGCAATTATGGCAGTTGGGGGACAGGAAGCGGCTCATGATACGCAAATTTGCTATGCAAGCAGACTATCAAAGGTACTATGCCCAGGAAGGAAAGCGACAGCTAGCAATATTCAGAGGTGAAGGGTTACATAAAACAACGCATTGGTTAACAAGTTTCTGCAAGATGAAGTTTACATAAAAAAGGGCCGCTCCGTAGTGGAGCGACCCTTTTTAAAATCCAATTAGAACTTTTCTAAACACCGAGCAGCAAGCGGGTCGGGTCTTCGAGCAGCTCCTTCACGCGCACCAGAAACGACACCGATTCGCGGCCGTCGATGATGCGGTGGTCGTAGCTCAGGGCGAGGTACATCATGGGGCGAATCACCACTTGACCGTTCTCGGCCACGGGGCGCTGAATGATGTTGTGCATGCCCAGAATGGCCGATTGCGGCGCATTGATGATGGGCGTGCTCAGCATCGAGCCGAAGATGCCACCATTGGTGATGGTGAACGTGCCGCCCGTCATTTGCTCAATGGTGAGCTTGTTGTCGCGGGCCAGGCCAGCCAGGCGCACCACTTCCTTCTCGATGCCATCGAAGCTTAGCTTCTCGGCGTTACGAATCACCGGTACCACCAGCCCTTTGGGAGCCGACACGGCAATGCTGATGTCGCAGAAGTCGGAGTACACAATGCTGTCGCCGTCGATGTAGGCGTTCACGGCCGGCCACTCTTGCAGGGCCACGCACACGGCCTTGGTGAAGAAGGACATAAAGCCCAGGTTCACGCCGTTTTTCTCCTTGAACTTGTCTTTGAACTTGCTGCGCAGGTCCATGATGGGCTGCATATTCACCTCGTTGAAGGTGGTGAGCATGGCCGTCTCGTTTTTCACCGTCACCAGGCGGCGCGCTACCGTCTTGCGTAGGTTGCTCATGCGCTCGCGACGCTGACCGCGCTCCCCAGCCGGGGCAGCGGGGGCAGCGCTGGCCGGGGCCGGAGCGGTCGGCTTAGCGGCCGGAGCCGGGGCAGCGGGCTTGGTCTGGGCATTCTGCGCGTCTTCCTTGGTGATGCGGCCATCGCGGCCCGTGCCAGCCACGTCGGCCGGGTTGATACCCTTCTCACCCAAGATTTTACCGGCGGCCGGCGAAGGCACGCCGCTGGCGTAGGTAGCCGCGCCACCGCTGGCCGGTTGCGCCGCCGCGGGGGCAGCCGCTGCCGGAGCGGGCGCGCTGGCGGCCGGAGCCGCTGCGCCGCTGCCACTTTCAATGCGGGCGATGAGCGCCCCGATCCCGATGGTTTCGCCTTCTTTCACTGCGTGGCGCAGCGTGCCGTTGCCCTCGGCGGGCAATTCAAACGTGGCCTTGTCCGATTCCAGCTCGGCAATCACCTCGTCGCGGCTCACCTGGGCACCGTCGGGCTTGAGCCATTTGGCCACCGTTACTTCGGTGATGGACTCGCCCACGGCGGGAATCTTCATTTCAACCGTGCCACCGCTGGCCGCCGGGGCGCCGGGCGTCGCGGCGTCGGCTGCGTGACGGTCGGCGGGCTGGCCACCGTAGCCGCTCTGGTCGCTGGCCGCGGGGTTTTGCTCACCTTTGGCGAGGGCATCACCGCCAGCGGCAGGCGCGGCGGCCGGGCTGTCGCCCGCCGGGGCACCGGTCCCGTCGAGCTGGGCGATGGCCGTGCCGATGCCGATGGTTTCGCCTTCGGCTACCAGGATTTTGAGGGTACCGTCGGCTTCGGCGGGCAACTCAAACGTGGCCTTGTCCGATTCCAGCTCGGCGATTACCTCGTCGCGCTTCACGGCCTCGCCGTCTTTCTTGAGCCACTTAGCAATCGTGACTTCGGTGATGGATTCGCCAACGGCGGGGATTTTAATTTCGGTGGGCATGGTAGGCGGGTGGTAGGAAAGCGTCTTTTTGCTAGTTGATTATCATCAATGTAGGGTAAGCTTTAGCTTGCCCGGCGTCTGGTGGGTCGTGGCTCGCCAGACGTCGGGCAAGCTAAAGCTTACCCTACATTATTTAGTCTTGCTTCTTGGCGATTTCGGCGGTTTCTTCGATTTGCTCGCTGGCAACTTCTTCGCGGCGCTCGCCGAAGGCGCGGGCCACGATTTCCTTTTGCTCTTTCACGTGCACCTTGTTGTAGCCGGTCGCGGGCGAGGCCGAGGGCTTGCGGGCCACCACGTCTTCGAGCTCGCGGCGCATGAAGCGCAGCAGGTAGTTCCAGTAGCCCATGTTTTCGGGCTCTTCCTGTACCCAGTAAATTTTGGCGTTGGGGTACTTGGCCAGCTCCACGTCGAGCTGCTTTTTGGGGAAGGGGTGCAGCTGCTCCAGGCGCACGATGGCTACATCCTTGCGGTCGGACTTCTGCTGCTCGTCGAGCAGGTCGTAGTACACCTTGCCCGAGCACAGCAGCACCTTCTCTACCTGGCTGGCCTCGGCGAAGCTATCGCCCAGCACTTCCTGGAAGCGGCCGCTCGTGAAGTCTTCCACCGGCGACACGCACAGCGGGTTGCGCAGCATCGACTTGGGCGACATCACCACCAGCGGCTTGCGGAAGCTCCAGGTGAGCTGCCGGCGCAGGGCGTGGAAGAAGTTGGCCGGAGTCGTGATGTTGGCCACGATGATGTTGTTCTCGGCGGCCAGCTGCAAGAAGCGCTCGGGGCGGGCGTTGGAGTGCTCGGGGCCCTGGCCCTCGTAGCCGTGGGGTAGCTGCATCACTACGCCGTTCATCCGCTGCCACTTGCTTTCGGAACTCACCACGAACTGGTCGATCATGGTCTGTGCACCGTTGGCGAAGTCGCCAAACTGCGCTTCCCAGATCACGAGGGCCGTGGGGTTGGCCATCGCGTAGCCAAATTCGAAGCCCAGCACCGCGTACTCGCTCAGCAGCGAGTTGTAGATGTTCAGCGGCTGGTGCTCGCCCTCCAGGTGGTTGAGCGAGTTGTATGGGGCCGAGGTCTCGGCGTCGTGCAGCACCGCGTGGCGGTGCGAGAACGTGCCGCGCTGCACGTCCTGGCCGCTCACGCGCACCGTGTGGTTTTCGCTCATCAGCGAGCCGTAAGCCAGCAGCTCGCCGGCGGCCCAGTTGAGGGTGCGCGTTTCGTAGAACATCTTGCGGCGCTCCTTCAGCAGGTTATCAATCTGCTTGATGGGCCGGAAGTTGTCGGGGATGGTCGTCAGGGCCTTGGCCACGCGCTCCACGACTTCCTCGCTGATACCGGTTTCCGGCGACTGTTCGAAGTCTTCGTTGGTGCTGCGGCGCAGGGTGCGCCACTCGTTTTCGAGAGCCTGGTACTTGTAGGGCAGCGGCTGCTGCTTCACTTGGTCGAGGCGGGCTTGCAGCATATCGCGGAACTCCTTATCCATTTGCTCGGCCAGCTGCGCGTCTACATCGCCGCGCTTCACAAGGCGGGCGTTGTACACCTCGCGCGGGTTGGGGTGCTTCGAGATGACGTTGTAGAGCGTGGGCTGGGTGAACTTGGGCTCGTCCGACTCGTTGTGGCCGTGACGGCGGTAGCACACCATGTCGATGAAGATATCGCCGTGGAACTGCTGGCGGTATTCCGTAGCCAGCCGCACCGCGAACACCACCGCCTCGGGGTCGTCGCCGTTGACGTGAATCACCGGCGCGTCGATAATCTTGGCCAAGTCGGTGCTATAGATCGACGAGCGGGCGTCTTCAAAGTCGGTAGTAAAGCCCACCTGGTTGTTGATCACGAAGTGAATCGTACCGCCCGTTTTGTAACCTTCAAGCTGCGACATCTGCGTCACCTCGTAGCCGATACCCTGGCCGGCCAGCGCCGCGTCGCCGTGGATGAGGATGGGCAGAATCTGGTGGTAGTCGCCGCCGTACTGATGCTCGATTTTAGCCCGCACGAAGCCTTCTACTACCGGGTTCACCGCCTCCAGGTGCGAGGGGTTGGGAGCCAGCTTCAGATTCACGCGCTCGCCGTTGATGGCTTCTACCTCCGACGAGTAGCCCATGTGGTACTTTACGTCGCCGTCACCCATCGTGAGGTCGGGCGTGGCTGTGCCTTCGAACTCACTGAAGATCTGCTCATAGGTCTTGCCCATGATGTTGGCCAGCACGTTGAGGCGACCGCGGTGGGCCATGCCAATCATCACTTCCTTCACCCCTAGCTCGGCGGCGCGGTTGATGATGGCGTCGAGGGCCGGAATGGTCGTCTCGCCGCCTTCCAGCGAAAAGCGCTTCTGCCCCAGGAATTTGGTATGCAAGAAGTTTTCGAAGACTACGGCCTCGTTCAACTTCTTCAGAATGCGCTTCTTGTACTCCACGTCGGGGTTGAAGGCCAGCGCGCCGTGCTCGGCTTTCTGCTGAAACCAATCTAGGATCTGGGGGTCGCGGATGTAAGTGTACTCGAAGCCCACCGTGCCAGCGTAGATGCTGGTGAGCGCCGCCACGATTTCGCGCAGCGTAGCTCCCGGGTTGAGACCCAATTCCTCGCCCTGGCGGAATTTAGTGTCGAGGTCGGCGTCGCTCAGGCCGAAATCGGCTAGGCTGAGGCGGGCCTGGCGGTCTTTGCGCTCGCGCACCGGGTTGGTTTTGGCCCGCAGGTGGCCGCGGCTGCGGAAGGCGTGGATGAGGTTGCGCACGGCCGTTTCCTTGTCGCTGGCTACTTCGCCGGTAGCCAGAGGGCCAGCGTCGTTGGTCGAGGCGGGGGTGTTGAGTACGCCGTAGCCATCGGGCTGGGGTACGGGGCCGGGGGCGGCGCTAGGCTTGGCGGCGCTACCGTTGGCCGTGGTGCCGTTAGTAGCGGGCAATACCGACGCACCCTCAGGAAACTGTTGCGAAAAGTCGAACCCCTCGAAGAACTTACGCCAGCCAAAATCGACCGATTCAGGGTTTTGCTGATACGCCTGGTAGAGCGTTTCGATGGCCGCCGCGTCGGCGTTGGCGATATAAGAGTAGGTATCCATGAGGAGGGAATTTGAAAGACTATTCAGCAGAACAAAAGTAAAGTCGCTGACAGCAACCTAAAAACCTACATTCGGTTTTACAAATTGATCTATTAACCAATCAATTACAAAAACACAAACAGGTTGGTACAAAGTCAGTCGGCTAATTTATGCAAAAAATGAGTGGCATGGGTTCTCTATTTCGTTACTGATTTCAGGCAATGCGGGTTAGCCCATAACGTTTCGGGCTACAAAACTTGCGTTGTCGAACGCGGTAAGAGACCACGCTACCTTTCGCCTCGCAACTGATCTTCTGCTACCTGACCGCTCCCCAAAAGGGGCGGGCAACTATTGCCTTTTCGTTGCTGTTAAAGGCTTCCTGCGCGAGCAAAGCTGCTCTACCCGGAGATGAAACCTAGTATTCTTCCATGCACAGCACCAAACTCGTAACCTCCTTAATACTGGCAGCGCTTTCCTTGAGTGCCGCTGCGCACCGGCCGACCGCCTCCCGGCACCAGTCGAGAGCCAACAAGCACCAGCCAGCTGCTCGGCACAAGTTGCAAGCGAAACGTACCAAGAAGACTAGCGAGCCGCACAAACCGAAGGAAAAGCCCAGCCGAGCCCAGCCCAGCAAGCGGCGCGAAGCCAAGCGTGTGGCAGCGCACCACCGGGAAGCGCACCCAGCCAAGCAGCACGCTGCCCGGCACCTGGCCAGCACTACGCCCCGGCTCGCTAAGCACCGGCCCCCACGGCAGCCCGCCGACCGCACATACAAGGTCACGGCCACCGTATACCAGGCCGTACCCGGCCAGACGGACAGCAGCCCGTTCATCACGGCCGACAACTCGCGCATCCGGCCGCGCTACGGCAGCCGCACGCGCTGGCTGGCCCTCTCGCCCGACCTGCTGAAGCGCAACGGCGGTAAATTCAACTACGGCGACAAGGTGCAGGTGAGCCACGTATCGCCGCAGCTCGACGGCGTGTACACAGTGCACGATACCATGAATCGCCGCCACCGTCGGCGCATCGACATCCTTACCCACCGCCGCGAGAAGCTCTCCGTCTGCGCCCGCGATGCCCGGCTGCGGCTGGCCGCAGCCCCCAGGCCGGCACACAAAGGCCGGGCGCGGACCACCGTAGCAGCCCACGCCCGGCCGGGTCGGGGAAATCACGCGCGGGCCGTAAGCTTTGGCGGCCGGGCCAGCGGCAAGCGCGCCAATTACTTGGCCAGCGCCATCTTGTAGATGCGGAACGGCTCGCGGGGCTGCCCAACGCCCTTGTTCCAGTTGGGCGTTTTGTGAATGGCTGAGGTCGTGAAGTAGATGTTGTTACCATCGGGATCCCAGGCGAAGGTGTCGGGCCATTCGAGGCGCTGCTCCTGCACCACGGTTTCGGTTTTACCGTCGGGCGTGCGGCGCAGAATGGAGCCGGTCTCGAAGGCCGTGAGGTAGAGATTGTTCTTGCTGTCGAGCTCCATGCCGTCGCAGGCGGGGGCATCGGGCAGCTTCTCGACGGCGGCCTGCACTTGGGCTGGGCTAAGGGCGGCATCGCGCAGCACGGCCGTTTTGATGCGGTAGAGCGAGTGGCCCGACAGCGCCCGGTAGTAGAGGTACTGGTTGTCGGTGCTCAACGCGATACCATCGGCCTTGAACTGGCCGGGCTTGCCCATCGGGTCGTACAGCGCTTTCCCCTGGGCTTTGGTAATGAAGCCTTTATCGGGCAGGGTGGACGGCTGCTTGGGCAGCAGCTGGCGCGACTTGGTGGTTTTCAAATCTACTACTACCAGCGCCCCGGTACCCGAGTCGGTGAGGTAGGCATAGTTGTTTTGCAGATCGATACGCACGTCGTTGAGGTACGACTTGCGCGGAGCCACGCTCTCGGGGAAGGGAATGACCTGCACCACCTTGTTGGTTTTGGGGTCGGTTTTAACCAGCTTCACGCCACCGGGCACCGTGAACTTGAGACCGGGCGCGGCGGGGTCGATAATCCAGAGCATGCCCTCCTTATCGACGTAGCCGGCCTGCGGGCAAATCCAGTGCTTGAGCGGCTCAGTTTTCACGGAGTCGTTCCACATGCACCAGCCGGCGTCGGGGTAGGGCGTGAGGGTGTTGCTGGGGCCGACCACGGCCACGGGGTAGGTAGGATTGTAGTCCCAGCGCGGCGAGAAGGCGAAGACCTTGCCGCCGGGAGCCACGGCCACACCCGTCACCTGCGGGGCTTCAAACTCGCCCACGATGGTGAGCGGCGAGCCAGCGGGCACGGGTGCGGGCACGTGGGCGGCGGTCGAATCGGCGGGGATGGTCCCGCGCGGCTTGTCGGCGGTAGAGCCGGAGTTGCAGCCGCCTAGCAGCAGGCCAGCAGCCACCAGGCTTGTGGGGAAGAAGAGAGCGCGCATGAGGAAGGGAAAAGGAAATGAAAAACCCCGGCTCGTTGGCGAGCCGGGGTTTGGCATACGGGGCGGGCGACCAAGCAGGTTGCGTGACGCGGCCATGACCGAGGTTATTTGCCCCTTCGCAACAGCTACTTGAATTTGGTGGCAGCCAGCTTATTTGTACGTCAGCACGGCCAGCTGCTCGGCGGCTTCGGCAGCCGACTGGGGCTGGCCGGTGGCATCGTAAAGCAGGCTGAGGGGCTGGAAGGGATTGCGCAAAATCACCTCCTCCGCGAGGCCCCAGCGGTGCCAGAGGCCGGTGAGCGTGTGGCCGTAGGCCAGGTTTTCCCAGGGGTTGAAAATGGAAGAGGTCACGTCATCGACCAGGGCGTCGAGCACCAGCTCGGCCCCGGGCGCGTCGGCGGGCGTGGGGCGGCGGGGATACACGTCGGGCACCACGGCCAGCAGGTAGGCCGCGTAGTACACGCGGGCCTTGAACTCGGCCACCTGGGCCGGGTGCAGCGGGCGCTGGGCGTCGGCATACACCTGGCGCATCGCCTGGCCGATGAAGCCGATATCAACCATGGTCGCCACGATGACAACCGATCCCATTTTCAAGCTGATAACCAGCGTATTCAAATCGTCATCCAGCTCAAAGGTCGGGGCCTCGTAGGCCGCATCGGCTTCGAGCACGAACACCGAGCCGGGCACGAAGTCGGCGTAGTCGGTGGGCACGCGCAGCCCCTGCAAGAGCTGGAAAAAGGCCCGGAAGCGCTGTACCAGCTGGGCATTCTCGGCCAGCGGGTACTGGGGCTTGATGAGCGGCTCCTGCTGTTGCAGCAGCTCGGTGACGAAGATGCCGTAGAAGATGCGTCCCAGCCACTGCCACAAGCGGGCGGGCGGCAGGGCCCGCAGCGCCGCCGGGCCAGCCTGGGCGGCAGCCTGCACCTCAGCCTCCAGTTCGGCCAGGCGCGCATGCAGCGTGGGGGCCAGCGGTAAGCGGAGAGCGCCGTATGTAGTCTGGCTTTGGTCGAGCAGGTGCAGCGGACGCTCGGCCAGCCCGTAGGCCGCTTGCAGCCAGTCGGGAAAGACGGGCACCGTATCGGCTGGGCCGACGGGCTGGCCAGTGAGAAAGCAGCGACCGGGGCCAAACTGCATCCCGTCGAAGGGGTCGTAGAGGGTAATCATAGCGAGGCAACTTGCGCCCGCAAAGGTCGGCCCGCCGGGGCGAAACCCCGGTGCCAGCCGGTTCACCGCACCTACTTCCCACCTTCCTGGTTTTCGCCGCTGATAAAGGTGAAGTACAGCCCCACGTTGAAGAGATTGCCCAACGTATTGGCGTTCAAGCCAAAATTATTGGTCGTCGTTTCGATGTTGTTGCCTTCCTGCTTGGAGGTAGTGCGCTGGAAGCCAAACGTACCAAACGAGCCCACGAGCGTCACGCGCTTGGTAAGGCCGTAGCCAAAGCCGGCGTTGAGGTTAGCCCCAATGTCGAGAGTAGTCGCCTTGGTGGTGCTAGAGCCAACGTACTCGGTAGTGCTGTTGCCGGGCAGCACCGAGGCATTCAGCCCGATGAACGGCCGGAAAATTCCTTCGCCGAAAAAATAGCGGCTGTAGACGGTGCCGCCGTAGCGATTGATGCGGGTGTTGTAGGCGGGGCGCACGTTGGGCGTTTCCTGCCGCGAGCCGCTGAAGGTGAAGCCTACCCCCAGCTGCACCTGGTTGGTAAGAAAGGTGCCGACTTCGGGCGAAAAGCTGTAGTTGTTGCTTTTGCTGGTCGTAATGGTATTGCCGTTGTTCTCAACGTCGGTCGAGGTCGAGTTGAAACCGGCTTGCCCGCCGATGTAAAAGGAGCCCTTTTGCGCCTGCGCGCCCAAGGCGCTTAGGCTAAGTCCCGCGAAGAGGAAAAAATGCTTCATGATAGAAAACTGGAAGGGATGAACGCTCGCCAGCCCCACGAGCGACGGGCTGGTGGGGCTGGCGAATAGTTGACCTTATACGGGAGGCAACGGCAGAAAGGTTATTGCTAAAGGCTGATTAGCGTGTCAGTTATCGCACCGTAGCGAGCCTGAACGTTACCCTTAGCAGGCCCTGGCACAAAAGAGCCAGCCGCAGCCCCTGGGCAAGGGCTTCGGCTGGCTCAGGGCAGGTGCGGCGGGAGATGGCGCAGGCTTAGCGCGAGAGCAGGTTGCTGGCCTTGATGAGCAGCTTGCTCAGATTGTGCAGCGCATCGGAGTAGCCATTGGCCGACTCTTCAGCCACTTTGGCGGTTTCGGCCCCGAGGCTGGCCAGCACTTCGGCGACCTCGTGGCTCTGCGTGTCTTTAGAGCCCAGCATCTGGTGCAGCAGCTTCACTTCCTGGCGGATTTTAGCCAGGCCAGGACGGTCGCTGGCGGCCAATACGGTTTCCCAGCGCTCGAGCTCACGCAGGCCGGTAGTACCGTCGGCGTTGGGCAGGCCCTGGCCGAGCAGGCTGAGCGTATCGGTGAGCAGGGCCGAGCTTTGCTCGTCGCTAACGTGCAGATGCACTTCGGGAGCCGGCGTAGAATGCGGAGTGGTGGCGGTAGAGTCCATGGGCGGAAAAGGGGGAAATTAGCTGGCTATACTCGGGCTGAGAGCAAAAAGTTGATTCGGGGTGGTACTGTGCAAGGTTACCTTTTGCCCACCTGGCAATTAAGGGCCGTAATCTCACTTCTTACCCCTCCCTACTTCCCCATGAATACTTCGCTCAAAACCCTGTTTGCCGCCGCCATCGCCCTGAGCTTCACCGCTTGCTCGACCGACACCTCTAAAAACGCCGACGGCTCGACCACTACCACCGTAACCACCCCCAGCGCCGAGCAGGTGGGCGACAAAGTGGATGCTAAAATGGACGCCGCTGGCGATAAAATGGAAGCGGCCGGCGACAAGATGGAAGCTAAAATGGACGCCGCCGGCGATAAAATGGAGGCTGCCGCCGACCGCGCTAAAGCCAACGCCAAAGAAGCCGGTGCTAAGATGGACGCTAAAATGGACGCCGCCGGCGACAAGATGAACGCCATGGGCGACGCCGCTGCCAAGTCGGCCCGCCAGACCAAGGAAAACATGAAGGCCGCTGCCAATCAGTAGTAGCTGCCCGCTCCGCGAAAGGCCCGCGCCCCCGGCGCGGGCCTTTTTTTGTGGCCCAACGGGCCGGCGGGGCGTATTTTGCTGCCGTGTTCTTCCGCCGCCGTGCTTCTGCCGCCCCTGCCTCCGCGCTGGCCTCCGACCAGGAGGTGCTGGCTCGCTACCGCCAGAATGGCGACGTGGCCGCGCTGGGGCTGCTCTACGAGCGGCACTTGCCCGAGGTATTTGCCGTGTGCCGCCGCTACCTGGCCCCGCCCGACGAGGATGCGCAGGACGCCGCAATGCAGCTTTTCGAGCAATTGGTGGTAAAGCTGCGCACCCACGCTCCCGATAATTTCGGCGCCTGGCTCTACACCACGGCGCGTAATTTTTGCCTTATGGAGCTGCGCGCCCGGCAGCGCGGCACGGCCAGCGGCGGCCCGCTGGTGCTTTTCCCCGAGGCTACCGATGTGGAAAACGCCGCCGCCCGGCATCTGCCCGATGCCGGGGCTGAGACCGACGAAGCCACCCAGCGCGAGGCCGACCTGCAAGCCCTGGAACTGGCCCTGGCCCAGCTACCACCCGAACAACGCCGCTGCCTGGAGCTGTTTTATCTGGAAGAAAAATCGTATCAGGAGATTGTAGCCATTACCGGCCTAGCCGTCAATCTCGTCAAAAGCCACCTGCAAAACGGCCGCCGGATGCTCAAACGCACGCTCAGCAAAGAAATGGGCCTGAAGGGCGAGGTGTAACAGGGTTAGCCTAGAACTTTCGCTTTTCAAAAGAACCAGCTAGCTCACCGCCCTCCCCAACTCATAACTCATAATTCATAACTCCTAACTCAACATGCTGCCGACCAACCCGCTGCTGAACGCTACCGCCCCGGCTGGCCCGCACCTGCCGGTGGCGCTGCTGCGCCAGTACGCGGCGGGCACGCTGGCCCCGGCGGCCCAGCACCGCGTAGAGGCGCACACCCTGGCCTGCCCCCGCTGCGCCGATATTTTGGAAGGCCTGCTTCAAACGCCGGCGGCCACTACCGACCAAGCTTTAGCCCAGTTGCAACAGCGCCTGCGTCAGCGAGTGCAGCAGGCCGCCCCAGCCCGGCAGTTGGTGGCGGCTCCGCGGCGGCATCGCTGGCTGGCTCCGCAGTTGGCGGCCGCCGCTGCGCTTATCCTGGGGCTGGTAGCGGCGGGCTGGTGGACCTGGCAGCAACGGCGCCAGGCTCCGACTACGGTGGCGGCGCAGTATCCGGCCGCAACGCTCAGCCGTCAAGCTATTCCCGCCGCGCCTAGCAGCCCGACAACAGATGCTGAGACGACGCCCACCACCGCTCAACGCGCTGCCTTGAGTACCGAAAGCGTTTCAACTACGGCCCAGCGTGAGCTTGAAAATAATCCTGCTCCCCCCAGCACGGCCAGAAGTAGACGCGGCAAACACCCTTCAGTTACCGCTAAAGCTGAGCCGGTAACTGCTGATCGTACCCCAGCCGCGCCTACAAACACGTTGAGTGGCCGCCCGGAGCAACCTGCCGACTACACTAGCGCAGCGCCAGCGGCGGCATCCGCGCCAAGCGTGGCTACTGATTCGAACGCTTTGGCCCGCCCCGAGCCGAACCGCGAACCGCTGGCGGCCCCAGCCCCCAAGGTCGCAAGAGCCCCGGCGCTGGAGTCAGGGGCACCGCTGCGGGCTACCATGCCCGCGCCCCCGGCGCTGCCTGCCACCCCCAGCGGCGGCTACGCGGCCCTGCGCGAGTATTTGAAAAAAGGCGCAGCCGACTTTGAGCCCGCCAGCCGCGACGGGGGCCGCCAGCGGGGCCGGGTACTGGTACGCCTGCACCTGGGGGCCGACGGCAAAATTGAGCAGGCCGAGGCCGTGCGCAAGCTACGCCCCGACTACGACGCCGAGGCTGTCCGCTTGGTGAAAGAAGGCCCCACCTGGGTGCCGGGCGTCACGGCCGGCCGCCGGGCCGCGCAGGTGGTAGATGTGCCCGTGGTATTTGAGTAACGGCTACAGCTTAGCACCCGCTTTGAAAGAGCCGTCGTCCACGGTTTTCAGGAAATTGACGAAGCCAGTCATGTAGGCTTGCTGGTCGTCGTACATGGCCATGTGGCTGCCCTGGGGGCAGATGAGCGCCGCGCCTTGCTTAACCTGGGTGGCAATCCAGGCCATGTGGGCGGGGTCCATGGTATCGTACTTGCCGCCAATGCTGAGAACCGGGATGGTGAGCTTGGGCAGGTCCTTGGTGCGGTCCCAAGTGGTGAGCTTACCCGAAATACCAAACTCGCTCGGACCCTGCATAGTCACGTAAAGCGACTGGTTTAGCTTGCCCATCGAGCGGGTTATCGGCTCGGGATTGGGGACAATGCGGCACAGGTGCTGGGCATAGAAATTGGGCTCCAGCAAGCCCATGTAGCGGGGGTTGCCGAAGTCCTTTTTAGCCTCAATCTGCCGGATTTCCCGGAGCACTTCGGGCTTCATCTGCTTGGCTAGCACTTCGTCGGCGTAGCGGCCGTAGGCGGGGCAGCTCATCATCATGTTGGAGATAATGAGGCCCTTGAGGTGCTGCTGGTACTTGAAAGCGTATTCAGCAGCCAGGATACCGCCCCAAGAGTGGCCCAGCAGGTAGAAATTATCCTTGTCGAGCTTAAGCGCCTGCCGCACTTGCTCGACTTCCTCCACGTAGCGGGGCAGGCTCCACATGCTGGTATCGCGGGGGTTGTCGGAGTTGCCGCAGCCCAGCTGATCGTAGTAAATAAACTCAATGCCCTCCTGCGGCAGAAAGCTTTCCATGCACTCGAAGTACTCGTGCGTGGCCCCCGGCCCCCCGTTGAGCAGCAGCACCTTGATGCGCGGGTTGTTGCCGAAGCGCTTGGTCCAGACATTGAACTTACCCTTGGGGGTGGTAATGGGAATTACCTGGATACCGCCGGTTTTTACGCCCGTCTCGGGGGCGGGGAAGTAAGAGGTAGCCTTCGGAACCGTGGGAATTGCTGGCTGACAAGCAGGTAGGGCGGCGGCTAGGAGCAGGAGGTAGCGGGAAAGGACCATGCCGCTAAGCTAGTATTTTTTTCACCGCGGAGGGCGCGGAAGAGCTCGCGGACGGGCGCGGAGGCTTTTCTTCCGCGTTCCTCCGCGAACTCTTCCGCGCCCTCCGCGGTGAAAAAAACGCTACCCGCTGTACCCGCCCCCGCTCTCGGGCTCGGTAGCGCTGCCACCAGCTTTGTCGGGCGTGGGCAGGTCGGTTTCGGTTTTTACTTCGACGTGGCTGTAGTCGGGGGCACCGTTGCCTTCAGTGGGTACGGGCGGCTCGGTGTGCGGATCGGGGGTATTCATGGGGTAAAGAGGTAAGGGGGTGAGGAAGTAAAGAGGTGCGAAGGCTTACGGGCTAGAAGCAACAATGGCTGCCTGCCACTGGGATAAGGCCGTACTTTTGTGGGCGTGCTGGCTGGTGCTAGCCTCCTCACCCCATCACCTCCTCACTCCCTTACCTCCTCACCCGAATGAGCTTCCGCACCGAAAAAGATACCATGGGCCAGGTGCAAGTGCCCGCCGACGCCTACTGGGGCGCCCAAACCCAGCGCAGCATCGAGAACTTCCCGATTGCGCAGGACATCAACAAGATGCCGAAGGAAATCATTAAGGCTTTTGCTTACCTCAAGAAAGCCGCGGCCTTCACCAACCGCGATGCAGGCGTACTCGACGCCGAGAAAGCCGCGCTCATCGGTCGCGTGGCCGACGAGATCCTGGAAGGCAAGCTGGCCGATCAATTTCCGCTGGTGGTGTGGCAAACCGGCTCGGGCACGCAGAGCAACATGAACGTGAACGAGGTAATCGCCTACCGCGGTCACGTGCTGCACGGCGGCTTGCTGAGCGACGAGAAGAAATTTCTGGCGCCCAACGACGACGTAAACAAATCGCAGTCGAGCAACGATACCTTCCCCACGGCCATGCATATCGCGGCCTACAAAATCCTGGTTGAGACCACCGTACCGGGCATTGAGAAGCTGCGCGACACGCTGAAGAAGAAAGCCGTCGAGTTCAAGGACATCGTTAAAATCGGCCGTACCCACTTCATGGATGCCACGCCGCTGACGCTGGGCCAAGAGTTTTCGGGCTACGTCTCGCAGCTCGACCACGGTCTGCGGGCCATCAAGAATACGCTGGCTCACCTGAGCGAGCTGGCGCTGGGCGGCACCGCCGTGGGCACCGGCATCAACACGCCCGCCGGCTACTCCGAAAACGTGGCCAAGCACATCGCTGAGCTCACCGGCCTGCCCTTCGTGACGGCCGAAAATAAGTTTGAGGCCCTGGCCGCCCACGACGCCATCGTAGAAGCCCACGGCGCACTCAAAACCGTGGCGGTGAGCCTCATGAAAATCGCCAACGACATCCGGATGCTCAGCAGCGGTCCCCGCGCCGGCATCGGCGAGCTGCACATCCCCGACAACGAGCCCGGCTCCAGCATCATGCCCGGCAAGGTAAACCCCACCCAGTGCGAGGCCATGACGATGGTCGCGGCGCAGGTAATGGGCAACGACGTAGCCATCACGGTGGGCGGCAGCCTGGGCCATTTCGAGCTGAACGTGTTCAAGCCCGTTATGATCTACAACTTCCTGCACTCGGCCCGCCTCATCGGCGACGTGTGCGTGGCCTTCAACGATAAGTGCGCCGTGGGCATCGAGCCCATCCTGCCCAACATCAAGAAGCACGTCGATTCGTCGCTGATGCTGGTGACGGCCCTCAACCCGCATATCGGCTACTACAAAGCCGCCGAAATCGCCCAGACGGCCCACAAAAACCACTCGACTCTGAAGGAGACTGCCGTGCAGCTCGGCTACGTCACGCCCGAGCAATTCGACCAATGGCTGAAGCCCGAGGACATGGTGGGGGAGATTAACGTGGGCTAACCCCTAGCCACGCACTGCTATTTTACCAACGGGCATCCGGCTGGCCAATGCGTCAGCGGGATGCCCGTTATCTTTGATTACCAGTTAGTAATCAGTGCGTGTTTAATACCATCCTTCCCTATCGCCTCGTGTAGCGCAATCGCAACCACACCGCGGGGCGAGCAAGCTGGCTCTCAGAGTCGATATACAAATTCTTTATGCACTCGCCGAGTTCGCGGCGCAAGTACTTGGTGGAAGTGCGGGAGTACCCCGACCACTTATACACGGTCGATTTTTACGCCAAGATTAAGAGCGTGTATCGCTACCGGCTGCGTACGAATCAGCACGCGGCGGGCAAGCTCGGTGGTACGGTGCTGGCCATTATTGCCGAAGTACTGCGGCAAGATTCACAGGCACGTTTTGGCTTTATCGCAGCGGCTATGCTCGACGAAACAGTTGACGAGAGCACTAAGCGCTTTCGCTTGTACACCAAAATGCTGGAATTGAAAATCAACCCGCAACGTTTCACCGTAATTACTAAGCCAGAAAACAGTACTATCTTCGTGCTGCCCAGCGCAGTAGCAGATAATCCGCCACACAAGCAGCAAACCATCGCGCATTATGAAGACATTTTCCGGGAAACGTTCTAAGAAAATCGATCTGCGCCAAGCTGCGCGGGAGACCCGAAAGGCCGCACGACCAGTTTTCGCGCCGGGCGAAGCCGAACTGGATTTTATCGGCCCAGATGGCAGCGAGTATTACCGGCTCAATCCCGTCAGCATCCCCGGCTACACGTACGCGTTTTAGCTCTGGCACTTTATCCAGAATTCAAAGCCGCTGGACCTGGTGTCGGGCGGCTTTTGGTTTTTTTGCATCTTTGCGGCCTACCACCCTGCCCACTGCGCTATGGATTTTGCCCAAAACCTCGTTCTGGAAAATAGTCGGGTGCGCCTGCGCCCGCTCGATACCGCCGATTTTGAGGAGCTAAAGGCCATTGCCTTCGACCCTACCATCTGGGAGTTTACCATCACCCGCGCCGACGATGCGCTGAGCTTGGCCGACTACCTGGCCCAGGCCGTGCACGACCGCCAGGCCGGCAAGCGCTACCCGTTTGTCATTATCGACCGGGCCAGCGGGCGACTGGCGGGCAGTACCAGCTACTACAATATCGAGCCCAACAACCAGAAGCTCAGCATTGGCTACACTTGGGTGGGCACTGATTTTCAGCGCACCGGCCTCAACCGCGCCGCCAAGCACCTGCTGCTCGCCCACGCCTTCGACCAGCTGGGCTACGAGCGGGTAGAGCTGGAAACCGACAGCCGCAACCACCGGTCGCAAACGGCCATGCGCCGCATGGGTGCCACCGAGGAAGGCACCCTGCGTAGCCACCGTCCCACGCAAGGCGGCATCCGCCGCGACACGTTGATTTTCAGCATCATTCGCCCCGAGTGGCCCGAGCTGCGCCGCACTACCTTTGCCGAGTTCGATGTCCGTAGCTAGCCCCCGGCCGGCCGGTCGGCCGGGCCTGCTGCGCCGCCGCGCGGCTAGTTTCGGGCACGCGTTTCGGGGCGTGGGCGCGGCGTTGCGCTCGGAAGTGCACTTGCAGTTTCACGCCGTAGCTACGGCGGTCGTGCTGAGCCTGGGATTGTATTTCCGACTGACCATTGTCGAATGGGCCTTGGTGGCGCTGGCCGTGGCTGGCGTGTGGGCCGCCGAGCTGTTCAACACAGCCATTGAGGCCCTCACCAACCTCGTATCGCCCGACTATCACCCGCTGGCCGGCCGCACCAAGGACGTGGCGGCCGGAGCCGTACTGCTGGCCGCGCTGGGGGCACTGGCCGTGGGGGCACTGGTCTTTGGTCCCAAAATATGGGCCTTGTGGCCGCGCTAACCATTGGGCCTGATTGGCGTAAGCAAGGCTATTTACCCTCGCCTTTCTATCGCTTATTCGTATGCGCCGTTCGTTTATCCCCTTTGCTGTGCTGGCCCTGCTGCTCGGCGCGTGCCAGCAAGACGTAGTGGTGAATACCCCAACTACGCCCCCCGCCGAAGGCTTTGTCAGTCAGCCCAACACTCCTGCGCCCACCAGCGCCAATACCGTTGATGCCGTGCCCGCCCGCGACATGCGCCTCGACAGCGCCGCCCGGCCGCAGTGGCTGCAAAACCGCATTCAGGGTATCCTGGCCACCCGCAAGCGCAATCCCGTCATTCGCATCTCGCGCTACCAGTTTGAGGGGGAAACCGTGTACTACGAGTCGGCCCCGTGCTGCGACCAGCAGTCTACCCTGTATGACGCGGAGGGCAAAATTCTCTGCCACCCCGAGGGCGGCATCACCGGCAAGGGCGACGGCAAGTGCGGCAACTTCGCCAAACGCCGCACCAACGAGCAGCTCGTGTGGCAAGATCCACGTTGATAGCAAGTTATGAGTTATGAGTTAGAAGTTATGAGTTGATGACTGCGGTACTACGGCGCAGGCCAGCCGTAGCTTTGATTTGTGAGCAGGCTTTCTCCCCTCATAACTTCTAACTTCTAACTCATAACTCACTCATGGTTAATACCATCGCCAAGCTCGGCGTTTTCAACGTATGGGCCAACGAAACGCTGCTGCGCCGCCTCGACTCATCGGCGGCGGCCGGTAAGGAATTGCCGCAGGCGGCGCTGCGCATTTTCAGCCACGTTATCAATGCCCAGGCAATCTGGATTGCCCGCCTTGGCGGTACGGCCAGCCCGCTCAAAGTGTGGCAGGAGCACGACCTCGCGGGCCTGCACCACTGGCACGAGCAAACCTCGCAGAAGTTTGCCGAGCTCTGCGCCAATGCCGACGACCCCGAGCTGCACCGCCACATTCAGTATTCTAATTCGCAAGGCGATGCCTTCGACTCGCAGGTGAGCGACATCTTGACGCACTGCGTGGTGCACGCCAGCTACCACCGGGGCCAGGTGGCCGTGAAGATGCGCGAAGGCGGCCTGGAGCCCGTCAACACCGACTTCATCACCTACTGCCGCGAGATGAGCGGCCAGGTGCAGCCGCAGATGTAAAACGGAGGGGCACTCCGTTTCTAACCAGAGTGTTCCCTCGTGCCAAACGGAGTGCCCCTCCGTTCTACAAGCTGCTTTACCTCGGGGTAGAGCAGCTTGTTTTGGTTGAGACCGTATAGCGGGGAAGTCCGTCGCACTTATGAAAATCTTGCTGGTTGAAGATGAGCCGCCGCTGGCCTCGTTCGTGAAGAAAGGCTTCGAGCACGAGGGCTACGACGTGACCGTGGCCTACGACGGGCGCACCGGCTGGTCGCTCTATGAGCAGCAACCCTACGACCTCGTTATCCTCGACGTCAACCTGCCTTATTTGAACGGCGTGGAGCTGTGCCGCCGCATTCGGGAAGGTAGCCAGCGGGTGCCGGTGCTGCTGCTCACGGCCCTCGACAGCCTCGACGACAAAGAGGCCGGCTTCGCGGCCGGGGCCGACGACTACCTGGTAAAGCCCTTTGAATTTCGGGAGCTGCTCATGCGCGCCCGCGCCCTCACCCAGCGCTACGCCGTAGCCAACGGCGAGCGCCGCGAGCTGCGCATGGCCGACCTCGTCCTCGACCTCGACGCCAAAACCGTGACCCGCGCCGGCCAGCGCATCGACCTCACCACCCGCGAGTATTCGCTGCTGGAACACCTGCTGCGCAACCGGGGCCGCATCGTATCGCGGGTAGATATCGCCGAGCGCGTCTGGGATTTGGATTTCGATACGACTACCAACGTTATCGACGTGTATGTAAGCTATTTGCGTAAGAAGCTAGACCGCGATTTTTCGCCCAAGCTCATTCATACCGTGGTGGGCATGGGCTACGTGATGCGCGAGCAGTGAGCAGTAGCGCGGACTCTGCGAGTCCGCGCTTGTACCGAGCACTCGAACGCAGACTCGCAGAGTCCGCGCTACTTTTAGAAGATGCTGATTCGCAACAAACTGATGCTGCGCTTTACGCTGGTGGTGCTGGCCATTCAGGTCAGCTTCTCGGCGTTTATTTATTATTTCAATGCCAGCACGCGGTCGCAGCGCTTCGAGCACCGCATGGGTACGAGCGCCACGCTGGCGGCCCGCCTACTGGTGCGCCCCGGCAAGCTCGAAACCGGGAAGCTCGGCAGCTTGCGTCGCCGCGACTTACTCACGCTCACCAACGAGCAGATCAGCATCTACGGCCCCGACGGCGACCTGCGCTACAGCAGTGCCGACGATATCGACCAGACGTTGAATCGGGCGCAGCTAGCCAGCCTGCGACCCGACCAAGCGACGGCCTTCGCCACCGGCCAGCAGCGCGAGGCGGTGGGCATGGCGTACATCCACGAGGGGGAGCGCTACGGCATTTTTGTCTCGGCCGAGGACCAGGTGGGCTGGGCTCGGCTGCACCAGCTGGGGTTACTGCTGCTCGTAGGCAACGTGGGGGCGCTGGCCCTCACCATTTTGGCGGGGTGGTACTTTGCGGGGGCGGCGCTGGCCCCGGTGGCCCGCATCAGCCGGCAGGCGGGGCGCATCTCGGCCAAGAGTCTGGGCCGGCGGCTGTCGGAGGGCAACGGCCGCGACGAGCTGGCCCAGCTAGCCCGCGTATTCAACGAGATGCTGGCTGGGCTGGAGCAGGCTTTTGAGGCCCAGAAGAGCTTTCTGGCCCACGCCTCGCACGAGTTGCGCACGCCGCTCACCACCCTCACCGGCACCCTCGAAACGGCCCTGGCCTACGACGACAACCTACCCGCCGCCCGCGAGAGCTTGGCCCATTCGCTCGACGCGGCTCGGCACCTGCAAAGCCTCACTGCCAGCCTATTAGCCCTGGCTAAGGCCGATGGCACGCTGCCCGAGTTCGTTCCCGTGCGGCTGGATGAATGCCTGAACCAAGCGCTGGATTTTGCCCGCGCCAAGTACACCGGCCGCGAGCTGCGGCTGGCCTTCGGCACCCTGCCTTACGCGCCGGAGGGCGACATTTTCATGTTGCCCGGCAACGCCGAACTACTCACCACGGCCCTGCTCAACTTACTCGACAACGCCGCGAAATACTCAACCAGCTTGGTAATCGCCGAGCTGGCTTACGAGAACTCGACCACCTTGCGCGTGCGCGTCATCGACGCCGGGCCGGGGCTCAGTCCCGAGGAATTGAGCCACATTTACGAGCCGCTGTACCGGGCGGCGGGGGCCGTGGGGCGGCCCGGTTACGGGCTGGGACTGCCTCTTACGCAGCGCATTGTGCAGCGCCACGGCGGCCGGCTGGAGCTGGCTTCGACGGTGGGCGAGGGCACTACGGCCACGGTGTGGCTACCGGCGCTGCCGGTGTGAGGTTGGCTTGGGGTGGGAGCCTACTTAAATGTCACACCAAGCTCCGGCTTGGTGACGCGCCCGGACTTGCCCGCCGAGCACATCACCAAGCTAGAGCTTGGTGTGACATTTTTGAAAAGAGGCGGCTACCGTACGCTCACCTCATTTTCATCTTTTCTAATACGGTTCTCATACCGTTTTAATGTCGTCGGGGGTGCTTTGCGGGCAGTAGCCACTGCCCTGCTCACCCATGCGTAGCCCCTTTCGGTCCTTAAATTTTTTATCGGTACTGCTGGCAGGGGCGCTGGTGTTGTCGCTGGTACTCAACGGCTTTTTGCTGTACAGCCATCCGCTGGTAGCCGCCGACTACGACGACCTGCAAGAGACCGAGGCCGACTTGCGCCTCACCCAGCGGCTGCTGGCCCGCTGCCAGGCCGACCACCAGCAGCAGGACAGCCTACTCGCCCACGGAATTACCCCGCCGCAGCCCGTGCCCACGGCTACCACCTCGGTCCAGTAGCGGGCCGGGGCTTTTTGCTTGTACATCTTCTTTCTTATGAACCCCTTGAATAGCTGCTCCTTATTTCATTACCTCGCCACGGCCAGCGCCGCGGGCTTACTGGCGCTGGGCCTGGGTGGCTGCTCGGCTAAGGCCGAAAAGGACACTGCCGAGGCCCCGCCCGTGGTACCCGTCGTGACGCTCAAAACCTCGGAGCAGCAGCTGCACCGCGACTACGTGGCCGACGTGCAGGCCGTGCGCAACGTGGAAGTGCGGGCCCAGGTGGCCGGCTTCCTGGAGCAGATTTTTGTGGATGAGGGCAAGCCCGTGAAGAAGGGCCAGCCGCTCTTCCGCCTCAACGCCAGCGCTTACCAAAACAAGCTAAGCCAGGCCCAGGCGGCCGTGGCCAGCGCCCAGGCCCAGGCCGCCGCCGTGCGCGTGGAGCGCGACCGGGTGCGCCTGCTGGTCGATAAAAATATCATTGCGAAGACCGAGCTGGCCCTCTCCACGAGCAAGGTGAAGGAGGCCGATGCCCGCGTAGCCGACGCCCTCGCCGGGGTGGCCGCTGCCCGCCTCAGCCTGGGCTACACGCTGGTGCGGGCTCCCTTCGACGGCGTGCTCGACCGCATTCCGCTCAAGGTGGGCAGCGTGGTGGAGGAAGGTACCCTGCTCACGACGGTATCGGATTTGAGCTCGGTATTCGCCTATTTCGACGTGGCGGAGGGCAGCTACATGAACTACAGCAAGGCCCGCCGCGAGCACCCCGAGCTGCACTCCGACTCGGTACGCCTCACCCTCGCCAATGGCGACCCCTACCCGCTCACCGGCCACATCGAAACGGCCGAGAGCGAGTTCAACCCCAACACCGGCTCCATCGCCCTGCGGGCCCGTTTCCCCAACCCCGACCGCCTGCTCAAGCACGGGGCCTCGGGCAAAGTGCGCCTGACCAGCCAATTACCCACCGCGCTACTGCTGCCGCAAAAGGCCGTGTTTGAGATTCAGGACCAAAACTTCGTGTACGTGGTGGACCAGAATAGCACGGTGCACACCCGCAGCTTCACGCCCCAGACACGCCTCGGCGACTTCTACGTGGTGAAGGATGGGCTGAAGCCCGGCGAGCGCGTGGTGTACGAAGGGGCGCCCGAGCTGCGCGACAAGCAGCAAATCAAGGCCAAGGCCGTGATGATGGACTCGCTGGCCGTGGCCGCGCAGTAACCGACGCAGCGCGGACTCTGCGAGTCCGCGTGTGTTGCGCAACGTCTTCATCAGCGGCTGATTATCTCTTTTCGCTATGTCTCTTAACGTGCGGACTCGCAGAGTCCGCGCTACGCTCTATGTTCGATATCTTCATTCGCCGGCCGATACTCTCGCTGGTCATCTCCGTGTTTCTGGTGCTGCTGGGCGGGCTGGCTTTGTACACACTGCCCATCACGCAGTTTCCCGACATCGTGCCGCCCTCGGTGACAGTGACGGCCAAGTACACCGGGGCCAATGCCGAGGTGTGCGCCAAGGCCGTGGCCACGCCGCTGGAACGCGCCATCAACGGCGTGCCGGGCATGACCTACATGAACTCGGTCAGCTCAAACAACGGTGTGACGCTCATCACGGTATTCTTTGAGGTGGGCACCGACCCCGACCTGGCGGCCGTGGGCGTGCAGAACCGCGTCACGACCGTGATCGACGAGCTGCCCGAGGAGGTAATTAAGGCTGGTGTGACTACCGAGAAGGAGGTAAACTCCATGCTGCTCTACCTCAACATCACGAGCGACGACAAGACGGCGGGCGAGAAATTTATCTACAACTTTGCCGACATCAACGTCTTGCAGGAGCTCAAGCGCATCAACGGCGTGGGCTTTGCCGAGATTATGGGCTCGCGTGAGTACTCGATGCGGGTGTGGCTGAAGCCCGACCGCATGGCGGCCTACGACGTGGGTACCGACGAGATTGTGGAAGCCATTCGGGCGCAAAACGTGGAGGCGGCCCCGGGTAAGTCGGGCGAAAGCTCGGGCGGCGCGGCCCAGCAGCTCCAGTACGTGCTGCGCTACACCGGCAAGTTTTTCGAGCCCGACCAGTACCGCAACATCGTCATTCGCTCGAACCCCGACGGCTCGGTACTGCGCCTCAAGGCGGTGGCCGACGTAGAATTTGGCTCGCTCACCTACGGCATGTCGTCGAAAAACGACGGGCAGCCCTCGGCGGCCATCATGCTCAAGCAGCGCCCCGGCTCCAATGCCAGCGACGTCATCGCCAACGTGAAAAAGCGCATGGCCGAATTACAAGCCACGAGCTTCCCGCCCGGCATGAAGTACAGCATCGCCTACGACGTGTCGCGCTTTCTCGACGCCAGTATTCACGAGGTGCTGCGCACGCTGGTGGAGGCGTTCTTGCTGGTATTCGTCATTGTGTACTTGTTTTTGCAGGATTGGCGCTCCACGCTCATTCCGGCGCTGGCCGTACCGGTGGCGCTCATCGGCACGCTGGCTTTCATGCAGATGCTGGGCTTTTCGATTAATCTGCTCACGCTCTTCGCGCTGGTGTTGGCCATCGGCATCGTGGTCGATAACGCCATCGTGGTAGTCGAGGCCGTGCACGCCAAAATGGAGGAAAAGCACATGGACGCCCGCAGCGCCACCTTCGAGGCCATGCACGAAATCAGCAGCTCACTGATTGCCATTACGTTGGTCATGTCGGCGGTATTCATCCCGGTATCGTTCATGGACGGGCCGGTGGGCGTGTTCTACCGCCAGTTTTCGCTTACGCTGGCCATCGCCATTGTTATTTCGGGCGTCAACGCCGTGACGCTCACGCCCGCCTTGTGCGCGCTCATGCTCAAGCAGCACGAGGGCGAGCGCACGGGCCTCGTGGGCCGGTTCTTCAAAGGCTTTAACAATAAGTACGAGGGGCTGGCCGGCGGCTACCAGCGCCTGCTGGGTGGCATCGCTGGCCGCCGCGTAGTGACTATTGGGGCGCTGCTGCTCTTTTTCGGAGCAACCTGGGGCGTGAGTCGCATTTTGCCCTCAGGCTTTATCCCGACCGAGGACCAGGGCATGGTGTACATCAACGTGACCACCCCAGCCGGGGCCACCGTGGAGCGCACCGAGGCCGTACTGGCCCAGGTGCAGCGCATCGCCCAGAAAATGGGGCCGGTAGAATCGGTTTCGACCCTGGCTGGCTACAGCCTGGTCAACGAAGTGGCCGGCTCCAGCTACGGCATGGGCATGATCAACCTCAAGGCCTGGGACGAGCGCGAGCAGTCGGTGGCCGACGTAATTAAGGAGCTGGAAAAGAAAACGGCGGGCATCGCCGACGCCGACATTCAGTTCCTACCGCCGCCCACGGTGCCGGGCTTCGGCAACAGCAGCGGCTTTGAGCTGCGGCTGCTGGATAAGTCGGGCCGCGGCGACTTGCAGCAAACCGCCAAGGTGTCGCAAACCTTCCTCACCGCCCTGCAAAAGTCGCCGGCCATCAACGGCGCGTTCACGGGCTTCGACCCTAACTTTCCGCAGTACCTCATCCACATCGACCAGGACATGGCCGCCAAAAAAGGCGTGACCGTAGATAAGGCCATGAGCACCCTGCAAACCCTGCTGGGTAGCTACTACGCCAGCAACTTCATCCGCTTCGGCCAGATGTACAAAGTGATGGTACAGGCCGGCCCCGAGTACCGTGGCCGCCCCGACGACCTGCTGGCCCTGCACGTCAAGAACAACCGCGGCGAGCTCGTACCCTTCTCCACGTTCGTGAAGCTAGAGCGCGTCTTCGGTCCCGACCAGCTCACGCGCTATAACATGTACACCTCGGCCATGATCAACGGCGACGCCGCCGCGGGCCACAGCTCGGGCGACGCCATCTCGGCCATCGAAAAAGTCGCCGCCGACGTGCTCCCGCGAGGCTTCAGCTACGAGTGGAGCGGCATGACCCGCGAGCAAATTCTGAGCGGCGACCAGGCGCTCTACGTGTTTGGCATCGTGCTCATTTTCGTGTATCTGCTACTGGCTGCCCAGTACGAGAGCCTGCTGCTGCCGCTGCCGGTGCTGCTGAGCCTGCCCACCGGCGTCTTCGGGGCCTTCCTCAGCCTCAAGCTGCTGGGGCTCGAAAACAACATCTACGCCCAGGTGGCCCTCGTGATGCTCATCGGTCTACTGGGTAAGAATGCCATCCTCGTCATCGAGTTTGCCTAGCAGCGCCGCCGCGCCGGGGCCACTGTCCTGGAAGCCGCCGTGCAGGGTGCGGTATCGCGCCTGCGGCCCATCCTGATGACTTCCTTCGCCTTCATCGCCGGCCGCATTCCGCTGGTGATGGCCAGCGGGGCTGGCGCGCTCGGCAACCGCTCCATCGGCACGGCGGCGGCGGGCGGCATGCTCATCGGCACCGTCTTCGGCATGGTGCTGATTCCGGGCTTGTACGTGCTGTTTGCCAGCTTCGAGAAGCCGAAAAACTTGGATGCGCCGGAGCCGGTGGCTCAGCCAGAGCGTGAGTTAGTTGCCCATTAATGTAACACCAAGCTCCAGCTTGGTGAGGCGTCCGGCTATGCCCGCCGAGCGAGGCACCAAGCTGGAGCTTGGTGTTACATCCGCCGGATGCCGGGGACGAGATACCCCACGCCAGCCCGCTAAAAATATCCCCTTAGCCATGCGCTTTCTAATTGCCTGCTCTATAATTCTTCTCGCCGCCAGTTGCCGCGTCGCAACCCCCGCCGACCCTACCGCCAGTCCGCCCGTTCCAAAAGCCTACAATCAAGCCGCTAACACGAGCGATAGCCTGAGCGCCGGGTCGCTGCCCTGGCGGCAGTTTTTCCGCGACTCCGCCCTGGTAGGTCTTATTGACACGGCCCTGCGCCAGAATCTGGATCTTCGGGTGGCGCTTACGCGGGTCGAGACTTTCCGGGCGCAGTACCTGGCGCGGCGCGGGGCCTTGTTTCCGACCGTGTCGGCGACCGGCACGGCGGCGCTCGACCGCTACGGCCGGTACACGCTCAACGGCGTGGGCAACTTCGACACCAACCTCTCGCCCAATATCGATGGCCGCCAACAGATTCCCGGTCCGCTCGTACCCGACTTATTCGTGGGGCTGCGCAGCTCGTGGGAAATTGACATCTGGGGCAAACTGCGGAGCCGCCGCAAGGCGGCCTACCTGCGCGTACTCAGCTCGGAGCAGGGCCGCAATCTGGTCATCACCAACGTCGTGGCCGACGTAGCCCGCGCCTACTACGAGCTCCTTACGCTGGATAGCCAGCTGGCCATTCTGGAGCGCAACGCCCGCTTCCAGGAAGAGGGCCTGCGCCTGACCAAGGTGCAGAAGCAGGCCGGCCGCGTTACCGAGCTGGCCGTGCAGCAATTTGCCGCCCAGGCCCTGCGCACCAAGAGCCTGGCTTTTGAGACCCGCCAGCGCATCGTCGAAACCGAAACCCAGCTCAATCAGCTACTGGGCCGCTACCCGCAGCCCATCCGGCGCAGCCGCCTGTTGCCCACCCAGAGCCTGCCCGCCACCCTCGCCGCGGGCCTGCCCGCCACCTCGCTGCTGCGCCGCCCCGACGTACGTCAGGCCGAGTTGGAGCTGCAAGCCAACCGCGCCGAGGTCGATGCCGCCCGCGCCGCCTTCTTGCCCAGCCTTACTCTCACGCCCTACGTGGGCCTCAACGCCTTCCGCACCAACCTCCTGCTCGACCCCGGCTCGGTGGTATTCGGGGCCATCGGCGGCCTGGCTGGCCCCATCCTCAACCGCGCCCAATACCGCGCCGACCTGCGCCAGGCCATCGCCAGCAACTACGAAGCCTATTACCGCTACCAACAGACGCTGCAAACCGGCTTCCGCGAGGTAGTAGTGGGTCTGCAAGGCCTGGAAAACTTCCGCGCCGCCGCCGACCTCCGCGCCCAGGAAGTAGACCAATTGCGCAAGGCCGTAGCGACTTCTAATGAGCTGTTTATTGCCGGCTACGCCTCTTATTTAGAAATAATTACCGCCCAGCGTAGCGTGCTCGAAGCCGAGCTCAGCCTAGCCGATGCCCGCCAGGCGCAGCTTCTGCAGAGCGTAAACCTCTATCGCGCACTGGGAGGCGGCTGGACCGCAGAATAAACCGCAGATTTAACGGATTTAACGGATTTCACAGATGCGCCCGCCTGCCTGCGGCGGCGGGCTTGGCTAAGCTAGTAAACCACCAAAAAAGGCCACCCGGCAATGGGTGGCCTTTTTAGTGAATTATCTATCACTCGTTACGCGCAAGAGAGCAACTCAGCAACGAACCCGAACCAATGCGGAGCATTCAGTCAGCCCGCCGGAGGCGGGCGTATCCGCGCAATCCGTTAAATCCGTTTAATCTGCGGTCTTGGAGCGAGTGCCGGCGTAGTAGTACAGCTCGGCGCGTGATTTTTCGTAGCTGGACCGCAGGCTTTCCTGCTTGATACGCAAGTCGATGAGCTTGCTCTCGCGGGCGTTGATGAGGAAGATGGTACTCTCCCCCAATTCAAACTTGGTCAACTCGGCCCGCAACAAGATTCGCTGGTTTCTGATGGCCTGGGCCTGGATGCGGAGCTGCTGCTCGTAGGCCTTGAGCGTGCTGTATACATTCGCTACTTGCGTACCGATGGTGCGCTGGCTCTGCTGCTTTTCCAGGGCAAATTCTTTGAGTTGAATGCGGGCGTACTGGAGCTTACCGCGCTCGGCGCGCAAGAAAAGCGGGAAGGCGAAATCCGCACCCAGCTTATAGTTGTCCAAGCCAAAATTGTAGTAGCCCGGCACTTCGTTCCGGTAAAAATCACCTTGGCTGATGAGCGTACCCGTCAGGTTGAGCTTGGGCTTGAGCATTTCGCGGCGGTAGCTCTCCTCAATGCGGTACTGGGCTATTTTGGCGTCCAGCTTCAGTAGCGTGGGATGATTGACGGCGGCCTGCTGGGCTAGCTGCTGGTACTGAGCCCGGCTAACAGTATCGAGCGCGGGCGATTGGGGGGCGGCGTAGGCGGGCAGCTCCACGGGCTGGCCGTCTTTGTTCCAGAGGTGGTTAGAGAGCAGCAGGCGAGCGTTTTGCAGCTCCACAAGCAGCTGCGTGCCCTGCACCTGGCGGTCCTGCACCGTTATCTGGGCCTCTACCGAGTCGATGGGAGCCTGGTCGCCAATCTGGGCGCGGCGGGCAGTGGCCTCAAAGCGCCGGCTGGCCAGCGCCACACCCTCACGGATGAGCTGATTTTGCTGGTACGAGTAGTACCAGTTCCAGTAGTCTTTGGCAGCTTGCAGCCACACTTCGTTTATCTGCTTCACCCGGTCGGCCTCGGCCGCGCTTAGCAGCGCCTTAGCCTGGCGCAGGGTACTGCGACGGGCATCGATAAACAGCCCGGCCCCGATGGGCACCGACAAGCCAATGCCCGCCAGCCCGTTGACGGGCGTGCGGGTTTCGGGATTGGTATACACGCCCACAAAACGGTCGTAGCTGGCCTTGAGGTCGATGCCCCCGGGCCAGATGGGTACTTTCAACTGGTTGCCCCAGTTATTGTAGTACTCGGTGCCGCCAAACAGCTTACGGTGAAAATCCGCCTCCAGCTTGGGGTCGAAGCCCCCACGGGCTTGCAGCACCTGGCTGCGGCCCTCCTCGCTAAGCAGGGCCGCCTGCTTCACGATGGGGTGATTGGCAAAAATGAGCTCGGCCAGGTCTTGCAGCGAAAATACCTTGGCCGTGTCGGCGGGCCGGATTTCGTCGAGCTGCAAGGTCTGGAGCGGGGCGGTCTCGATGCCCGAGCGCCGGGCCGGTAGCTCGGGGTCCTGGGCCAGGGCGGGGCGGGCCAGCAGCACCCCGAGCAGGAGCACCCCCAGCCACGCCGCGTCGGGCCGCGCCAGCCGCGTCAAAAAGGTTAGTACAAGCGCTTTCATACCTATTTGGCTTTCTCCTTGCCGGAGTCGGCTTTGGTAGGAGTTACGTCGGGCTCTTTGCTGAGCGTGGGCGGGAAGCCGTTGAGCTGCCGCCAGATTTCGTACCACACGGGTACCGAGTCGAGGATCACCCAGCCCTGCACGCCCGAGCCCACGCGCAATTGCCGGGGCCAGGGCTGGTCGCCAGCCATCGGCTGGGTGGGCCGTACGAGCAGGCGATACTTACCACCGGGGCTGTTCACTACGTCAATCACCGTAACCTCGCCGCCGAAAGTCCCTACTGCCGCCGAGGGCCAGCCCGAAAACTGAATGGCCGGGAAACCCTCGAACTGCAAGCGCACCGTGCGTCCGCGCTGAATGAGCGGCACGTCCATAGCCCGCACGTAGATTTCGGCGGCCAGCGCCGGCGACTCGGGCTGCAAGGTGGCAATGCTCTCGCCCTCCTTGATGGTTTCGCCGATACCTGCCTTGAGGGCCCGCACGATGTAGCCCGTTTGGGGAGCCCGCACTACGTAAAGGTCGCGGCGCACGGCCACGTTGGCAATTTTATTGCGGGTGGCTGCTACCTCGCCCTCGTAGATTTCGCGGCTGGCCACGGCCGTGCTGCGGTCGGAGTTGGCCTTGGCTAAGTCCTGGGCGTACTTGGCCCGCAGGTTGGCCAGCTCAATACGGGCGTTGGCCAGATTTTGAACGCTGGTGTTCACTTTGTTGCGCTGCGAAGTAACCTTAGCCAGGTCTTCTTGCAGCTTGAGGCGACGCGTTTCGATGTCGGTGAGCGAGAACAGGCCGTTTTTGTAGCCCTCCTCGTAGCGCAGCAGCCGGGCCCGCGACGTTTCGTAAAACCGGGTGATGGCCACTAGGTCGGCCCGGTCGCTGTTGAGGTAATTTTGGGCCTGCTCTACTTTATTGCGGGCGGATTCGAGCTGCACTTCCAGCGTGGCGCGCAGGGCGGCAATCTGCTGATCGGTGGCGTTGATTTTAGCCTGATAGGCGGTTACGTTACCCTGCTTGGCAGCCAGCTGCTCGCGCAGGCGCTCGGGCAGGTTGGGGTCGAAGTACTCGTCTTTTACCTCCGACAGCATGAGCAGCGTGTCGCCCTTGTGCACGAGCTGGCCCTCGCGCACGTTCCAGTGCTCGATTCGGCCGGCTATTTGGTTTTGAATGTTTTGGGGCCGGTCTTGGGGCGTGAGGGCCGTGAGCGTACCAAAGCCCTCGATGGTCTGCCGCCAGGGTAAGAACAGGATAACCAGGAACGCGATGCCGATTACCAGCAGAATGCGACCCATCTTACGGCTGGCGTAAGTGCGCAGCAGCTCGGGGCGCGTCTGCCGGGGCACGTGCTCCCACACCTCGTCGATAACGTTCTGATTGGAAATATTAAGCATTCTCGAAGGCGATGGAATTCTTGTGCTCGTCCATGGGTAGGTCGGTTACGGCGGCTACTTTTTCTACCGCCGTCAGCACGTCAAAAATGGTGTTGATGCTCGTCATCAGTTTTTCTATCGAGCCGCTAATCATCACGATAAGTACCTCGGCGGCCACGAACTGACCGAGCGTCATCTGGCGCGACACCACGAAGAGCGTCCCCGCGATCAGTAGCCCCGCCGTGAGAATAGTGCGCAGCGCAATCCCGTAGGCGTAGTACGACTTAAGGATGCGGAAGTGCCCGTTGCGGGCGTGCAGGTACTCCGACGTCAGCTCGTCGGCACGGGCCAGCGTTTTGTGCTCCTCTTTATCGTCGCCGCGCACCTCGTTGAGGCGGCCGGCTACTTCTTCGAGCCAGGCTACCAGCTCGTACTTGTAGGCCGATTCCTCAATGCTCGTGCGCAGGGCACGCTGATAGTTAAGCATGTATACGAAAATCAGCGCCAGGATGGTGAACAGCCCAAACCCGATAAAAATAGGGTGGTAGAAGGACAGCACGATTACGCCCATCAAAATCTGGAGCACCGCAAACATGACGTCGACCAACAGCTTGGTCAGGCCCTTCTGCACGGTCAGGATGTCAAAAAAGCGGTTGACCAGCTCGCGCGGATCCAGTCCCTCTAGCGCCTCGGGCTTGATGCGCGGCAGCCGGTAGGCGTATTCGATAGCTGCCTTAGCGAAAATGCGCTGCTCGATAGCCTCGACCAGCGTCATCTGGCCCACCAGCAGAATGCCGCCCAGGAGCACGCCTCCCACCACGACCGCCACCAGGATGTAAGTCGAGCTAAACACGGCTCCCGTTGAAACCAGGTTGAACACGGCCTGCGTGCCCAGCGGCAGCGACAAGCTGATGAGCCCTGTGAGGATAGCGTAGAAGATAATGTAGCGAATCGTCTCGCGCTCGGTGTCGAGCATGCGAATAAGACGTTGCCAGGGAGTAGGTGGCGGCAAGCCGGCCGTAGCGTGGTGAGCCATAGAATAGAGAAGAAGCGGGTAGTGAGCGAGTGCGGCGGCGGCCAGCTTCAAAGCCAGCAAGCCGCCAATAGCTTAAATGAAGAAAAGATGAAAATTATTGCAAAACTACTGACTACTTACTGTTTGCAGCAAGGGTTATACGCAATACGGAGGAGCTTTGGCTTGCTTATTGCGCGTTTATCCGAAACGGGCTGGCCAGTGGGGAGTTGCCCCTTGCCGGCTGGCCTTCACTCCCTTAGCCAGCCTGGGGGTAGGGTGGTGCACGGTTTTTGCTGGCTGAAAATCGCCGGGGCAAATAATATTTTCGTTAACGGGGTTCTCATCTCTCCAGCTTATGTCCGCCCCCGCCCCCGTGCTCACCCCCGAGCAGTTTGCCACTGGCCTCTCCTACCCGGCCTATCGCCAGCACATCAACGAGGCGCTGGCCACGCCCAATCCCGACCCGCACCTGGCCAAGCTGCTGCCCCATTACCAAGAATGCGTGGCGCGGATGGACCGCGAAGCGCCCGCCATTACCCTGCTGCCCGAGCTGCGGGCGGCCCTCGGCCAGCTCACGCAGTCTTACACCTGGGCCATCATCACCGAGGGCTGGTGCGGCGATGCCTCGCACACCGTGCCACTTTTGGAGGCCGTAGCCCAGGCCAGCGGCGGCCACCTCACCACCCGCTACTTCCTGCGCGACGCGCACCCCGATTTCATCGACCGCTACCTCACCAACGGCGGCCGGGCCATGCCCATCGCCGTGGTACTGCATACCGACACGCGCACCGAGGCGGCCGTGTGGGGGCCGCGCCCCGCGCCTTTGCAAGCATTGATGCAAGAACTGAAAGCCCGCGAAACGCCGACGAAGGAAATCATCGCCCAGGTGAATGCCTGGTACGAGGTCGATGCCACCCGCACCACCCAGCACGAGCTGCTGGCCGTGGTGCAGCAGCTGAGCTAGCCTCCTAAACACCAGGGCCCTTCTCTGGGTGAAGAAGGGCCCTGGTGGCTTGGCAACCCTGCGCGGGCGATCAGTTGAGCGCCGTAGCGCCGACGATTTCCGTCACCTTGTCGTTGGTCACCGTTATGCCGGTGAGCACCGCGTTTTTGTAGGCTGGCTGGCCCGCTGGGGCCGCCACCGTAGGGAAATACTGCACCTGGTAGGTGCCAGCCGGTAGCCCACTCAACTGGAAAGCTCCCGAAGCATCGGCGAAGGTGCTCACCGTGTCGGGGCCCACCACGGACGAGCGAATGGCCAGTATCTGCGGCCGGGCCGCAGCCGGCGTCACGGTGCCACGCAGGCCGCCTTGCAGACTCTGGGCTACGAGGCGAATGACGGGCTTGAGCAGATAGCGCTCCTTCTTGTCGTTGCCGGCCTTCCAATTGCCGCGCTCCACGATGGACTTGGCCACGTCGAAATCGAGCAGCAACTGGTAAGTAGCGCCCGCAGCCAAGGTCACGTTGGTGAGCTTCAGCTTCACGCCAGCGGTTTGGCCGCTGGGGGTTTTGAGGGCGTAGGTATCGCCGTCGGTACCCACCACGTAGCTGCTCGGGCCCAGGATAAGGCGCACCTCCTTGAGGTCGCCGGGCGCAAAGTCGGTGCTTACCAGCAGGGCCGACTTCCCATTCACGTAGTCGAGCACGTTCACGACTTGCGGCGTGAAGGCCAGCGTTTGCCAGCCGCTGGGGTCACCTTCATCTTTGAGGTGCACCTCGAGTTGCTGTACATCGAGCACCACGGCCTTAAAGTTGCCGGGCGCATCGGTGAGGCGCACTTCGAGCTTGGCCGCGCCAGCGCTAGCCTCGTCAGACGATTTTTTAGCGCAGCCCGCCAGGCTCAGCAGCGCGGCGCTAGCCAGGGCCAACAGCTGATAATTTCTCATAATAAGTCAGATAGCAGCGAGTGGAAAAAGCCAAACGGCCCGACCAACCAGGTGGTTGTCGGGCCGTTGCTTTCAAATACACTGCCAATCAGCGGCGCCCAGCGCTGGCTGGGCTACTTCTTAGCCGTGTCGGCCACGGCCGGGGCGGCCTTTTTGCGACCGCCAAACAGGCTATTTAGTCCCTGGCCAATGGCTTGTCGGGCTTTCTCTTGCGCTTCCAGCTTCTTTTTCTGAATTTCCAGCTGCAACTGCTCCTGCGAGTTTTGCTGGGCGGTGGCTTTCTGGGTGCTGTCGGTTTTGGCCTTATTCTTCGTGGCCAGGCCCAGCAGGGCGTCGGTCAGCTTGGTTTTTACCACGTTGGTTACGATGGCTTTGCCCTGATCTTTGAGGCTGCCGCTGGTGAGCTTCACCACGGGGCTGGCGATGTTGCCGCCGATGTTGAGGCCCAGCGTCACCCGGTCGGTACCCTGGATGTTCTGCACGCCGGTGAGTTGGGTGAGCTTGTTGCTCACGGCGCTCCCGAGCTTGCCGGTGGGCGCGTTGATGGCCGTCACGTACGAGAGCAGGCCCGCCAAGCTGTTGGAGCCGCCCACCGTCATCTTCACGTCGCCCACCGTCAGGTCGAAGGGCTTCACCACAAAGTTGCCGTTCACAATCTGGGCGTTGACCACCTTGTTCAGCACTTGCAGGTTTTTAAGCTCGGGTAGGGTCGTGAGGCTGGAAATCTGGCTCAGCACCGGCGACTGCAACACGCTGGCCTTCACAATGTCGAACAAGCCCGCGCCAGTGAGGCTGCTCAGCTTGGGCAGCATATCCTGGCCCATTTCGCCACTGGCCGAAAACTTGGTATTGAACACGCCCTGCACCACCGAGGCCAGCGGTACCAGCGCCTTCACGGTGTTGAACGAGCTGAAAGCCTTCTGGAAATCCAGGTTCTGAATGTTCAGCCCCAGGTCGAATTTGGGGTGGGCCAAATCCTGGGTGTTGTAGCTGCCCGTGGTGCCAAAGGTGGCTCCCAGCGTATTGAAAGTGAGGTTCTTCAGCGTCGCCACTTCGTTTTTCACCGTTACGGTCCCGGTGGCGTTTTGCAGCTTCAGGTTGTCGTAGGTCACGTTATCAACCTTGCTGTTCAGCACCAGGTCGAAGAATTTGGGAATCGGCACCACGCCATCGGCCTTGGTAGGGGCGGCCTTTACCGCGCCGGGCGTGGCCTTCTCGGTCACGGGGTCCACCATAAACTCGTTCACGTTGAAGTTGTGCGAGGTTACGTTCATCGTGCCGCGCAACGGCTGGCCCGGCGTGAAGAGGTAGCCCAGGTAGTTGCTCACGGTGCCGTTGGCAGCGAAGTCGGAGCTGCCGGCCGTACCGTTCAGGCTCTGGATGTTGATCTGGTTGTTGTTGAACGTACCGGCCGCGCTGCTGATTTTTACGCCCTGCGGCAAGTCCTTGCTCTTGTAGGTAACGTTGCTGGCCTGCACCGCGCCGCTGGCTTTCACGTTCTGGTAGCGGCCGGCTTCTACGTCGGCCATGTTGCCGGCGGCGGCGATGTCGCCGCTCACCCGGCCCGTCACGGTCATGCCCTCAAGCGGGAAGATTTTGGTCATCTTCGTGAGGTCCACCGTACCCTTCACGTTGGCGTCGAAGATGGGCGAATTGATGTTGTGAGCCGCGAGGCGGCCGTCGAGCGGCTCGCCCTCCAGCACCATGTGGAACTGCGGCAAATTCACGTAGGTGTCGTTGACCTGCCCGGTCTTGTTCACCACCGTGCCGCTCAGGTTGATATCCTCGACCGGGGCCGGAAACTTATCCGACTTCACGTAGCCGTTGGTCATTTTAATGGCGGCGTTCACCACCGGCATCTGGGTTTTGGAGTAGATGCCCTTGGCCACGGCATCCACGAAAAACTGGCCCCGCGCCACGATGCCCGCCACCGGGTACACTTTCAGCGCCTCAGCCAGGTTCACGTTGGCTTTCACGCGGCCATCGACTTTCATGGGCTCCAGGCCATCGACGGTCACGTTGCCATCGACGGGGTTGGTACCCAGGTCGAGGTGAAATTTCGACACGTTGACTTTCACGTTGTTGGTGAAGCCCGAGGGGTTGTCCACCACCATCGCCACGTTGATGTTGCGAGCCTCCTGCGGCAGCTGCGGGTAGTGGAAGCGGCCGTTGGTCACGGTCAGATTCACGCCGTAGCCGGGCATCCGCAGCTTGTTTTGCACCCCTTTATAGTAGCCGTTGAACGCCACCTGCCCGCTGGCCTGCACGTCCTTAAACTGCTCGTTGAACACGCCCGGCACCAGGCTCAGGATGTTTTTGAAATCAGTTTGCAGCGCCTTGAAGGTGATGTCGTAGGTAATGTCCGTGGCGTTGGGCAGCCCAATCGCGCCCGCGAAGCTGAACGGAAAGTCATTCAGCTTTACCTGGTTTTCCTTGAAGGTGTAGAGGTTTTTGTTCAGGTCCATCGCCAGGGCTACGTCGGCGTCTACCTGCTTGTCGGTCAAGTAGTCAACCCCGGCGTAGTTGGCCGTGAGCTTGGCAATCTTGGTATTCGAGGTCAGGTCGAAGATATTCTTCGCGAAGTCGCCCTTGCCGGTGTGGCTGATGCCCCGCGCATCCATGCGGAAGGGGATGCTGCGGTCGTCGTAGCGCAGGCGGCCGTCGGTAATTTCCCAGCCCTGGATGGCCAGGTTAACGGCACTGGTATCCTGGCCCTTGGCCGCGGCGGCCGAATCCGAAATCATGATGTCCCAGTTGGCCCGGCCGCTTTTCAGCACCTTCACCGCGATGTCGGGCTGGTCGAGCTTAACGGTTTTAATGTCAATCTGCTGGCCCTTGATAACGCTCATCAAATCGAGACCCACGTGCAGCTGCGGCAGGTAGGCCAGCGTATCGCGGCTGAACGAATCGACGCCAATCACCCGCAGGTTCTTGATGTTGAGCGACAAATCGGGAAACGAGCTGAGCAGCGTCACGTCGATATCGGCGGGGTTGTACTGCACCTGGGCGCGCACGCGCTGGGCTATTTGCTTGTCGGCCAGGGCCCGCAGCTTATCCTTGAAGAGAAAGGGAGCCGCTGCCAGCGCCGCCACCAGCACCACCAGAAAGAGCAGGAAGCCAAAGAGAATCTTACGCATCAGGAAGAGGTAATTAGGGGTCAGGGGCAAAAGTAACCGCCTGGCCAATTACGGCTAAACGCGAAAATGCGGCCAACTGTACCCAGCGGCCGCATGTTATCTACCAAAAAGGTAGGTTTACCCACGTAGCGCAGACTTTCAGCCCGCGGGTAAACCTGCCAACTCAACACCAGTCGCGCTCATTCCCGGACCGAAAGCCCGCGCTACTCCATGCGCGACTTCTCGGCTTCCACGCCCGTTTCGCGGCGCTGGCTGGCCTTCACTTTCTGATTGCCAAACTTGTAGCTAAAATTCAATTTCACGAAGCGGCTTTCCAGCTTATTCACGTTGTGCGAGTTGATGCCGGCGGCCAGCACGTCGAAGCGGCTGCGCTGGGTGTTGAACACGTCCGTCACGTTGAGGGTGAGGGTACCCGCGCCCTTGAGCACGGCGTACGAGAGGCCGACGTTGGTGCTGTAGCTCGACCGGATGGCCATGCCGCCGAAAGTCAGGGGCGACATGTAGGAGACCGCTACTTCGGCCTTGAGGCCGGGGCGCAGCGTGAGCGTATGGTTGCTGGATAGGTAGGCGCCGGGGCTGGACTTGCCCACACCGATGGTGCCGGGGCCAGCCTGCACCTGGGCGGCGAGCACGCCCACGGTGGTCACGGTCTGCCACTTATTATGCAGCAGCGGCTGCATCAAGGTCAGGGTCGCGCCGAGCTGGTCGGCGCTGGGGTAGTTGGTAAAGGAATTGGTAACTACCTGCGTGGCATCGTCTTTCGTGAAGCTTTCGGTAATGACGTTGCTGTAGCGGGTGTAGCTCACGGTAGCCGAGAGCAGGCTGCCGTAGGTGTAGCTCAGCTCCAGGTTGTGCGAGAGTGAGGGCAGAATGGCCGGGTTTCCCTGCGCGTAGCGGTAGGGGCTGATGTAGGTCAGGAAGGGATTGACGATCCCAAACTGCGCCCGCTCAATCTTGCGGCTGTACGAGAAGCCGAGCTGCGTTTTCTCGGAGCGGCTGTACTGCGCAGACACGCTGGGAAAGAAATTAAGGTACTGGCGCTCGGTGACTTGATTCGTCGTGAGCGAGGTACCGGTGGTACTGGTGTGCTCGGCTCGCAGGCCCACTTGCAGGGTCACTTTTTTAATGCTGCGGTTGAACGTGGCATAGGCAGCCCGCACGTTTTCGCGGTACACGAAGTGGTTGGTCTTGCCGAGGTCGGTGGTCCAGGGCTGGCCGGCGGGAGCCTGCTCCCAGCGAATGTCGTTGTCGGTAGTGGTCGAGATGGCCTTCAGCCCCGCTTCGAGCGTGCCCTCGTAGAGCGGCTGCGAGTAGTCGGCCATCACCGACTGCACCGCGTTGCGGGCCGGCGAATTGTCGCGCAGCAGGTCGGCGGGCGCGGCGAGGACGCTGGTAGCGTAGTCGTTGTGGCTATCGCGGGCGTAGCCGAAGTAGTCGGCGCTCACGCGCAGCGTCTTATCCTTGCCCAGGCTCGTTTTGTAATAGGCATTCACCGCCGAGCTGAGCACCTGCGACGCGCCCGCCAGGCGCACCAGCGTAGCCGGCTGCGGCGAGCTAAGCTGCGCCTGGCTTTCGGCGGCGCGGGTACGGTCGGTGAGCATCCCCTTCACCAGCACGCCCACCGAGGTAGTTTTGTTTAAATCGTAGTCGAAGCCCAGCCGGAGGTTGTTGGTTTCGAGGCGGCGGGTTTCGAGGCTGCTTTCGGTGAGTTGGCGCTCGGCGCTCAATTCGCGCACGGCGCTGGTGCTGCTGTACGTTTGGTTGGCGAGGCGGTCGAGGCCACCATACACGTTCAGCTTTTCGGTGCGGTGGTTGAGGTTGAGACCGGCGTTGTAGCGGCCGTAGCGGCCGGTGCCCGCGCCCAGGGTCGCCGTACCGTTGGTGCCGAATTTCAGGCTCTTGGTCGTCACCAGGTTTACGATGGCACTGGCGCTGGCATCGTACTTGGCCGAGGGGTTGGCGACGAGTTCGACTCTATCCAACGTATTAGCGGGCAAGGCACTGAGCATATTTTTCAGCTCGTCGCCGCTGAGGTTGGTGAGCTTGCCGTCGAGCATCACGGTCACGGTTTTGCCGCGCAGCTGGTAGCCGCTGCCCTGCTCCAGCACGCCGGGGGCGCGGCCCAGCAGGTCGGCGGCGGTGCCGCCGGCGGCCAGGGGGCTGGCGGCCACGTTGAGCACCAGCTTATCGGCCTGCTGCTCAATGAAGGGCTTGGTGGCCGTCACCTTCACTTCGGCCAGGGCGTGGCGCTCGGGGGCCAGCGCCAGGGCCACGGCCGGGGTACTGCCGGTGCCCACCGTCACGGTCGTGGGCCGGCCCGGGCGGTAGCCCAGGTAGCGCACCTCCACCGCGTAAGCACCGGCCGCCAGCCCGGCGAAGCTGAACGAGCCCTTGTCGGTCGTCACGGTGCTCAGGACGTTCTTGGCATCGGCGGTGGGGCGCAGCACTACCGTGGCGAAGGCCAGCGGCTGGCGCGACACGCTGTCGGCCACGGTACCCGCCAGGGAGCCGGTGGCCACCTTGGTAGCGGCGGATGCAGGAGCAGTTTGGGCAGTAGCCAGGGAGGCGGCCGAAGCCAGGGTGCCGGTGAGGAGCAGGGAGGTGAAAGCGTGGTTCATGGCGCAGGGCGAAAAGGTGCGGGAAGCGTGACTCCCGGCCGCCAACCGGCTGGGAATGGGACAAAGCAACGGCCCCGTACTGCCCCATTTCCACTTTTTTCGACCACGCCGGGGCCGATTTCGACCAAGCTCAACCCGCCGTTTTTTAGTCGAAAAAATCTCCCGTTTAGTCGAAATTCCGCCCCGGCGCTGGCCCTGGGTTGGCCCAAACCCGCCACCTTCGCCCCATGCAACAAGACGCCGCGCGGCCTAGCCGCTTCCCCCTCGTTTTTGAGTTCCTGATCTGGCTCGTGTACGTGGGCCTGTACAAGTATTCGGCCTGCGTAAACCTGGTGCCGGGCACCTTAGCGGTGAAGCAGAATTTTCC
>CAJYVK010000134.1 GCA_913778455.1 uncultured Hymenobacter sp. | reverse complement strand
GAAAAATTTTTAACTTTTTCTTTTCGTCTGGGTGGCCTGTTGACCGCCTCCGGTTGAAGCGGGCTGCAAAGGTAAGACTTTTTTTTGACTCCGCAACCTCGAAGGTGATTTTTTTTCTGAAGCCGCTGTGTTTGGCACAGTAGCGGGATGCTAAGCTTGGCCTGACAAAGAGTGCCTTGCGAGTGCTTTTCAAACCGCCGGTTGCGATTGGGAGTGCAAAAGTACTGACTTTTTTCGAAAAAACAAATCACAAGCGCTGATTTGTCGTGGACTTTCCCTTAGATGCACCATTACTCATTATTTATCAAGGTTTTATTTTGAGCGAGGCAGGTTGTAAAATTTGCAACCTACCCTGACGGTGCGAGCTGTTTCAACTCACTATGCGGCTCTGCTGCTTTTATGGGAGCCCTTTTACACCAGCTGAGAGCAGTTCTGCTGGAATAACGAGGATACTAGAGCAGCCTTATTACGCTATGCACTGCCGTATCCTTCTCTCGGCGGAGCAGTAGCAGTAAGTATCGACCGAGTCTTCGGGCTAACCACCGGCTGGGACTTCGGCTTTCATAGCAGCATTACTAGCTTACAAAGGACCTTAGGTAGGAAGTGGTAGCTGGTGATAGAGCCAGTACACCGGCTATTTCAATCCACTTCCAGCTAGACCCTTGAAAGCGCTTTCTACACAGCTTCTACAGTTTCGCATGCTGAATCACACATATCAGACCCCAATTCTTATAATCGGCGCCGGGGCCGCCGGGCTGCTTGCAGCCTACGAGCTCGCTGCCGCGGGCCAACAAGTAGTAGTGGTGGAAGCTCGTGAGCGCGTTGGTGGGCGGGTACACACGTTGCAGCCCGTTGGCTTTAAAAGGGCCATTGAGGCAGGCGCAGAATTTCTGCACGGGGAAGCGCCCGTGACCCGGGCATTATTACTGGAAGCTGGTATCGACTGGCAGGTAGCCACTGGACGGACGTACATGCTTGAGCAAGGGATTGTGCAGCCTGACACTGCCTTCTTTGAAGAATTACCGCTGCTTTTGGAAAAAATGGCTCACCTGACGGAGGATATGCCATTGGCTACTTTGCTGGCACAAGAGTTTGCGGGCGACGAATACGCTCGCCTGCGTGCTATGGCAACGCAATTTGCCGAGGGGTATGACGCAGCCGATATTCGGCGCGTCAGTGCCTGGGCTTTGCGCGAGGAATGGGCCACGGATGGCGTGGATGAATCATTGCGACCCGTGGGGGGCTACGGGCCGCTCCTAGATTGGCTGGCCGCTAGGGTGCAGGCAGCGGGAGTTGCGCTACACTTGGCGACTACAATTACGGAGCTCGCTTGGCAGGAGGGTCAGGTTCGGGCTGTGACCGGTACTGGTGCCGTGTACGAGGCAGGGCAGGTACTTTGCACAGTGCCGCTGGGCATATGGCAACGTAATAATGACGAGGCCGGGCATTTGCGCTTTATACCGGAGCTTACCGCCCACCGGGCGGCCGCGAAGCAGCTCGGCTTCGGCAGCGTTATTAAGGTAGCATTGGAATTCGACACTCCCTTTTGGCAAGAGCGCCTGCCTGAATTAGAGTTTTTGCTTTCTGATGCGCCGATTCCAACCTGGTGGTGCCAGCTGCCCGATATGCCGACCCAACTCACCGGCTGGCTGGCAGGGCCGGCGGCGCACCAACTGCACGCCGCTTCAAACGACATGGTGCTAGCGCTCGCCCTCGAATCGCTAGCCAGCGTGCTGGCAGTGTCCCCAGCCACTGTGTACGCCCACCTACGCGGTAGCTACGTTCGAAATTGGGCAGCTGAGCCCCATACTTATGGGGCCTACTCCTACCCTACCGTGGGGGCGCTCGCTGCCCGGGCTACCCTAGCTACGCCGGTAGCCAACACGCTTTTTTTTGCGGGTGAGGCAGTATACGAAGGCCCGGCGGCGGGCACCGTAGAGGCGGCGCTAGTGAGTGGGCAGTTGGCAGCGCGGACAATGCTGGCAGCCTTGTCTTGCTAGTGTAAGCAGCCTACTTACTCGCATTCGCGCAGCGGCAAGGGCGGCATCCAGTCTTAGGTACAAATTTATAGAGTAAGATGGCGGCCGGTAAGCAGCCGCGCCACGACGACCCTCGGTACGCGGTCGGGGGCCGTTGCGGCGCGGCTGCTTACCGGCCAATAGCTGGGCACAATGGGGTTTTATGAATTTATTTTTGAAACTGTTGGTTTTATTTTTCTGAAAATCAATTTTATAAATAAAACTATATGTTTTAAAAATTTCTTCATAATTCGTCTTGCGAAGCCATTTCTTCATAATAGCTTCAAGGTACTGGTCATTATTTTGTAATACCCAGCCAGCCGACACCTTTTCCCTGTGTCGTCCTATTCCCGCCGCCGTGTTCTCATCTACCGCTCTTCTTTGGAATTACTGGTACATTGGGGTGCCGCAGCTCGCTGCACCGCGCTGGCTACGAAGCATGTAAAAACTCTATTTGCAGCACCATCTATTGGATTTCGGGACCTTGCCACAACGCTCAGCAGCTAGCGCGGCTGGTGGGCGCGGCACCCGGCCCTGCACATGGCGGGAGTGCCAGCCATTGGCCGCACTACGCTTCTTGTTTCACTACACCTTTCGGGATAACCGCTTGCCTACTATGGCATCTACCGCTTTTATGAAAAGACTGTTCTTGTTCATGGGCTTGTCTGCCTCGTGCTACGGCGTGACGAGCTGCGCCGAGAAAAAAGAAGAAAAAGAGGAGCAAATCAAGCTACTAGTTACTAGTCCCCTGCAAAAGGACACGACTGTCACCAAGGAATACGTGGCCCAGGTGCACGCCTACCAGCACATCGACCTGCGGGCGCTGGAAAAAGGCTACCTGCAAAAGATTTTCGTGGACGAGGGCCAGACGGTGCGGGAAGGCCAGCCGATGTTTCAGATTACGCCGCTAGTGTACAACGCCGACTTGCAGAAGTCACAGGCCGAAGCCAACTACGTAGGCATCGAGTACAAGAACACCAAGAGCCTGGCCGACAGCAATATCGTATCGAAAAATGAGCTGGCACTGGCTAAGGCCAAGTTTGACAAGGCTAAGGCCGACGTCTCGCTGGCTAAGACGCACCTGAAGTTTACGTCTATCAACGCGCCGTTTACGGGCATCATGGACCACTTCCAGGCCCGGCTGGGGAGCCTCGTGGACGAGGGCGACCTGCTGACCAGCCTTTCCGATAACAGCAAGATGTGGGTGTACTACAACGTACCCGAAGCTGAATACCTAGCTTATAAAGAGCACGCCAAGGCCGGCGACAAGCAAATAAGCGTTCAGCTGCGGATGGCTAATAACGAGGTATTTCCTTACCCCGGCAAGGTACAAACCATTGAGGCCGACTTCAATAACGAAACCGGTAACATCGCCTTCCGGGCCACCTTCCCCAACCCCGACGGCCTGCTGCGCAACGGCGAAACCGGCAGCGTACTCATGACCGTGCCGCTCAAGCACGCTCTACTCGTGCCACAAAAAGCCACTTTCGAGGTACTCGAGAAGAAATTTGTGTACGTGGTGGATAAAAACAACGTGGTGCACCAGCGCGAGGTGGACGTAGCCTCGGAAATGCCGGATTTGTACGTCATCAAGGATGGCATTGCTCCCACCGACAAAATCCTGCTCGAAGGCATTCGCAAGGTGAAGGACGGCGAGAAAATCAGCTATACCTACGAAGCACCCGAGAAGGTGCTACCCAAGCTGAAAGTATACAGCGAGTAGTTTTTTTTGAGCTGTTAGCCACTAGCTCTTAGCTGTTAGCCCCCGTTTATGGGCTATTGGCTGGTTGGTGCTGCCTGGCAGCTTCCTATTAACAAAGAGCTACTAGCTAGCAGCTAGCGGCTAACAGCCAAGGAAATATGTTCAGTAAATTCATCAGGAGGCCAGTGTTTGCCATCGTTATTTCGGTGGTGATCGTGTTCATGGGCGTGCTGGCCATCAAAACCCTGCCCACCTCGCAGTTTCCCGAGATTTCGCCGCCCATGGTAATGGTGAGCTGCGCGTACCCGGGGGCTAGCGCCAAGGTGCTCACCGAGTCGGTACTCATCCCGCTGGAGCAGGCCGTGAACGGCGTACCGGGCATGAAGTACATGACTTCCGATGCCGTGAGTGCCGGTGAGGCCAACATTCAGATTGTGTTCAACCTGGGTACTGATCCCGAGCAGGCCGTCGTAAACGTAAACACGCGTATTGCGCAGGTAGTGAATCGCCTGCCGGTGCTGGTGCAGCGCGAGGGCCTCATCGTAAACCGCGTGGTGCCCAACATGCTCATGTACGTGAACTTGTACAGCAAGGACAAGGGCACCGACATGAAGTATCTGTTCAACTACGCCGGGGTGAACATGATTCCTGAGATTCAGCGGATTAACGGGATCGGACGGGCGACCATTCTGGGTAGCCGGCAGTACGCCATGCGCATCTGGCTCAAGCCCGACCGCATGCGGGCCTACAATATCTCGGCCGACGACGTGATGAAGGCACTGGGCGACCAAAGCGTGATTGGCTCGCCGGGCCGCATCGGCCGCTCCGACGGGGGCCGCGCCGAGGCGCTGGAATACGTGCTGACCTACCAAGGTCGCTTCAACGACGTAGAGCAGTACAAGAATGTCATCCTCAAGGCCAACCCCAACGGGGAAATGCTGCGCCTGAAAGACGTGGCCGATGTGTCGCTGGGGTCGGAATTCTACGACATCTACTCCAATCTTGATGGCTACCCCTCGGCGGCCATTATGCTGAAGCAGACCTACGGCTCGAACGCCAGCGACGTGATTGCCAGCGTAAAAGCCAAGCTGGCTGAGTTGAAGAAGACCATGCCGCCCGGCATGGACTATAAGATCAGCTACGACGTATCGAACTTCCTCGACGCCTCGACCGAAAACGTGGTGCATACCCTGCGCGACGCCTTTATCCTGGTGGCCATCGTGGTGTTCCTGTTCTTGGGCGACTGGCGCTCGACGCTCATCCCGATCATCGCCGTACCGGTGTCGCTCATCGGGGCGTTTACGGCCATGCAGGCGTTCGGGCTGACCATCAACATGATTACGCTCTTCGCCCTGGTACTAGCCATCGGGATTGTGGTCGACGACGCCATCGTGGTGGTGGAGGCCGTGCACGCCAAGATGGAAGAAAAGCACCTCTCGCCGTTTGGCGCGGTGCGCGAGGTAATCGGCGAAATCAGCGGCGCTATCATCGCCATTACCATCCTGATGACGGCGGTATTCGTGCCGGTGGCCTTCATGAGCGGCCCGGTGGGGATTTTCTACCGGCAGTTCTCGATCACGATGGCTACGTCCATTGTCATCTCGGGTATCGTGGCCCTGACCCTGACGCCGGTACTGTGCGCCATGATTCTGAAAAACAATCACGGCCACGCCCGCAAGAAGACCCCAATCAACCGCTTCATCGACTGGTTTAACCGCGGCTTCGAGCGCCTGACCGGCCGCTACACTAACATCCTGGAGAAGGTAGTGGACCGCCGCGTGTTCACCTTCGGCATCCTGATTGCGTTTGCACTGGGCATTTTCGGCATCTCGACCAAGCTGCCCTCCGGCTTCATTCCGGCCGAGGACCAGGGCATGCTTTACGCCATTATTCAGACGCCGCCCGGCTCGACGCTGGAGCGTACCAACGACATTTCCCAGCGCCTGCAACAATTGGCCAAGGACGTACCGGGCATCGAGAGCATTTCGACCCTGGCGGGCTACGAAGTACTGACTGAGGGCCGCGGCTCGAACGCTGGTACCTGCCTTATCAGTCTCAAGCCCTGGGGCGAGCGCAAAGAGTCTATCCACGACATCGTGGAGAGCCTGGAGAAAAAGGCTAAGGAGATTCCCGGCGCGACCGTCGAATTCTTCGAGCCACCAGCAGTACCGGGCTACGGCGCGGCGGGGGGCTTCCAGCTGCAGCTGCTCGACAAAACGAACAGCGGCGACTATAAAGCCCTGGAACAAGTGAACGAGGAGTTTATGGCTGCACTGAAAAAGCGTAAGGAGCTGGCTGGTCTGTTCACCTTCTTCTCGGCCAACTACCCACAGTACGAGCTGAAAATCGACAACGACCTGGCCATGCAGAAGGGCGTGAGCATCGGCAACGCCATGAACACGCTGAGCATCATGATTGGCTCGACCTACGAGCTGGGTTTCATCAAGTTCCAGCGCTTCTTCAAGGTATACGTGCAGGCTTCGCCCGAGTACCGCCGCCTGCCCCAGGACATCCTGAACATGTGGGTGAAAAACGACAAGGGCGAAATGGTGCCGTTCTCGGCCTTCATGCGCATCGAAAAAACGCAGGGGGCCAACGAAATCAACCGCTACAATATGTACACCACGGCCTCGATTCGGGGCGATGCGGCCCAGGGCTACAGCTCGGGCGAGGCCATCAAGGCGGTACAGGAAGTGGCGGCCAAGACCCTGCCCCGCGGCTACGACATCGACTGGGGCGGCTTGTCGAAAGACGAAGTATCGCGTGGTAATGAGGCCGTTTACATCTTCCTCATCGTAATTGCCTTCGTGTACCTGGTGCTCGCGGCCCAGTACGAGAGCTTCCTGCTGCCGCTGGCCGTTATTCTGTCGCTGCCGGCCGGTATCTTTGGGGCCTTCTTGCTCATCAAGGTGATGGGCCTGGCCAACAACATCTACGCCCAGGTGGGTCTGGTGATGCTGGTGGGCCTGCTGGGTAAGAACGCGGTACTTATTGTGGAATTTGCAGTGCAGGAGCACGAACACGGCCTGACCGTGCGCCAGGCGGCCATCGCCGGGGCCAAGGCCCGCTTCCGCCCCATTCTCATGACCTCGTTTGCCTTCATCGCTGGTCTCATTCCGCTGGTAATCGCCACCGGCGCGGGCGCCATCGGCAACCGCACCATCGGGACGGCGGCGCTGGGCGGTATGCTGTTCGGGACGGTGTTCGGGGTGATTATCGTACCCGGCCTGTACTACGTGTTTGGCTCGCTGGCCGCGAAGAGCAAGCTCATCAACGATGAAAACGAGTACCCGGTTAGCGAGGGCTTTGAGCCCCGGGTTTTAGTTGACGAAGAAGGTATTACTCATGCTTAAGAGACGCATCTATCAGGGCCTGAGCGCCGCCAGCCTTGCGCTGGCGGTTGCGGGCTGCAAAATTCCGGAGCTGGCCCAGCGCAATCCGAACCGCACCACGCCCGCTACCTACGTAGGTGCCTCCGCCGACAGTACCAGCTCAGCCCGTACCCGCTGGCGGCAATTCTTCACCGATCCCAACCTGGTGGCGCTCATCGACAGCGCCTTGCAACGCAACCAGGAGCTAAACATCACCACCCAGGAGCTGGAGCTGGCCCGCAACGAAATCCGGGCGCGTACCGGCGACTACCTGCCCTCGGTGAATCTGGGCGTACGCTCGGAAATGGAGAAGCCCGGCCGCTACACCCTGCAAGGCGCCACCGAGGAAGCCATCGACATCCAGCCCGACCGCCGTACCCCTACCCCGCTGGCCAACCACCAGATCGGCGTGTTTGCGAACTGGGAAGTGGATATCTGGCGCAAGCTGCGCAACGCCCGTAAGTCGGCCGCCACGCGCTACCTGGCCTCGGTGGAGGGTCGGAATTTCATGATCACCAACCTGGTGGCTGAGATTGCCAACTCGTACTACGAGCTGCTGGCCCTCGACAACCAACTCTCCATCCTGGAACAGAACATCGAGATTCAGGAGAATGCCTTGCGCATCGTGCGGCAGGAAAAGGAAGCGGCCCGCGTAACCGAGCTGGCCGTGAAGCGCTTCGAAGCGCAGGTGCAAAACACGACCAGCCCGCAATTCAAGATTCAGCAGCGCATCACCGAAACTGAGAACCGCCTTAATTTCCTGGCGGGCCGTTACCCGCAGCCCATCGTGCGCGACTCCAAGGGCTTTAATGCCTTGGTGCCGAATACCATTCAGGCGGGGATCCCGGCTCAGCTGCTCAACAACCGGCCCGACATCCGGCAGGCCGAGCAGCAGCTAGTGGCCGCCAAGCTCGACGTGAAGGTGGCCCGCGCCAACTTTTACCCCTCGCTGGGCATTACGGCGGGTGTGGGTTTCGAGGCCTTTAAGCCCGGGCTGCTATTCAATACGCCCGAGTCGATCCTCTATAACCTGGCCGGCGACCTGGCCGCCCCGCTGATCAACCGAAACGGCATTAAGGCTATCTACTATAGTGCCAACGCCGTGCAGTTGCAAGCCGTGTACAACTACGACCGCACGGTGCTTAATGCCTACGTGGAGGTAGCCAACCAGCTCGCCAACATCAGCAACCTGCAAAAGAGCTACGATGCCAAGCTGCTCGAAGTGCAGGCGTTGAACCAGTCGATTCGCATCTCAAATAGCTTGTTCAAGGCCGTGCGGGCCGAGTACACCGAGGTGCTGTTTACCCAGCGCGACGCCTTGGAATCGAAATTCGACTTGACCGAGACCAAGATGCAGCAGCTCAATGCCACGGTGAATATGTACCGGGCGCTGGGCGGCGGCTGGAACTAGCGGCATTACTACTTATTAAAGAAGGGAGTTGGCGGTGGCCGGCTCCCTTTTTTAGTGTCGGCCCGTCACGCACCTACGCAAGCCGTGGCTGGCTTAAGCTCTCTTTGCAGGGGGGCTTGGCCGGGAAACTTGCCGGATTGGTCGATACATTTGACTGACATTTTAATACAACCATTTACTAAACAGAAACTTACGTACTTACCTAAAAAATTACCCCGGGCGTGCATGGCACAGGGCTTGCCAAAGGAAAGGCAGACGCGTCTTCCCTTCCTTTTCTAACCCTTTTACCTACCCTTCCCCATGAAAGCCTCCCTTTTTTCGTTTGTTGCCGCCGCTGCTCTCTTCGTAACCACTGCTGCCTCAGCCGCCGCTCCTGCTGACCACGACCGCGACTTGCGCCGCATGTCTCCCCGCGAGCGGGCTCGCTACGAAGAGCGCCTGCGCTTTGAGCAAGCCCAGCGTGAGCGCGATCGGCGGGCCGCCATTGAGCGGGCCCGCTGGGAAGCCCAGCACCGCCACGACCGCGGACCGGCCTACGGCTATGGCTACGGCCACCGCTAGCCTCCACTGCTAACTTGCTTCGAAACGGCCCCTCGCTTCCAGTGAGGGGCCGTTTTGTATTTTCCACAATCCAGCCCGCAGCACTTATTACTCATGACAAACACACTCGTGCAAACGTTTGCACGCAAGTGTATTGTAAACTGGCATTCGCTTCGCGAACTACAATGGATGGGTGCTTATATCAGCAAGCTACCGGCGGCGAGGGAAATAAAAACTTAGCGCCCTAGAGCTGTACTATTCGAAGAACTCGGGAAGCAATTCAGCGGTGGGCAGTTCGCAAACAGCACCCTTAAAAACCTTGCTCCGAACATTTGCAACCTCCAATCAGCTAGCCGCTTATTCCGGGGAATTTCCAAACAACCGGCAAGCCAAAATAAGCTGCACAATACTGACTGACTGATTATTACACGTGAAAAAAGTATCTTCCCTCGCGTTTTACGTTAGCTAAAAAGCTCCTATTTTTACGCCGCCATTCGGCATCCTGCTGCTTGTTTTTGCCCGGCGTAGCTACTGGCTACGGCCGGTAGGTGCCAGCCACAAGAGCTTCTGGCTCGGCTGGTAAATCTGCGCCTCTGCCCTCATTCCGGTTTGCCTTTACTGGCGCTTACGAGCGCGACTTGGCTATCGGCATCTGTGCAAACGTTTGCATAAACTCGACTATTTCTGCTGCTTTTCCACTTAATCCCACCCCCATGAAAAAGCTCGTACCCCCTACCGGGCGGTTGTTGCTTCCCATGCTGGCCTGCTGCCTCCCGCTGGCAGCCGCCACCGCAGCGCCCCTAGTGGCCAGCCCTTCGCTGCTGGTACGCGGCGGCCAGCCCGCGGCCCCCGTTACCGGCCGCGTCACCGACGAAAAAGGCGAGGGCCTGCCCGGCGTAACGGTCCTCGTGAAGGGCACCACCCAGGGCACTTCGACCGACGCCAACGGCAACTTTACCATCGACGTCCCCCCGGGCGGCTCGCTGGTGATTTCTTCCATCGGCTACGCCACCCAGACAATAGTGGTGGGCAGCCAGACCACCCTGGCCATTCGCCTGGCCACTGACGCTCAGCAGCTTTCGGAAGCCGTGGTAGTAGGCTACCTCACCCAGGAGCGCCAGAACGTGACCGGCTCGGTAACCACGCTGGCCGCGACCGAGGTGCAGCGCTCCCCAGTCGCCTCCACCGCGGAGGCCATCCAGGGCCGCCTGCCGGGCGTGCAGGTGACCAACTCGGGGGCGCCGGGCCAGGGGCCGGTAGTCAACATCCGGGGGCTGGGCACGCTGGGCGGGGCCAGCAGCGCCCCGCTCTACGTAGTCGATGGGCTATGGATAGAGCCCACCAGCAGCGCAGGGCGCGACATCAACCCCGCCGACATTGAGTCGGTGCAGGTACTCAAAGACGCCGCGGCGCTGGCTCCCTACGGCGTATCGGGGGCTAATGGCGTGATTATCATCACCACCAAGCGGGGCAAAAATGGCAAGGCCGCCATCAGCTTCAACGCTAGCGGCGGCGTGCAGAACATCTGGCGCAAGCTCGACCTGGCTAATGCCGCGCAGTGGGCGGCCGTCAACAACCAGGCTTACGACAACGCCAATCTGTCGCGCCAGCCCTACGCCGCCAACCTGCCCGCTGGCATCGACACCAACTGGCAGGATGAGTTTTTCAAGCAGGGCTCGGTGCAGGACTACAACCTGGGCTTCTCGGGCGGGGGCGAAAACTCGAATTACAATATCTCGGGCGGCTATTTCAAGCAGAACGGCACCGTGCAGGGGCCGAATTTCGAGCGTTTCACGGCGCGGGTGAACACCGGTTTTACCCGGGGGCGGCTGCGCGTAGGCGAGAACTTGCAGCTCGTGCGGGCCAACCAGACCTACCTCAACGGCACGCCCTTCGTGGATATTCTGCGGATGCTGCCCGTCATCCCGGTAAACGACCCGACTACGCCCGGCGGCTTCGGCATTGGTAACAACAACGCCATTACCTTCGGTACCAACCCGATCGCGTTGCAACGCCTGCTCAACTCGACCAGCACCAACAACCGCCTCCTGGGCAATGCCTACGCCGAGGTGCAGATTTTCGACTTCCTGCGCTACCGCCTCAACCTGGGCATCGAGTACCACGGCTTCCGCGACCAGCAGAAGCGGCAGTACGGCATCTGGCGGCGCAACGACGCCACCACGCCCTCCAACTACGGCGACGATCAGGGCAACGAGCTGTTTGGCCAGGCCGAGAACACGCTGACCTTCGACAAGAGCTTTGGCCAGCACAACCTGACGGCCGTGGCGGGCTACAGCCGCCAGCGCCGCAGCTTCGAATTTACGCGGGGCGTGAACTTTGGCTACGGCACCGGCCCCACGTATTATTGGGCGCTGGATGCGGGCACCCAGACGCCGCAGGTGATTGGCTCGTCGTACGTACAGGCGCTGGAGTCCTTCTTCGGGCAGGTGACCTACGACTACGACCGGCGCTTTTTAGTAACGGGCGCGTTCCGCCGCGATGGCTCGTCGCGCTTTGCGCCCGGGCGTAAATGGGGTAACTTCGGGGCCGGCTCGGTGGGCTGGCGCATCTCGAAGGAAAAGTTTTTTGAGGGTATCACGGCCATCAGCGACCTCAAGCTGCGGGCCAGCTACGGCCGACTGGGCAACCAGTACCTGACCGGGGCCTACGGGGGCTCGTACCTCTACCAGGGCTTTCTCAACACGAACGCCAACTACGCACTGGGCAATGGCCAGAATATTCAGAACGGAGCCATCCTGACGACGCTGCCCAGCAACATCAAGTGGGAAAGCCGCAATACCCAGAACTACGGCCTGGACCTGGCGTTGCTGGAAAACCGCTTCTCGCTGTCGGCCGACTATTACATCTCGCGCACGACCGACCTGCTAGCGCAAGTGACCCTACCCGGTACCCTCGGCAACGCAGGGCCCGTACCCTACCAGAACATCGGCACTGCGGAAAACCGGGGCTTTGAGTTCAAGGTTGGCTACGCCGACGACCGCAAGGCCTTCAAATACGGCGCGACGGCCAACCTAACGACGCTCCGCAATAAAGTACTGACGCTGAATGCTGGCTCGGCGGAAGGCACAGCCCCGCAGTTTGTGACGGGCGGCCCGGGCAGCATTACCCGCACCGAGGCGGGCTACGAGGTGGGCTCACTCTACCTCTACCAGTTCGACGGCATTTACCAGACCGGCGATGCCAACATTCCGGCGGGCCTGCAAGCCGGCGACGTGCGCTACAAGGACGTGAACGGCGACGGCGTCATCAACGACAAGGACCGCGTACACGTGGGTCGGGTATTCCCCAAAATCCAGTACGGCCTGAACCTGACGGCCAGCTACGGCGGCTTCGACCTGGCGGCCTTCTTCCAGGGCGTGCAGGGCAACGACGTTTTCAACGAAGGCAAATACTGGCTGGAGCGCACCGACGACAATAACAACCACCGCGCCGACTTCAGCCCCTGGACGCCCACCAACCCCTCGACCACCACGCCGCGGGCCATTATCGCGGGAGGGCCCAACGGCGACACCGCCCCCGGCAACAACGACCGCTACGCCACCACCCGCTGGCTGGAAAGCGGCTCGTACCTGCGCCTCAAAAACGTGCAGCTCGGCTACTCGCTGCCCACCGACCTGCTGCAACGCTCGAAGTACATCAACTCGCTGCGCATTTTCCTGACCGGCCAGAACGTGTTTACCGTGACCAACTACACCGGCTACGATCCCGAAACCGTGGGCCAGGGCACGCTGGCGCGCAGCGTCGATACGGGCTCCTACCCCAACCTGCGCTCGTTTACGCTCGGCGTGCAGGCCGGCTTCTAACTCCTTCTCCCACCCGTATTTACAGGTAGCTATACCATGAAAGTATCCGTATTAACCCGGCTGGGGCTGGCGGGCACCCTGCTGCTGAGCGCCACCGGCTGCGAGAAAAACATTCTCGACCAGGTAAACCCCAACCTACCCACCGTGGAGTCGTCGTGGAAAACCAGCGACGACGCCGTGCGCGGGTCCACCGCCTGCTACGCCGGCCTGCAAGGTCTGGGCATGTACCGCCGCTGGCTCAACTTCGCCTTCGACCTGCGCGACGACATCGGCTGGAGCCAGAGCCCCTGGGGCGAGCTGGCCGACTTCACGCGCTTCGTGCAGGCCAACTATGACTTCGAGGTGTCGAACAACATCTGGCGCGACCACTACCGCACGATTTTCCGCTGCAACCAGGTGCTCGACCGCGTGCCCACCATCACGGGCATGGATGCCGGCCTGCAAAAGCGCGTGCTGGCCGAGGCCAAATTCCTCCGCGCGCTCTCCTATTTCAACCTGGTCTCGCTCTACGGCAACGTGCCGCTGGCCCTCACCTACACCACCGACCTGACCCAGACTACCCCCCAGGCCAAGGAGGCAGACGTGTGGGCGCAGGTTATCAAAGACTTGCAGGAAGCCGCGCCCGACCTGCCCGCCAGCTACAGCTCGGCCGACGTGGGCCGCGCTACCAAGGGGGCGGCGCAGGCGCTGCTGGGCAAGGCCTACATGCAA
>CAJYVK010000133.1 GCA_913778455.1 uncultured Hymenobacter sp. | reverse complement strand
CTTAGAACCGGGCGATGGCCCGCAGGTTGAGCACGCGCTGCGAGAGGTAGCTGGGCACGGCGTAGGTGCGGCCGTTGACGTCCTGCAAGTAGCTGTAGCCCGCCACGTTGTTAGCCCCGAGAATGTTGAGAATTTCCAAACTCAGCCACAGACTTTCGAGCGAAGCAAGGTGGGGCTTGGGCGTCGCCCGCAGGCTCACGACCTTGGAGAAGCCGATGTCCACGCGCTGGTAGGCGCGGGTGAGGGCACCGTCGCCCCGGTACTGGGGCAGGCCGGGCGGGCTAAAGGGCAACCCGGTACCGAACACGAGGTTGACGTAGCCGCGCACCGAGGGGTTGTCGGGCAAATGGTCCTGAAAGAAGATGCTGGCCGTCAGGCGCTGGTCCTGGGGCCGGCGAATCCAGCCCAGCGGCTGCACGCCGGTGCGCTGGCCCTTGTCGTTGTAGGTCGTCACGGTATCGCCGGCGATGTTTTCCTTGGTGGTCAGCAAACCGAGGCTCAGCCACGACTCCACCCCTTTCACGAATTCGCCGCTCAGGCGCGTTTCGAGGCCGGCGGCGTAGGCAGTGGCGCTGTTTTTGGCGGCGTAGCGCAGGCGCACGTTGTCGATTTCGTAGGGCACCACGTCGGTGAGGTGCTTATAGTAGGCCTCGGTATTGAGCCGGAAGGGCCGGTTCATGAGGCGCACCTGCACCTCGCGGCCCACCACGAAGTGCAGCGACTTCTGGGCCCGCAGCTCGGGGTTTAGCTGGCCCTGCTGGGCCCCGGGCAGGCCGGTGGCGCTGCGCAGCTCGCGGTAAAAGGGCGGCTGGGCGTACACGCCGGCCGCCAGCTTCCACACCCGCTCGGGGTGGCGGCGACCGCGGGCGGCAAACTGCACGCGGGGGCTGAGCACAAACTGCTGATTGACCGACCAGTAGTGCCCGCGCAGACCGTAGGTGAGGGTTTTGAGGGTATCGAGCTGCCAAGTGTGCTGCACGTAGCCCTGGGTACGCTGGCTTTCCAGACGCAGGTCGCCGGTGAGGCGGGTGCGGCGGGCGTCGGGCACGTAGTCGGCCGAGTCGGCAAAGCTGTACTCGTCGAGTTGGTCGTGGATGAGCTCGCGGCCCGTCTTGATACCCCAGCGCAACTGGTGCGGGCCGGCAGGGTCGCCGCCGGGGTTCCAGCGCCCGCGCAGCTCGGCCGTGTACACGCGAGCCGTGAGATCGTTGCGCGAATGGTTGAAGGACGAGCCGATGTTGCGCTGGCGTACCGGCTGGTTGTAATCGGGGCTGGTGGGGTCGCGGTTGACGTCGGCGAAGGTGTAGGCCGCCTCCACGTCGCGAAACTCAAACTCGCGGGTGGTCAGGGCCGAGGCCAGCAGCTCGACTTGCAGCCCGGGGTGGAAATTGTGCTTCAAATCGAGCCCGCCCTGGTACGTATCGTACTGCATCCGCTCGCGGCCCGCGTAGTAGATGTTGACGCGGGCAAACTGGTTGAGGGCCGTGGAGAACGTCACCTGCCCGCTCACCGGTACGAAGCGGAAGTCGTTGTGAGCCACCACGCCCAGGATGCCGAGGCTGGTTTTTTGCAGGTCGTCCTTACTCCTGTCACCATCCTTCGACCTCGGCCCCAGCCCGATGTTGACGTACGCCTGCCCGTCGTAGAAAGTGGGGTTGTACTGCCCCTGGTTCTGGCGCAGGGCGTTGAACACGTACTGCGCGTTTTTGTAGCGGGCACCGGCCAGGTAGCTCACTCGGCCATTGGCCGAGCGGGCCTCGGCGTGCACCGCCCCGCCCACGAGGCTGGCCGTGGCCGAGGCCGCGAATTTCGCCGGCTCCTTGTACTGAATATCAAGCACCGAGGACAACTTGTCGCCGTACTTGGGCTGCCAGCCGCCGGTACTAAAATCGACCTTCTGCACAAGGTCGGGGTTGATGAAGCTCAGGCCCTCCTGCTGGGCCTGGGTGACGAGGAAGGGCCGGTAGACCTCGAAGCCGTTGACGTAAAGCAAGTTCTCGTCGTAGTTACCGCCCCGCACGTTGTAGGTACTCGTGAGCTCGTTGTTGCTCACCACGCCGGGCAGCGTTTTGAGAATGGCGTTGAAATCGCCGAAGGGCGAGGGCAGCACCTTGGCCGTCTGGGGGTCGAGCTGCACGAGGCTGGCCTGCTCACGCTGGTCGGCGGTGGCGGCGCGGGCGCGGACGGTCACGCCGCCCAGGACGCGGGCGTCGGCTTGCAGCGTGAGGCGCAGCGGCTGGCCGACCGCCTCGGGCAGTTGCACGGGCTGGCGCAGCGTTTGGTAGCCCAGGCGGCGGGCCACCAGCACCGCCGCCCGGCTCGCCGCCCGCGGCAGCCGCAGCGTGAATTCGCCCCGGCCGTTGGTAGTAGCCCCGCCGGGCTGGCCCTCGATGGACACCACGACCAACTCCAGCGGCTGGCCCTGCGCATCGAGCACGGTACCCGTGAGCTGGGCCGCCTGGGCCGGGTACTGCCCCCGGGCGGACGGCTGGGGGGTTCCCAGGGCCGGGCCAGCCACCGGCAGCAGCGAGACGAGAATAAACGGTAGAGGCTTCAACGCAGAGGCAGCAGAAAATAGAGGTTCGTAAAGCTACGAAAGGGCCAGCCGCCCCGCGGCGGGAGCAACTGGCCCTTCCTAACTCCGGCAACGGGGCCGGGCGTATGCGGACGAGTTTTTTTTCGTGTTATTCCTGCTTCCCGGTCGATTCCGGCCCCGTTTCGCGCAGCAGCTGGCGCAGGCCGGCCAGCGTGGCCACCGGCCCGCCGGGCGACTTAAACACGAAGCTGCCGGCCACCAGCACGTCGGCCCCGGCCTGCACCAGGGCGGCGGCGTTGGCCTGGCTCACGCCGCCATCAACCTCGATGAGGGCCGCCGAGCCACTGTCGAGCAGCAGCTCCTTGACCTCGGCCACCTTTTGCAGGGTGTGCGGAATGAATGACTGCCCCCCGAAGCCGGGGTTGACGGACATCACCAGCACTAAATCGAGGTCGGCGGCGATGTCTTGCAGCAGGCTGGCGGGCGTGGCGGGGTTCAGGGCCACGCCGGCGGTGCAGCCCAGGCTCTTGATCTGCTCCACCACGCGGTGCAGGTGCGGGCAGGCCTCGTAGTGCACCGTCAGGTGGGTAGCCCCCGCGTCGCGGAAGGCCGCCAGGTAGTCCTGGGGGCGCTCGATCATCAAATGCACGTCGATGGGCTGCCGGGCGTGGGGGCGCAGGGCTTCGAGAATGGGCAGGCCGAAGGAGATGTTGGGCACGAAGCGGCCGTCCATCACGTCGAAGTGCAGCCAGTCGGCCTCGGCGGTCGCCAGCAGCTCGGCCGTGGCCTGGAGGTTGGCCAGGTCGCTGGCCAGCAGCGAGGGGGCCAGCAGCGGCGCCCGGCGGGCGGAAGCAGGGAGGTGGGTCATGACGGCAAAAGTAAGACCACGGATTCCTCCGGATTTTTCGGATTCGTCGGATTTTGTGGCCGCGGGGCTTGCGGTAGTTGCTTAAGCTGGCTGGGAACAGTAGTATTACGCCTCCTTCGTGCGCTGCTATGCCGCTTTTCGCCTCCTCGTATGCAGACTCTCTTTCCGTTTTGGCCGAAACGGACGTACTGCTACTCGGGCATTTTCACGAAGATGCCGTGTTACTCCGCAAGTCCACTGGCCTCTGCTTACTCGACGACACCTTCTATGGTGACCCGACCTGCGGGGTGATTAGCCCAGCTAACGACTGGGCCGCCGTAGCGGGCGAACACGTCACGGTGTGGCGCCGCGGCTTGGGCATGACTAAGATAAGCGAGTAACGGACCCGTGGAGTGAACACCCCGCCATCTGGGAGCTGCATCCCCTGACGCTGGCGGCACGAAAGCTGCGTGATTTCCTGGACTATCAGGAGCGGGAATACGTTGAGGAGGTTCCGTGGTAAGCTTACCGGCCAGCAGCCCCGCCCCTCCTTATTTACCCGTCACCTTGAACTCGGTGCGGCGGTTGAGCTGGCGGCCCCCGGCGGTGGTATTGGGGGCCACGGGGCGGGTATCGCCGTAGCCGGCGGCAGTCAGGCGCTCGGGGCCGACGCCGTGCTGGGTCAGGTAAGAGACGACGGCCTGGGCGCGGCGCTGGCTCAGATCCTGGTTGGCGGCGGGGCGGCCCACGTTGTCGGTGTGCCCGGTGATTTCGAGCTTAAGGGCGGGCTGGTCGGTAAGCAGCTTGTGCAGGCGCTCCAGCTCGGCGGTACTTTCGGGGCGCAGGGTAGCCTTGCCAGTGTCGAAGAAAATATTGTTGAGCACAATCACCACGCCCACTTCCAGCTTCTGAAGCGGAATATCCTTCACCACCTCGGCGTAGGCGGCGTCGGCAGGTAGGTCGAAATTCTCGGAGTGAAACAAGTAGCCTTCCTGCCGCACCACGATGCCGTAGTTGAGGCCCGAGGGCAGGCTCACGAGGTACTTGCCCGAGGTCGCGTTGCTATGAAAGGCGGCGATGGTCTGGCCGGTTTTGTTGTCGATGAGGTCGATGGTGGCTTCCAGAGGCTGGCGGGTGGCCGCGTCGGTGACGGTCCCCTTGAGAATGGTCACCTGGGCGGTGGCCACGGCCACCGGCGGGGCCAGCAGGGTCTGGGGCTGCGGCGCCAGGCGCGAGGCCAGCAGCTGGCTTTCCTCGCTGAGCACGGGCGGCTTTTCGGGGCCGAGGAAGGTAATGCGGTAGAGGTCCTTGCCCCCCAACCCGCCGGGCCGCTCGGCGGCGTAGTAACCGTGACGGCCCGAGGCCGACGTCACGAAAAACACGTCGTCGTCGGGGGTATTGATGGGCCAGCCCAGGTTTTCGGGCGGCCCCCACTTCCCGTCGGCGAAGGTCGATTTAAAAATATCGTAGCCGCCCATCGAGTTGTGGCCCTCCGAAGAGAAATACAGCGTTTTCCCGTCGGGCCGCAAAAACACGGCTTCCTCGCCGTAGGGTGTATTAATGACGGGTCCGAGATTCTCGGCCGGGGCGCGGCCGTCGATTTCGACCTTGTAAATGTCGCGCCCACCGCGCCCGCCCTCGGGCTTGTCGCTCACAAAGTAGAGGTAGCGGCCGTCGGGCGAGTAGGCTCCCGACGACTCGTGGGCCTTGGAGTTGATGCGGCTGCCCAGGCGCTGGGGCTTGGTCCAGGTAGTCCCCGTGAGGGTAGTTTCCCCAATGTCGCCGCCGTTGGCGTCGGCGTACACGAGCAAGCGCTGGCCGTCGGGGGCGAGGCCCACGGTCGCGTCGTGGCCCTCGCCGTTGACGGGCGCCCCCAGGTTGGTAGCCGGGGCCCAGCCCTTGGCCTTACCCAGCCAGGAGGTCTGGTAAATATCCTCGTAGTAGCTATCCCCGTCGGGATCCTTGGGGGCGTTGGGCCGGGCCGGGCGGCGCGAGGTAAAGAGCAGCGTCGCCTCGTCGGCCGCCACCACGGGTCCGTAGTCGGAATACGCCGAGTTGACCTGCGGGCCCACGTTGTCGATGAAAACGCGGGCGGGCTGCTTCTGCAATTCCTGGCCGCTGCGGCACTCGCGCACGCGGCGGGCCAGGTCCTCGGCCGTCACCACGAGCGGGTCGCCCTCGACCTTACGGCCGGCCAGCGGGGTCGCCAGCTGGTATTCCTTGATGGCCTCGGGCCACTTGGCGCTCAGGTGCAGGGCGCGGGCCAGCAGGTAATGAACGCGCGGGTCGGAGCTGGGCTCCAGCTTCTGGGCCCGCTGGAGGTAGCTCAGGGCCTGGGTCTTGGTGCCCGAGTGCAGGTAGCATTCCCCGATTTTGACGTTGAGCGCGGCGTTGCTGGGGTTGAACTCCTGGGCCGCCAGGTAGTGGGGCAAGGCCACGGCGTAGCGCGGCGGGTCGGCCTGGTAGGCCTCGTCCCCCGCCTTGAGCTCGCGCTGCGCCTCCCGCAGGCCCTGCTTGTCCTCGCTGAATTTCTCTTTGGAGAATTCTATGCTCTGAGCCTGGGTTCCCAGCGAAGTACCTACCCCCAGGAGCAGTAATCCAGTCAACTTACGCATCTGCACTACCTTATTCATAGTCAACGACTAAATACCCCCTCCTATTTACTAGTCGGCACCTCGGCCGCGTCGCCGGCGCAGCCGGCGGCGGCCGCGTAGCGGTTCCCCTCGGCCCGCCCCAGAGCGGCGGCCTGGCGCCAGTCTTGACAAGCCTCGTCGGCCTGGCGCAGCATCTCCCGGGCGTGGCCGCGGTTGAGATACGCCTCGGCGTACTGGGGCCGCAGGCGCAGGGCCTCGGTGGCATCGGCGGCCGCCTTGGCGTACTGGGCGAGCTTGAGCTGGGCGGCGGCGCGGTTGTTCCAGGCGTAGGCGTAGGTGGGGTCAAGGGCGATGGCGCGGTCGAAGTCGGCCACCGCCCCGGCGTAATCCTTGTTTTCGAAGCGGGCGTTCCCCCGGTTAGTGAAGGCCAGCGGGTTGTCGGCCTTCTGGACCAGGTAGGCGTCGTAGTCGCGCAACGCCTCGGGCAGCTGGCCGGTGCGGCGCTCGGCCGCGGCGCGGTTGAGCAGGGCCGGCAGCAGCGTGGGCTGCAAGGCCAGCGCCTGGGTGTAGTCGGGCACGGCTGCCGCGTAGTGACCCAGGCGCAGCTGGGTACTGGCGCGGTCGTGGTAGGCGTAGGCCAGTTTGGGGTCGGCCTTTACCGCGCCGTCGAAGTCGGCCAGGGCCGCTTCGTACTCTCCCTGCTCGAAGCGCAGCACGCCCCGGTTGTACCAGGCGGGGGCGTAGGCAGGATTGGCTTTGAGCGCTTCGCCGTAATCGGCGGCCGCCTCAGGGTGGTGGCCCACGGCCTCGCGCACCTGCCCCCGGCCAAAGTAGTGGGCGTACGCCCCGGGCTCCAGCTTCAGAGCCTGGTCGTAGTCGGCCTCAGCGGCAGTATAATCCTTGAGAGCCAGCTTAGTAGCGGCGCGGTTGGCGTAGGCGGCGGCAAAGTCGGGCCGGGCGGCCAGCGCCTGGGTGAAGCTGGCCAGCGCGGCCGGGTAGTTTTCCGCCTTGTAGCTGGCCAGCCCGGCGTTGTACGCCTTTTCGGCCAGCTGCGGGCCGGGCAGCGTGCTGGCACGCACGGTATCGACCTGCGCCTGGGCGGGCGCGGCGGCCAGCAGGCCCGCGGCGCAAGCGCCCCATCCCCACCCCAGCAACGTTGTGCTACGCACCATACCAAAAGCCAGCTAGTTGCCGCCCGCACGAGGCAGCCGGGCGAAAGTAACAGCGCCGGACGACTCGCGGCAATAGCGCCGCGATGGTTCTCCCGAGATTCTACAAAATTACTCGTATGATCCTAGCCTGGTAGACGTGCATTTTGCTGCTAAATCACTGCCCTGGCAAGAGGTAGGAATCAAAAAGCCCGCTGCTTGCGTCGAGGTAGTTGCTCGGCACAAGCAGCGGGCTGGAGATGGCGAGACCGCTCCGCGGCCCCCACGCGCTTACTTCACCTCTTCGGCTTTCTTCTCAAACGCCCGCCAGTCGAGCTCGCCGGTGTCGCGGCGACGCAGGAAGTAGCTCTGGTCGTCGTCCTTGTTTTTACCAAAGGTGAGGTCGGCGCGGCACGAGAGACACTTAATGGAGGTGTACTTGTATTTGCCCTGAGCCACGCGGCTGGTCAGGTCGAGGTTGTCGGAGCCGCAAATACCGCAGGCCGCGACGTCGGGAAAGCTCAGGCGGTCGTATTCGGCCACGGTTTCGTGCAGGTTGCTGCCTTGCACGGTAAAATGAAACTGCCGGCGCCCAATGCGCTTGGTGGTCATCATCTGAAGCATAAAACGGGGTGTCTGATTGACGGTTTAAAGATACCGCCCAGCACGTAATTAACCAATAAAATTAGCTGAATTTGTCCAAAAAATTTAGCAACAGCGCTGTTGCCCAGCACGTCCCGGCGCGGCCCGGCAGCCCAGTTTTTCTCCCGCAGGTAGCCCGCACTCCGAAAACCGGGCCCGACATTCTTTACCCAAGCCCGCTGGCTAGTTGTTTTCATGGAAAAATAAAGGAGCACGGAGAAAAAAACAGGTAAGCCTCCCCCCCGAGCGACGCTTCCCGCCAGCGTGCGTAAGCCTCGCAAACGTGGCTCCTTAGTATTTTAGTATCTTCCCTAACGCAGGGACGCAAATATTTAGTATATGACATAATAGCTAATGAAGCGCCCCCAACCGCACAAAGCCCGCTGCCTCAGCCACTGGACGGACTGGAGCAGCGGGCTTTGTGCGGCTGACAATGATCTATTAACCTGCCTATTGACGCACAAACCGCACCGTTTGGGGCGGACCACCCGCCAGCGGCTGCACCGTGCAGAGGTAGGTACCGGGGGCCAGCGGCCGGGCGGGTAACCGCAGCGGCACCGTGGCGGCGGGGCTGGCGGGCAGCAGCTGCTCGTTCAGCAGCGCCCCCTTCACGTCGAGCAGCCGCACGCGCAGCGCCTGCCCGCGCAGGCCGGGCGGTACGGCCAGCAGCAGTTCGGTGGAGTGGCTGGGGTTAGGAAACACGGCCAGCGGCGGGCCAACGGCGGCCGGACCGGCGGCGGCCAGCGGCGCGCTGGGGTGCAGCAAGTTATAAGCCGCCACGAAGCTGACGACGCCGTAGCCCAGCGTATTGTCGGGGTTGAGGGCCTGCGAGGCCCCGTTGCTGAGCGCCTGGATAACCTGCTGGGCCGTAAGCGTCGGATTGGCCTGCCAGAAGCCCGCCACCAGGCCCGCCAACTCGGGGCAGGCGTAGGAAGTACCGTTGCCGCGCATGGTCACCCCCGTGGGAGCCAGCACGGCCGAGGCCACGCCCATGGCCGAGAGCGTGGGCTTGATGCGATTGTCGGCAGTGGGGCCGTAGGAGCTGAAGCCGGCGTGGTTGCGCAGCGAATCGACCGCCCCCACCGTGATGATGCTGTCGGCATCGGCGGGCACGCCGATGTAGTGCCAGTTGTTGTTACCATCGTTGCCGGCCGAGTTTACCACCACCATGCCGGCGCGGGCAGCCCCGAGCGCTGCCTGGCTGGCAATGGCCGTGCGGCCGTTGAGTTGGGCGTAGGTGTGCGAGAGCGTCGCGTCGTCGAAAGTAGTGTAGCCCAGCGACGAGCTGATGACGTCGACCCCGGCCGAATCGGCGTACTCGGCGGCAGCCAGCCAGTTGGCTTCCTCCATGGGCGACTCGCTGTCCACGTCTTCGGTGATGCAGAGGTGAAAGGTAGCCCGCGGCGCGGTGCCGACGTAGTAGCCCGGCAGCTCGCCCCCAATGAGGCCCAGGCAGGCCGTACCGTGGCCATTGCGCTGGTACACCTGCCGGCCGCCGTCCACGAAGTTGCGGGTGCTGGCCAGGCGGCCCTGGGACTGCACGTTTTGCAGGGCGGTAATCTGGTCGGCCCCCGGGAAGCCCGCGTCGAAAACGGCAATCTGCATGCCCTCGCCCCGGTAGCCGGCGTTGTGCATGGCTACGGCCCCGATGAGCTGATTTTGGGCGTAGGCTTTGCCGTAGGTGGCGCGGGGCGTGGCGGGCGCAGGCGGCGTCGGCGTGGGCACCACGGCCGGGGCCGCGGCGGGGGTTCCCGGTAGCTGCTGGCTCAGCAGCTGGGTGCTACGCACGGCGGGCAGCTGCTGCACCCGGGCCAGGGTAGCGGCGTCGCAGGTGAGCACGGCCCCGTTGAGCCAGCGCGAAGTAAATACCACCTGCGGGCTGCCGCTCACGGCGCGTACCTGGGCCAGGTAGGTGGGGCTCACCGGCAAATCGCGCGGGCGCACCGCAATGCCCTGGCGGCTACGCCGGGCCAGCGCCCGCGCCGATAGGTAGGCCTGCGGCTGGCCTACGGTGTAGGGTGTGCCGACTTTATCCTTGAAATACACGAGGTAACGGGCCAGCGGGGCCGTCGCCTGCGCCCGGGCAGCCGAAGCCCCGCCCAGCAGCGAAGCCAGCAGCACGGCCGCCGAGCCGACAATATTTTTCATAAAAAGCGGTGTGGGCAGAAGGTAGATAGCGTGAACGTAGCGGCCGGGACCGGGCGGACGCGGGCAGGCGGACGCCTACCCTACGCAACAGCCAGCCCGCCGGGTAGCAAGCCGGCCGGTAGCTGTTGCCGCAACCTGCGGGCGACTTACATCGTGCCCGCGTCGATGAGTACTTCGAAGCGCGAAACCCCGTTTTGCACCACGCCTTTCGTGTTGGTTTCCTCGCCGTTGGCGGCGGTGACAAACGTTTGGAGGCTGAAGCGCCGCCGCAGCACGCGCCCCACTCCCAGCGCGTACACCTGCCGGGTACCCCGCTGGTCACGGTCGTTCACGTCTTCCACGCCCACGGGCAGAATATCCTTGGTGAGCACCGTGGTCGCGTAGCTCTTGGCCGGCGCCCCGGCTACGGCGGGCGTGGTGTAGGCCGCGCCCACGCCCGGGCCGTAGGTGCGGGTGAGGTTGGTGATGGTATCGGGCGCACTCGTGCCGCCGACGGTAAACGCCGTGCGGTTCCAGGCCTTATCGGCCCGTGCCGGGTACACCAGCTCTACCGTGCGCACGTTGTTGCGCGTCTGCACCACGGCGCGGGGCAGCACCTGCACCACCAGCGTGCTGTCATCGCGCCAGGTATCGGCGCTCGTGAGGCGACGCGAGCGCACGAGGCGGTAGGCCGGCTGACCGGCCGCGTCGGTAAACTGCTCGGTAACGCGCTCGCGCAGTTGGTAGGCGCTGACGCTCACCTTGGCGCTGGCCCAGGTGGAGTCGGTGACGGCATAGGTACGGTAAGTGCCCACGACTACGGGAAAGTAGTCCGTCACGGGCGTAGGCACTACCGACTCGTGGCGGCAGCCGGCCAGCAGGGCCGCGGCGCTCAGTGCGGTGAGCCCCCCACGGTGGCGGCGCAGGCTATTTCGGAATGGCAGGCGAAAAACTGGCGTCATAAGGCGGCAACAAGGGCGGGGACCTCGCGGTAACCCCGCCCGTTCGGGTTCCAAGATAGTGCTATTAACGCGCTTACCGGTACGGTAGGCCAACTTTCCGTTTGCGCGCGGGGCAGGCTTATGCGACCACCGCGCTGACGCTACACCGTTGCCGCCTCAGCCGGCAGCGGCACCTCGCCGATTACGTGGCGCTGAATCCAGCCGCCGCCCAGCACGTCGTCGCCGTCGTAGAAAACGGCCGCCTGGCCCGGCGTAATGGCGTGCACCGGCTCGGGGAAGTAGATGTTGATGCCGTCGCCCACCTGCTCCAGAAAGGCCGGCGAGCCGGGGTGGTGGTAGCGCACCTTCACCACGGCGGGCACCAGGCCCCGCCCTTCCAGACTGGCCAGCTTGCCCATGTTGAGCTTGTGCACGGTGGTGCGGGTGCTGGCCAGCTCGTCATAGTTGCCCAGCACAACCTCGTTAGTTTCGGGGCGAATGGCCGTGACGTAGGCTGGAAAGCCCAGCGCGATCCCCAGCCCCTTGCGCTGCCCGATGGTGTAGAACGGGTAACCCTCGTGCGGGCCGAGGTCGCGGCCGTCCTTGTCCACGAAGCGGCCGCCGGCCACGCGGGCGTCGAGCCCCGGCACACGCCGGCGCAGGAAGCCCCGGTAGTCGTTGTCGGGAATAAAGCAGATTTCGTAGCTCTCGGGCTTGTTGACGAGCGCCGTGAAGCCCCGGCGCCGCGCCTCGGCGTAAATCTCGGTTTTGCGCATCCCCCCCAGCGGGAAGAGCGTGCGGCTCAGGCTTTGCTGCGTCACGCCCCACAGAGCATAGCTCTGGTCCTTGTTTTCATCCAGCCCCTTGCTCACGATGAAGCGGCCGCTGGCCTCGTCCTGGCGCACCTGGGCATAGTGGCCGGTGGCAATGTACTGGCAGCCCAGCATGTCGGCCCGGCGCAGCAAGGCGTCCCACTTGATGTGGGTATTGCAGAGCACGCAGGGATTGGGAGTGCGGCCGGCCAGGTATTCCTCGGTGAAGTTATCAATGACAAAATCGCCAAACTCGTCGCGGATGTCGATGATGTAGTGCGGGAAACCCAGGCGCACGGCGATGTCGCGGGCGTCGTTGATGGAATCGAGCGAGCAGCAGCCGGTTTCCTTTTTCGAGCCGCCGGCACTGGCGTAGTCCCAGGTTTTCATCGTCATGCCCACTACTTCGTAGCCGGCTTCGTGCAGCAGCACGGCGGCCACCGACGAGTCGATGCCGCCACTCATGGCCACGAGAACGCGGCCCTTGGTCGGGGTATTTTCCATGCAGTTGGCTAACCCACCCAGGGAGGTGAACGTTCCGGCTGGGGCCAGGGCAAAGGTACGGCGTCATTTAACAGTTAACAATTATCAGGTAACAGCTCGCGCCCCGAGTGAGCGCTTATGGCACCCGGTGTCGCAACTTTGCACGGTCAAGTAGCCCCAAGCTATCGACGGTGGTACTTGATTACCTGTTAAATGTTAATTGATAACTGTTAAATGTCCTTAGCTCTTCCCGTGCTCGTGCGCGGCATCAACAACCTTTCCGACGCCCGCTACTGCGCCGGCATGGGCGCCCAGGGGCTCATTTTTACGCTCGACCCTACCCTGCCGGGTGCCGTAGACGCGGCGACGGTCCGCGAGCTGGCCGGCTGGGTGGCCGGGGTCGATATCATCGGGGAGTTTGGCGACGTCGCCGGCCCCGAAATCAACCGCCTGGTGGAAGAATGCGGCCTCAGCAGCGTCTTACTGCGCCTCGACCCGAGCCGCCGCAGCCTGCCTGCGGACCTAGCCGTCCCGGCCTTCCTGGAGGTGCCCGCCGCCCTCATCACCGACCAGCACTACTACACGGCGGCGATTGCCGACCTCACCACGGCACTGCCGCAGGGCTTCGCCTTTTTCACCACCGTACCCGCCACCGCCGATGTCGCCGACTATGCGTACTGGCAGAGTCTCGCCCGGCAAAGCGCCCTGTGGCTGGCCGGGCCGCCTACGCCCGACCAAACCCGGCAGTTGGTTGAGATAGTACAGCCCACGGGGCTGATTCTGGCCGGCGGCGACGAAATCAAGCCTGGCCTGCGCGATTTCTCCGAGCTCGAAGCCGTATTCGAGGCGCTGGAAGAAGCGTAGGGCGATTTTCAAGTAAGAAGTAGCAATGAGAAAGTAAAAATTGAGTAAATTGTTAATTTGCTCAATTTTTACTTTCTCATTGCTACTTCTTAACTTCTGTTATTCTACAGTGAAAAGCGCACGTATTTAATGGGCACGCCCACAGCGCGGTATTTTCCTTCGAAATGCGTTTGGATGGCCTGGGCGGCGGCGAAGGCGGGGTCGGTTTCGGCGTAGAGGTCGCGGGTCGCCACGTCGATTGTGGCACCGGGGCGGGCGGCCAGCACTTCCAGCGTGTACTCAAACAGACCCTCGCTGTCGGTTTTGAGCTGGGCCACACCGCCGGTGGCCAGCAGCGCTTGGTTGTGGTCGAGAAAGCGCGGCGAGGTGAGGCGGCGCTTAATGTCGCGGTCGCGGGGCCGCGGGTCGGGGAAGGTAATCCAAATTTCAGTCAGCTCGCCGGGGGCAAAGTGCTCCGGGAGCTGGTGGGCTAGCAGGCGCAGGAAGCCCACGTTGGTGAGGCCCAGCGCCTCGGCCCGGGTACTGCCGCGCCAGATGCGCTCGCCCTTGATGTCGAGGCCCAGAAAATTCTGCTCGGGGTGACGCTGGGCCAGGCCCACGGTGTATTCCCCCTTGCCGCAGCCCACTTCGAGCACCAGCGGGTGATCGTTGTGAAAAAAGTCGGCGCGCCAGTGCCCGGCCAGTTGGCCGAAGGTGGGTTTGCCCGGCTCCACGATGTCGGGGCGGGTGGCGTTGGCGGCGAAGCGCTGGAGTTTGATGCGGGGCACGGCGGACGTTTTTTATGCGAGAGGGCTGCAAAACTACGGCCGGCCCTTAGTTCCCGAGGTTCCCGGGCGCGGGGCTCCGGTCGTCCTCCACTACCCCACCCACGTATTTGCCCACGATGACGCTGACCACGAACACGTCGTAGAAGTGGCCCAGCAGCCCGAGCAGCAGGGTGGCCTTGCGGGCCACGTTGGTCAGGGGCACGATGTCGCCGTAACCCACGGTAAGCAGGGTTACGAAGCTGAAGTAATTGAGGGCCTGCACCGTACCGGGTTCGGGCGGC
>CAJYVK010000132.1 GCA_913778455.1 uncultured Hymenobacter sp. | reverse complement strand
CGTCGGTGATGGCGGCGGCGTTGTACGTCAGCACCGGCTCGAAGGCCCCGTGAAAAAAGCTGTTGCCGACGAAAAGAATAACGACGGGCTTGGGAGCGACGGGCGGGGGAGCGGTGGCGTGGCCAGTGGTGGCAGTAGCCACCAGCAGGCCGAGCAGCGGCAGGCGAAGGCACATGAAAATCAAGGATTAGGGGCAGCGTACTAAGCCACCGCAAGGTTAATTGGTAAAATCCAGGTGCCGGTTGAAAAACGGTAGCACCTGCTGGTACATCCGCCCGGTAGTGCCCATGATGCGGCTGCCGTGGGTGCCCTCGTACTCTTCGGCCGCGTGCCGAATGCCGTAGACCGTCAGTAAATTGCTGAATTGGCGGCAGGTGGGCGGAATGTGCTTCACCTCGTCTTGGGCACCCCAGTCGAAGGCCAGCGCCCGCAACTGGCGCAGGGCCGCCGGGCGGATGGGCAGCGTATAGAGCGGGGAGGCCAGCACCCAGCGCGTCAGCACGGCTTCGCGCCGGACCAGGCTGTCGGCCCCCAGCGAGCCCGGAAAGTTGGCCCCGAACGGCGTAGCCTTGGGGTTGGGCGAGAAGGCGCGGGCCAGCGACACTGCCGCCAGGGTGGTGTGGCTGCGCTGCGCCTCGGCCGCGCTGCTGGCCCGCAGGGCCGGCCCCACGCCCGGGCCGGGCAGGTAGCTGGGATGCGGCCCCAGGAAGGCCGGGCTCAGGGCGTAGGCGGCGGCCCAGGTGCCGGGGTAGGCCAGGGCCAGCCGCAGAGTGCCCCCGCCGCCCATTGAGTGCCCGGCCAGCCCCCGGCTGCCGGGCCGCGCCAGGGTGCGAAACTGCTTATCGATGAACGTAATGAGCTCTCGGGCGGTGAAGTCGGCCCAGGGGCCGTTGGTGGCCGAGTTGACGTACCAACTACCGCCGAAGCGGGTTTGCTCGTCGGGCACCACCACGATGAGGGGGCGGATTTGCCCGGCCGCAATGGCCTGGTCGAGCAGGGCTTTCATGCCGTCCTGGTTGAAAATCAGGCTGTCGTTCCAGGTGAAGCCGTGCAGGTAGTACAGCACCGGGTAGCGTTGGCCAGGGCTGGCCTCGTAGCCGGGCGGCAGGTACACGCTCACGCGGCGACGCGGATTCTCACCGCCGGGGTTGCCGTGCAGGAGCTTGGAGTCGAGGTGCGTGACGACGATGCGGCCGGCGGGCGGGGGAGTTTGGGCGGCCAGCCGCAGGGTAGCCAGGAAAATTACTATCAGGAAGGGCAGCCGCTTAAATTTCATGTGATTAGTTGAAAAAACGCCCGTCATGCTGAGCCTGCGAAGTATCTTCTCGCCGTTGGGGTTGACTTTCCAGGCGTGAAAAGATGCTTCGCAGGCTCAGCATCACAGGCGTTATTGAGAGTGTTTCTCAGATGAATGTATTTCCTTCATTTGCCGGGACTGTAACACCAAGCTCCAGCTTGGTGATGCGCTCGGCGGGCGCGTCCTACCGCATCACCAAGCTGGAGCTTGGTGTTACACCTCAATAATTCTACTGAAGTGAGAGACGCTATAAATCAAGTGTTAAAAAGCAGCTACTTCTTCAGCTCCGCCTTCAAGGCCGCAATGACCTCGGGGTTCGGCACGCAGTTCCTGAACTTGATATTCTCCAGGATAACCGGCAGGTCGGCGGCGCCTTTTACATCGACGAGGTAGGGGGGCTTGATGCGCAGCAGGGCGGCGATGGGCTTGTCGTTGAAGCGCTTGTAGGTCCAGCTGCACCAGCCAATGCCGACGCTGTTGAGGTTGTGGGCGGCCTCGCCCATCCACTGGGCCGAGTTTTCGCCGGTTTCGCCGATCCACACCGGCACTTGCTGGGCCTCGCGGAAATGCACGAGGTTGGCGAGGGTGCCGAGCTGGTTGGCGTCGGGGTTGCTGGCCTCCAGGGCGTTGCTGAGCGGGTACTTGGGCAGGATGCTGTAGCGGTGCGAGTTGTAGACGAGGTTTTCCGGGTGCGTGAAGGTCTTCTTCTCGATGCCGTTGTAGTTGTTGCCGAAGCCGTTGCCTTCGAGCAAGAGCAGGTGCTGGTCGCCCTCGGCCCGCACCGTGTTGATGAGCTTCTCCAACATGGCCTGGATGGGCGGGTTGCCACCGGGCACGTTGTTGGGCTCGTTGACGAGGTCGTACATGGCAATGCGGCCGTCGTTTTTGTAGCGGCGGGCCAGCGTGGCCCACAGGCCGTTGGTGATTTCCTGGTACACCGGCTCGTTCCAGAAGTCGTTGGCTTGCAGGGCGTCGGCGATGTTTGTGTCAGTGCCCTGGGCACCCGGCGCGGCGTGCAGGTCGAGCACTACGTAGAGCTTATTGGCCGCGCACCAGGCCAGGGTTTGGTCGATGAGGCGAATGGCTTCGAGCTTGGCGGGCTCGGTGAACAGCTCACCCTTTTGCTGCCACTGCTTAAGCCGGGCCACGTAGTCGGCGTAGGGCACGGTGCCCCGGATAACGCCGTTGCGCACGGCCCGCTGGGCCGGGGTCAGAAACAGGTCGTAGTGCAGCGGCAGCCGGATGCAGTTAAAACCCTGCTGGGCAATGAAGGCAATGTCGGCCTTGGTGATAAAGTTGTCGCGGTACTGCTGGTAGAATTTCTCGACCTGCGCGTCGCTCAGGCCGGCTTGGTAGAGGACCTTTTTCACCGAGCCCTGAGTGCCGCCGTAGCCGGGCTTCATCATGTAGCCTTCCTGCAAGAGCCAGCCGCCGAGGTTCATGCCTTGCAGTAATACCGCGCGGTGCTGGCCGTCCACGAGGTTGGAGCCTTCGGCGCGGAGTAGAGGGCTGGGGGTTTGAGCTAGGGTTAGGGTGGGTAGGGCTAGCAGATAGAGTAGCAGGCTTTTCATAGGGAGGAAAAGGATTTAGCACAGAGTTAGGGGAGTGAGAAGGAGTTTCACGG
>CAJYVK010000131.1 GCA_913778455.1 uncultured Hymenobacter sp. | reverse complement strand
TGGGCTGGCCAGCGGCATCTACTACCTGCACGTACGCGGCGGCTCGGCAGTGAGCGTACGCAAGGTGGTTATCGCCCGGTAAGGTACTGGCAAAAGCCGGCAGCTGAGTTGATAACCAAGTACAACTTGGTGCTTATGAGGCATTATGCGCAAACGGGCCGCCCACTTGGTACCCCCAGGTGGCGCGGCCCGTTTTGCTGCGCTAGTACTTACTGATTTTACGACTCACTCGCCCGGCTTCGCTGCTGAGCGTCAGCAGGTACACGCCCGTGGGCAGCCCAGCTAGGTCGATAGTCGCCTGCGGCCCCTGCGCGGACAAGCGACGTACCACCTGCCCCACGCCGTTGGCCAGAGTCAGTTGCCCGCCGGCCGCCCTATACTGGCCCAGCCGCACGGTGAGCTGCTCACTGGCTGGATTGGGAAAAACGGCCAGCTCCCCCGCTTCCGGCAAAGCCGGGGCAGTTGCGGCGAGGCGGGCACCGGTGGCCGTGCCGTACACTTCCAGCTCGTAGAGCGAGAAGCCGTAGGCCGTCGCCCGGTTGATGCAGTACACCTTCACGTAGCGGGCCGTGGCACCGAGGCCGGTGTGGTCGTCGGCCGCCGCCGAGGTCTTGCTCCACACGTCCTTGATGGTCGTCCAGGTGGAGCCGTCGGTCGAAACCTGCACCTGGTAGTCTTTGGCGTAAGCCGCCTCCCAGGCCAGGCGCACCCGGTTGATGGCGTAAGTAGCGCCCAAATCCACGTAAATGGATTGGTTGTTGGCGTAGGCACTTTCCCAACGGGTGTTACCGTCGGCATCCACGGCCTTGCTGGCGGCGTTGGCGCTGGTGTAGGTCGAGGTGACCGTGACGGGCCGCTGGTAGGCGATATTGGGTGCCGTGCCGCCGCTGCCCCAGCCCGGCATCTCATTCTGCGTCACCACGTTGCTGGCTCCGTAGGCTTGCTGAATGGCAGCCGTGGAGTTCTTGTTGAACACCAGTTCTGACCACCCCATGAAGAAGGCCCACCGGGGCTGCGCGGCCAGCAGGCTGGGCGAGGGCAGCACCTCGCACTCGCCGATGGCCACGGGCTTGCTGCCGGCGGTATTTACCACCGCGTTGTACTTGGCCGTGGTGTAGCCCTGGCCGTCGGAGTAGTACATGTCGAGGGCCAGCACGTCCCAGTAGCTCGCGCCGGGGTTGTAGTTGGCCAGGTCCGACGAGAGCGAGCTGAAATCCTGCAAGTCCCAGACCCAGATGAGGTTGGTGAGGCCCTTGGTATTGCGCAGGTAGTCGCGGGTGAGTTGAAATAGCTTGGCCGTACCGTTGGCCCCGGGGCGGCCGGCCCACCAGAAGATGCCCTGGTTCATCTCGTGCAGGGGGCGGAAATACACTTCAACGCCGCTGTTTTTGAGGTCTTGCAGGTAGCCGGCCACCACGTCGAGGCGGCGCTTCCAATTGGTATTGAGGGTAGTGCCGTTGGTAATCAGCTCCTGCCACTGGGCATCGCTGAGCGAGCTTTTTACGCCGCCCTCCCACTGGCAGGGTTCGGCCTGGGTGGGCGGGCAGGCGTGAAACATGATGTTGATGAGCGAGCCCCGCGCCCACTGGGCCTTGGCCTCGTTGATCATGGTTTGGCGGTTGGCCACGTCGGCGGAGGCGAACAGGAAGTCGCCGCTCCACAGCGCCGGGTACTGGCCGGTAGTAGTTTTTACTTGGTTGGTCCAGGTGGCCGGGGCCGAGTTGGGCTCGCGGTTGTGCATCCCGGAGGCCGTTTTACTCCCCGAAATGGAGTAGAGGTAGTTGAGGCTCTTGTAAGCCGTCTGGGCGTGGGCGGCCAGGCCGTGCAGCACGGCCCCGGCCAGCAGCCCCCAAGCGTAGCGGGTGAGGCGCATAAAATGGGTGGGAAAAGGAGGTGAGGGAAAGCGCTACCCCGCCCGGCGGCGAGGAAGCGCGAGCAAAGAAATTGTCCCGGCCCCGGTGGCCACCCAAGTCGTTAAAAATGAACTACATTTTGCTAAGAATCTACTACGTCACCAGTTGGAACGCTCCCGGTAACACCAAGCTCCGGCTTGGTGATGCGGGCGCTTGTACGCACTGCGTAAGCTCCAATCAGCCGCATCACCAAGCCGGAGCTTGGTGTTACAGCTTTCCTAGATAAACACCCGCGTGCCCGAGAAGCTCTGCCGGAAAAGCTTGGGCGTGTAATTCTTTCGCTTCTTGAAAATGCGGTTGAAATTGGAGATGTTGTTGAAGCCGCACTTGTAGGCCACCTCCGCAATGCTGTGGGTGGTATCGATGAGCATGCGCGAGGCGTGCCCCAGCCGGATTTCGTTGAGGCTGTCGATAAACGTGCTGCCCGTGCGCTTCTTGATAAAGCGGCTGAACGACGCCTCGGGCATGTTGGCAATGCGGGCCACTTCGGCCAGGGTAATGGGGCGGCTGTAGTGGGCGTTGAGGTACTCGAAGACCTTTTCGATGCGGCGGCTGCTGTAGTGCGGCTGCTCGTTGGTAAAGGAGGCGTCGGAAAGCACGCGCATGTTGCGCGAGGCCGAGAGGTCGTGCAGAATGGAAAACAGCTCCAGCACCGAGTCGAAGCCCATTTTGTGTTCCAGCGCCAGGATGCGGGTTTGCAGCCGCTCGGCCGTATCGGGCGCGAAGAGGATGCCGCGCTGGGCATTCTCAAACATCTTCTGAATGAAGTGCAGCTGGTTGCGGCGCAAAAACCGCTCGTCGAGCAGGTCTTTGTGAAACTGGATGGTCATCTCCCGGATGTCGCCGCTGCGGCACTCGTGCGTAAACCAGGCGTGGGGCAGGTTGGGGCCTACCAGCACCAGCTCCACGCTGCCGATGGTTTCGAGGTGGTCGCCCACCACGCGCTGCGCCCCGGCCGCGTTCAGAATCAGGTTCAGCTCGTACTCCTCGTGGCAGTGAATGGGGAAGTTGAATTCCTTTTTCACCCGCGAAAACAGCATAAAGCAGTCGTTTTGGGTGAGCGGGGTGATTTCCCGCATCAGTTGGTGGCTCATGGCGCGTGGGTGGGCTAGGGAGAGTGGCAGCCAGGGGGTAAAATAATACTGCCCCGCTGGCCAGGGTAGTGCCCCAAAATAATGCACCAACGCGCCCGGAACGGCCATTCCGGGCACCCAACCTGGGCTCTTTGCCAAATCAGTACCGACTAAGGGTAAAAAGTCATTACTCCCGCCCGCAGGGGGCCGCTACTTTTGACGCTACGATTTGCGCAGATGCAGCAGCTTTTCAAGCGCTTGACTTTCTCCGCTTTACCGGCCAGCCGCAACTGGCTTTCGCCCTCATTTTCCCACCCCCGCATGCGCCTACGCCTACCCGACCTCCTCATCATCGTGGCCTACTTGCTGGCGACGGTAGCCATTGGGCTCTACTACCGCAAGAAATCGAGCCAGGACAAGGATAGCTACATGCTGGGCGGGCGCACGCTGCCCTGGTACAAGCTGGGGCTGAGCGACGCCTCCGACATGTTCGACATCAGCGGCACGATGTGGATGGTGAGCCTCTGCTTCGTGTACGGCATGAAAAGCATCTGGATTCCTTGGCTCTGGCCGGTGTTCAACCAGGTGTTTCTCATGATGTATCTCTCGCGCTGGCTGCGGCGCTCGGGGGCGGCCACCGGGGCCGAGTGGCTGGCTACCCGCTTCGGGCAGAAGGGGCCGGGCGTGTGGGCCTCGCACCAGGTGGTCATTGCCTTCGCCCTGCTGAGCTGCCTGGGCTTCCTGGCCTACGGCTTCGTGGGGCTGGGCAAGTTCATGGAAATCTTCATTCCGTGGGAGTTGGTGAAGGGCTACGTGCCCTTTGCGGTGGCCCCGCAGTACGTGCCGCACGTGTACGGCATCGTGTTCACGCTGTTTGCCATGTTTTACTCCATCATCGGGGGCATGCACAGCATCGTGCTGGGCGACATGATCAAGTACGCCATTATGACGGTGGCCTGCGTGGCCATCGCGGGCATTGCCTACGCCAAGCTGCAATGCCACGAGCTGGCGGTACCCGCGGGCTGGTTTAACCCCTTTTTTGGCTGGCGACTGGGGCTCGATTGGCAGAAGCTCATCCCCGAGGTCAACAGCAAGATTGCCAGCGACGGCTACTCGCTGTTCGGCATCTTCTTCATGATGATGGCCTTCAAGGGCGTGTTTGCCTCGCTGGCCGGCCCGGCGCCCAACTACGACATGCAGAAAATCCTGAGCACTCGCTCGCCCGAGGAAGCCAGCAAGATGAGCGGCTTCGTGTCGATTATCCTGCTGCCCATCCGCTACGCGCTCATTATCGGGCTCACCATCCTGGGCCTGCTCTACTACCGGCAGATGAATCTGCAAGCGCCCGACGGCACCATCGACTTCGAGCGCATTCTCCCCCTTACCATCAACAACTTCCTGCCGGTGGGGCTGGTTGGGCTGGTACTCACGGGCCTGCTCGGGGCCTTCATGGGCACCTTCAGCGGCACCGTCAACGCGGCCCAGGCCTATATCGTCAACGACATCTACCTCAAGTATTTCAACCCGCAGGCCAGCACCCGGCGCATCATCTCGACCAACTACGTGGTGGGCGTGGTGGTAGTGGCCGTGGGCGTGCTGCTGGGCTTCATTGCCAAAGACGTGAACACGGTGCTGCAATTCATCGTGTCGGCGCTCTACGGCGGCTACATCGCGGCCAACGTGCTGAAGTGGCACTGGTGGCGCTTCAACGCCACGGGCTTTTTCGTGGGCATGAGCACGGGCATCGTGGCGGCGCTGGTATTCGGGGCGCTCATCCCGGCGGGCAACCTGCTTTACTGGTTTCCGCTGCTGTTTGCCGTCTCGCTGGCGGGCTCCATTGGGGGCACTTACCTGGCCCCGCCCACCGAGGCGGCGGTGCTGCGTCACTTCTACACCACGGTACGCCCCTGGGGCTTTTGGGGCCCGGTTAAGGCCCAGGTGCTGGCCGAAGACCCCAGCTTCCAACCCAATCGCAACTTCCGGCTCAACATGTTCAACGTGGCGCTGGGCATCGTGGCGCAGCTCTGCCTCACCATTTTGCCCATGTACCTGCTGCTCTCGCAAACGCGGCCGCTGCTGGTAACGGTGGGCATCCTGGTGGTCGTGGGGTCGATTTTGAAGAAGACCTGGTGGGATCGGCTGAGTGAGGACTAGGGGGTGAGAGGGGGTTTGAGGGTATGGGGGTAGGAGTTAGAAATTCTCTCCCACCCTCATCACATACCCCCATAACCAACCACCCCCAAAACCAAAAACACAAATCCAAAAAAGTACCACACAAAGGTAAAAAATAA
>CAJYVK010000130.1 GCA_913778455.1 uncultured Hymenobacter sp. | reverse complement strand
TGTAAGGATGCATGATAGCGAAGCGGTCGTAGGTATTGCCGCTAGCGCGGCAGTGGAGGCGCAGCCTCCACGTCATGAGCCGGCACGAGTTACGGCTGCGCCTAAACTCGCGCCAGTAACGCTAGTAACGGCCACTGGACGCGTAGCTACCTTAGGCCGAATTACCACTCCGTGATTTCCCCTCTGCATAACGCCTCACTATCACCCAATTTACTAACTGAGACTTAGCACTGGGCAGCCAAACAGCCGGGCCTTTCGCCGCCTACTGCTACCTTGCTGGCACAATCCTGGCAGTAACGACTCACCGCAACCCCGTACCTTGCGACCGAGTAAGCTCCACCGTTCCACCCCTCCCCTTTTCCCATGAATTACTTTCCCTTTGCCCTGGCCCTGCTGGCCGCCGGGGCCAGCGGCTGCCAACGAGCCGCCACCCAGGCCCAAACCCCCAGCGCTACGCTCGTAGGTACCTGGAAGCTCACGGCCTACCAGTGCCACTGCCCGCCCAACCAGCCCGTACCCAACGAGTCGGTGACCTTCGAGTCGGGCCAGCGCTTCAAGCTGTACCGCAACCAAGCCCTGGCCGCCGAGGGCACCTATACTACCGGCGAGGGCGTCAGCTGCGGCGGCGGAGCCAGCGAGCCCATCATTACCCTCACCCCCACTGCGGAAGACGCCTACGCCCCCCACGGAGCTTACACATTGCAGGGTAACACCTTGGTCATCGACCAGTGCAGCGCCGCCGATGGCCCCAAGTACACCTATACTAAGTTATGAGTTAGAAGTTATGAGTTGGGTTACGGGCTAAACCGGTGCCGGCGGTCATGCTAAGCCAGCGAAGCATCTTGCCATGACCGACGTCTGCGTACCTAGTGTCATACAACGTGCGGTGTTGCCTAAAATGACCCACTGCAAGTCTCTAACATAGCTACGCGCTCAACACGACAAGATGCTTCGCCCGCTTAGCATGACCGCCGGCACCGGTTTAGCCCGTAACCCAACTCATAACTTCTAACTCATAACTCATAACTAACCTATAGTCCCGGCCCCAGGTGTACCGGGCCATCGACGGGGCGACCGTTGAGTACTTCCGTTTGCTTGCGGATGCTTTCGATGTGGATGAGCTTGTAGAGCTCGCCCACGAACTTTTCGTCGATGTTGAGCTTGCGACCCCACTCGGGGCGAGTTTTGAAGATCTCCTGCCAGCGCTCCAGTTGCAGGATTTTCACGTTATTCTCCTTCTTGTACTCGGCTAGCTCCTGAATGAGCGCCATGCGGCGGGCCAGCATTTCCAGGATTTCGTGGTCGGCGGTGTCCATTTTCTGGCGCAGTTCCTCGGCCTTGTTGCGATAGTCGGCGTTGTCGCTGGAGCGGTAGCGGTACTTGAGCTCGCTCAGGATTTCCTGCAAGCGGGTGGGCGTTACCTGCTGGGCGGCGTCGCTGAGAGCGTGGTCGGGGTCGGGGTGCGTCTCGATGATGAGGCCGTCGTAATCGAGGTCGAGCGCCTTCTGGGCGATGGGCAGCAGCAAATCGCGCGACCCGCCAATGTGGCTGGGGTCGTTGATGAGCGGCAGCTGCGGGTAGCGCGTTTTCAGCTCGATCGGAATGGCCCAGGTGGGCGCATTGCGGTAGCGCGAGGGCGCGAACGTGCTGAAGCCCCGATGAATAGCCGCCAAATCGGTAATGCCGGCCCGCTCCAGGCGCTCCAAGGCCCCAGCCCACAGCGCGAGGTCGGGGTTAACGGGGTTCTTCACCATCACCGGCACCCCGGTGCCCGCCAGCGCATCGGCCAGCTCCTGCACCGCGAAGGGGTTGACGGTGGTACGCGCCCCAATCCAGAGCACGTCGATGCCGTGCTTGAGGGCATCTTCCACGTGCTTGGGCGTGGCGACCTCGATGGCCATCGGCAGGCCGGTTTCCTGGCGGGCGGCTTGCAACCAGGGCAGCGCGGCCGTGCCCCGGCCCTCAAATCCGCCAGGCTTGGTACGCGGCTTCCAAATGCCGGCGCGGTACATGTCGGCCTGCCCGGCCGCCTTGAGGGCGCGGGCCACGGTGAGTACCTGCTCTTCCGACTCGGCCGAGCACGGCCCGGCAATGATGAGCGGCTGCCCCTTGGCAGCCAGCCGACGCGTAAAAAAAGTATCGGCAGTAGTAGTATTTTCCATTAATGGTAGGGTAAGCTGTAGCTTGCCCGGCGAAAATTAGCACACGCGCCCAGCTAAAGCACCTTCCCCAGTAACCCCACGGGCTGGAACGGGGTTCTGCGGCCCTCCTGTTATCTTCGTAGTCTGCTCGCCTTCCCTGGCATTATCCCCGCATTTTCGCATGGCTACCCCTTCCTCCGTTCCGGCTCCGCCCGTGGCTCCTATCTCCTTCGAAGACACCCGCATTGCCTTCGAGGCCAAAACGGACGGTGAGCTGCGCAAGATGTACGCCCTCTTCGCGGCCATGAACAACGGCAGCCTGGTAAAAGCCGGCGGCGGGCTCATGCAGTCGGCACTGAAGTTTAATTTTCCGGGCACCAAGTTTCTCATCAAGCACAGCATCTTCAAACAATTTTGCGGTGGCGAAACCATTGAGGAATGCAAGCCGGTGATTGCCGAGCTGGGCAAGTACCACATTGGCACCATCCTCGACTACTCGGTCGAAGGCACCGGCAACGACCAGAGCTTCGACCGAACCCGCGACGAGATTCTGGCTACCATTGCCCTCGCCGCTACCACGCCCAACATCCCGTTCTCGGTATTTAAAGTGACGGGGCTGATGCCCACCGAACTGCTCGAAAAAGTGCAGGCCGGCACCACCCTCACGCCCCCGGAGCAGGCCAGCTTCGAGCGCGGTCGCCAGCGCCTCGACGCGCTGTGCGCCAGCGCTCACAAGCACGGGGTGCGCTTGTTCGTGGATGCCGAGGAAAGCTGGTTTCAGCAAACCATCGACGACCTGGCCGAGGAGATGATGCGCCGCTACAACCAGGAGCGGGCCATTGTGTGGAACACCTACCAACTCTACCGCCACGACCGCCTGGAAGCCCTGCAAGCCGCCCACGAGCGGGCCGTAGCCGGCGCTTACTACTTGGGCGTAAAGCTCGTGCGGGGTGCCTACATGGAGAAGGAAGCCCGCGTGGCGCAGCAGCGCGGCCACCAGAATCCCATCAACCCCACCAAGCAGGCTACCGACGATCTCTACAACGAAAGCCTGCGCTACTGCGTGCAGCACATCGACCGCATCAGCATCTGCGCCGGCACCCACAATGAAGCCAGCTCGCTGCTGCTCACGCAATTAATGCAGCAGGCTGGCCTGGCTCCCGGCGACGAGCGCGTGTGGTTTGCCCAGCTCTACGGCATGAGCGACAACTTGAGCTACAACCTCGCCCACGCCGGCTACCACACCGCCAAGTACGTACCCTACGGCCCGGTCGAGGCCGTAATGCCCTACCTGCTGCGCCGCGCCAACGAAAACACGGCCATCGCCGGCCAGAGCAGCCGCGAGTTTTTGCTGATTCAAAAGGAGTTGCGCCGCCGCCAGAACCGCTAACCGGCGCTGGTAGCCTCGGTTTTTCGGCGAATAGCCCGGGATTTTACCAACGCAGGCCCGATTTTTGGTACCTTGTCTGGGCGCTGGGCAGTGGGCTACGCCCTGTTTGGAACGTAGCCATTGACGCTCAGCGCACTAGCAACTACTTGTCCCACTTTTGCCAAGCCCAGGCTAGTCCGACTGCTTGCCAGCCGGGAGCGGCCACTCGTTTTGCCAATGATTAACCGTCTTCGCCACTACCTCATCCGCTACGCTCGCCAGCAGGCCGGTACGGTCAGCTACCTTACGTTGGTGCAGGAATCCGAACTGGGGCTGAATCTGGATATCTCGCACGAAAAATCGCGCCTCAACGAAATGCTGGCCGAGATTTCGACCGAAGAGCACGCCGCTGGTCGGCCCATTCTCAGCAGCCTCGTGCGGGTGCCGGGCTCCAAGGGGCAGGGCGATAATTTTTACAAGCTGTGCGAGCGCCTGGGCATGGGCGAGTGGCGCACCCTGAAGCAGGACGAGAATTTTTTAAAAAACCTGATCAAGGAGTGCCGCGACTTCTGGCAGCAGGAAGCTAATTACGTTCAATTTGCGCTGGGCGAAACGGCGTATTAGCCAGCAGAAAATCAGGATTTTTCTTTTAAAAAGCTTCACCTAACCGTGAAGCTTTTTTCATGAATGCGCGCCCGAATCTACGAATAGTTGACCCATTGGCGCAACCCCCGTTTGGCTCGTCCCGTTTAGATACCCGAAGCTGGCCGGTAGGCCCATCGCTTCCTTTTCCCACCTAAACTCCCTTTTCCGATGAACACCAACGATGCAAACAACCCGATGAATACCGGTACTGGCGCAGGCGCCAACTATGGCACCAGCAACACCGGTACCGGCCTGGGCAACAGTGGCATTACCAGCAACGAGAGCACGAGCTATAACGCCGGGACCGGCTATAGCAGTGCTACCGGCGGCTCTACTTCTTCGGACGCTACCGAACTGGATTCGACCAACCGTCAGCCGATGTCTACGACCTCGCCCACTGCCCCCACCAACTCGACCGACCCCAGCGCTCGCCCTGGCGACGATTATAGCGCTACTCAAAAAGGTGCTCACATCGCCGGTGACGCCGGGGCTGCCGTAGGTCGCGGCATCGACGCCGTCCAAAACACCACCGACCGTGCGGCGCACGCGGTGAAGGATGCCTTTACCGGCGAGAACGACAGCTACGATGGCGACCACTCGAAGCGCAACGATTACTCGAACGACACGAACTACAACAAGCGTAGCGAATTCTCGCAGAACGACTATAACCAGCACGGCTCGGTAACGAACTCGCTGGGTACTGATTCTTCGCGCCCTGGCGACGATTATAGCGCTACCGCCAAAGGTGCCGCAGTAGCCGGCACGGCTGGTGCCGTCGTAGGCCGCGGCATCGACGCCGTACAGAACACCACCGACCGCGCCGCCCACGCCGTGAAAGACGCCTTCACCGGCGAAAACGACAGCTACGACTACAAAGAAGGCAGCACCACGAGCGGCATCTTCCGCGACCGCAGCAGCGCCGAGAAGGCATATAACTCGCTGCACGAGCGCGGCTACAGCAAAGACGACGTGCACCTGATGATGTCGGACGACACGCGCAGAGAGCAGTTCAACGACGAATATGATGCTGAGCGCACTGAACTGGGCGATAAAGCAATGGAAGGTGCCGGCGTAGGCTCGGCCATCGGTGGTACGGCTGGTGCCATCATCGGTGCCATCGCAGCCATCGGTACTTCGGTAGCACTCCCCGGCCTGGGGCTCATCATCGCTGGCCCGCTGGCTGCAGCTCTGGCTGGTGCCGGTGCCGGTGGCCTCACGGGTGGCCTGGTAGGTGCGCTGGTAGGCTCGGGTATTCCCGAAGAGCATGCTGCAGAGTACGAGCAGGGCATTAAAAATGGCGGCATCGTAATGGGCGTAAAACCCCGAAATGCTGAGGATGCCAAGTATTTCGAAGAGCAGTTCAAGAACAGCAACGCCGATAAGGTTTACCGCTACTAAGTAGCCCGGCTTTTAAATCTTGTAAAAAGCCTCTCCCCTGCGGGAGAGGCTTTTTGCTTTTACTTATAGAGAGTTTTTCTTGGCTAGGGATATGATACCCAATCCGGTGAAATGCTCGGCGAGCGCCTGCCTGTAATGCAATTTCAAGCTAGACGTTACATCACGTGCAGAGGCTCCTAATTACTGTATTCTGTCAGCCACTTTAAGTAAGGATGATTTTCTAAACAGCTTCAAGCATATTTTTAAATGATTGAGCAACTTCTTGGAATAGCTGATCTGACGCTCAACCCACTAGCCGCTCGCTGATATTTTGTACGGTGGCCAGGCAACCATTGCCAACCATTCGCCGAGTAGCAGGTTATTTATCCGCCTTTTCATGCCAGCCCCATGTCCGTTTCTACCCGCAACACTATCGCCTGGATTTTACAGGCCTTGCTGGCCTTTGCCTTTACGGCTTCGGGCATTATGAAATTTCTGCACATATCCGATACCGTGGCCACGTTTGGGAAGCTGGGCTTACCAACGTGGTTCGCCTATTTTATTGCGACGGCTGAAGTACTCGGTGGCATTGGCCTGCTGGTACCGCGCCTGGTGCGGCCAGCAGCCATTGGGCTGGCGTTCGTTATGGCGGGGGCAGCTTTTATGCACCTGACGCGTATTCCGGGTGGACTACTGCCCAACGGGATGCCGGCGCTGCTGATGCTGTTTCTTCTAGCCGCACTGGTGCGGCTGCGCCGGACCACGCCGCTGGCTGGCTAGCGCCGTTTTTGATTGATTTATTCCGCCGAATGCCACGCTGAGCTTTGCTGAGCGTGGCCCGTTTTTTCATGCAATTACTGTACTCTTACCTGCGCCGCTACTGGCCGCTGCTGGTGCTGGCCTTGGTGCTGGCGGCCGTCAATCAGATTTTTTCGCTGCTTGACCCCTATTTATTCCGCAAGCTGGTCGATCATTTCGTGCCCCGCAACGGCCCAGTGGGTAGCCTGCGACTGGTACCCTTCTGGCCGTTTTTCTGGGAAGCCATTCCCTACATCGGGGCCATGCTGGGCGTGGCGATGGTGAGCCGCATCGCCAAGAATTTTCAGGACTACTACGTCAACGTCATCACCCAGCGGTTGGGGGCGCGCATGTATTCCGACGGCCTGCGCCACTCGCTCGATTTGCCCTACCAGGTATTTGAAGACCAGCGCTCGGGCGAAACTCTGGGCAAGCTGCAAAAGGTGCGTCTCGACGTGGAGAAGCTGATTCAGAGCTTCGTCAACGTGCTGTTTACGGCCATTGTGGGCATCATCTTCGTGATGTGGTACGCCATCACGGTGTACTGGCCCATTGCGCTGGGCTACTTCCTGACCATTCCGCTGCTGGGCATTCTGAGCTTCGTGCTGAGCAAGCGCATCAAGGTGATTCAGAAAACCATCGTGGGCGAAACCACCGCCCTGGCTGGCTCGACCACCGAGAGCCTGCGCAACATCGAGCTCATCAAAAGCCTGGGCCTGGCCCAGCAGGAAACCGAGCGCCTCAACGGCATCACCGACAAAATCCTGAAGCTGGAGCTACGCAAGGTGCGCTACCTACGCTCGCTGAGCTTCGTGCAGGGCACGTTTGTAAACTTGCTGCGCAACGTTATCATCTTGCTGCTCTTGTACCTGCGAGTGCAGAATCATATCAGCCTGGGCGAGTTTTTCTCGTTCTTCATTTACTCGTTTTCCATCTTCGGGCCGTTGCAGGAGTTGGGGGCCATCATTGGCACGTACCGCGAAACGGAGATTTCCCTGGGTAATTTTCAAACCATTCTCGACACTCCCCGCGACGCGAAGCCGGCCCACCCGGCCGACATTGCCCGCATCGAAACGCTGGCCTTCGACCACGTTACCTTTAAGCACCTCACGGCCCCCGCGCCGGCGCTGGCGGGTATTTCGTTTGGGGCCAAGCTGGGCGAGACCATCGCCTTCGTCGGCCCCAGCGGCTCGGGCAAGACGACGCTCGTGAAGCTGCTGGTGGGCCTGTACCCACCGCTTTCGGGCGAGATTCTCTACAATGGCATTTCGAGCAAAGAGGTGGACCTCGATCAGTTGCGCGAGCAAATCGGCTTCGTGACGCAGGATACCCAGCTCTTTGCCGGCACCATCCGCGAAAATCTGCGCTTCGTCGCCCCCCAGGCCACCGATGAGGAATGCCTACGCGCCCTGCACCAAGCGGCGGCCGATACCCTGCTGGCCCGCGCCCCCCAGGGCCTCGATACGGTACTCGGCGAGGGCGGCGTGAAAGTGAGCGGCGGCGAAAAGCAGCGCCTCAGCATTGCCCGTGCCCTGCTGCGCCACCCCACCCTGCTGGTGTTCGACGAGGCTACCTCGGCCCTCGACTCGCTTACCGAGGAAGAGATCAGCCGCACGGTGCGTGAGCTGTCGGGCTCGCGCCAGCACATCACCGTCCTCATCGCCCACCGCCTGAGCACGATTTTGCACGCCGACCGCATCTTCGTGCTGGAGCGGGGCCGGGTAGCTGAGGCCGGCGGCCACGCCGAGCTCCTGGCCCAGAAGGGCCTGTACTACGCCATGTGGCGCCAGCAGATTGGCGAGCGCAAAGAGCTAGCAGTAGGCTAAGCTTTAGCTTGTCCGGCGTAAGGGCGGCACTACCCTGACGCCGGGCAAGCTAAAGCTTAGCCTACATAAGGCAACGCATTTCAGGCATCGGGCGTAGGCTTGCCAATAGCCCCTGCTCATGGCCGATACTTATTACCGCCTGCCCCTCGACCTCGAAGGCATCGTGGCCCGCCAGCAGCTACCGCGTTGCTCGGCCCAGGAATCCATTGCCCAGCACTTGTACTTGCTGCTGACCACCCACTTCGGCGAGTCGCGCTACGACGCGGGCTTTGGCTGCCAGGTGTGGGAGCAGGATTTTGAGGCCATGACCACCATGCGTTGGAAAGACAGCGTGCAACAGTCGGTAGAAGAAGCCATTCGCACCTACGAGCCGCGCCTGGTACGGGCGCGGGCGCAGATTGCCATCACCGATTTTGAGTTGAAAAACGTGAGCCAGCGCATCCGCAAGCGGCTCGACGTCAGCGTCACGGCCGTACTGCACCGTACCAATGAGCCGTTTGCCTTTCAAGCCAGCCTCTTCGTAGCCCCGCTCTCCGTCGACTAAGCGCGGCGCGTACTTTCGCGGGGTGCGTACCGCGCCCGCTTCTCTTTTGCCTTTTCCACCGTGCTACCGCCTTTCCGCTCCCCCGCTCCCGCCGTCACCGATTTCAGCAAAGCCGCCGTCAAGAGCCGCCTCACCCGCCAGGCCGCCGAGCTGTGGGGCTACGCCGAAGGCGACCTCGACGGCTTCGACCCGCTCGTCAACCTCCTGCTCGAAGCCTGCGCCGTGGAGTTCGAGAAAATGGGCCAGGAAGTCCACAGCACCCAGCACCGGCTGGTCGAGCGCCTGGCCACCCTGCTCAACCCCGACGTGGTAGACGCCCCGCACCCGGCCCACGCCGTAGCGCAGGCCCGCGCCCGCGAGACGACCGTAACCCTACCCGCCGATGCGCAATTCGTATTCGAAACGCCGGCCGTGGGGCGGCAGGCCACGGGGCCAGCCTTGTTTTTCTCGCCCCTCGACACAACCCGGCTGGTGGCCGGCGGCGTGCGCTGCCTCGCCACCGACGCCACCGTGTGGCAGCTCGACGCCAGCGGCCAAAAGCGCGTGGTAGCGCAGGCTTCGACTACCACGCCGGCCCCCCACCGCCGCCTTTGGGTCGGCATGGCCCTGCCCGCGGGCACCGCCCTCAACGATTTAACCTTCTACTTCGATTGGCTGAATGAGCCGCGCCAGGCTACCTACGCGGCTTTTTTGCCCGGCGAGCAGTGGCTGCTGGGCGGCGTGGAGCTGACGCCCCGGCGGGGCCAGCCGGCGGCGGCCTCGCACCTCGACGCGCAGCCCGGCCAGCTCCATAGCAAGTACGATTACCTGCGCCGCATTGAGGAGCGGGTGCGCGACTTGTACGCGCCGGCCTTCGTGCGGCTGGCTGGGCCAGCCGGTGCCTTAGCTGGCTACGTGCCCCGCCCCTACCCAGCCGAACTGGCGGCGGCCTTCGGTCCAGCCAGCCCGGAGCTGCAAGCTCTGGCCGAGCCGCTGACCTGGCTGGAGATTCGCTTCGCCCCGGCGCTACCGCCCGAGGCTTTCGACCAGATCATCTGTGCGCTCAACTGCTTCCCGGTGCTTAACCGGCGCTTGTACAAGGTGCTGTTTCGCCTGCAGCCGGCGCTTAATCTATTCCCGCTGGCCAGCGAGGAGCCCTTTCTGGCGGTGCGCGACGTGTACAGCCTGAGCAACGTCGTTTACCGCTCTACTACACTCAACGACTTGTCGGAAGGCGCAACCGATACCTACACGCTGCGCAGCCACGGCGTGGGCCGCTTCGATACCCGCACCGGCCGCGAGGCCCTGCGCGAGCTGGTGGAGCTGCTGCGCGACGAGAGCCGGGCCTTCACTGCCGCTGGCACCGATTTTATCGGCACCATCCTGCGCGAGCTCGACCAAAACCTGGCCCGCCTCGAAGAGCGCCTCGACCGTCGCGCCGCCACCGAGCAGCCCATCCCCTACCTGCTGCTGCGCCCCCACAACGTCGACGACAGCGTGTACCTCGAATACTGGGCCAGCAACGGCGAGGCCGCCAACCGCCTGCCCGCTGGCAGCCGCCTGCGCGTGCACGACGGCCACTACGTCGACGACGTGCGCCTGCTCACCACCACCAGCGGCGGGCGCGAGCGCCCTCGCCCCGAGGAGCGCACCCACGCCCTGCGCCGCAACCTGCTGGCCCGCAACCGTCTCGTGACCCTGGCCGACATTGAGGCTGCCTGCTGGGCCGAGCTGGGCCTGCACCTAGCCGGGGTGCACGTTGAGAAAGGATTCCAAACCAGTCCCACGCCCACGGCGGGCTTCGTACGCTGCATTCGGGTGCGGCTCACGCCGCTGGCTACCAGCCGCCTTAGCGCCCCTGAGTGGCAACGCGCCGCCCAGGAGTTGCAAGCCGTGCTGGCGGGCCAGTCGGCGCTCAACCTGCCCTACGACGTGCTGGTGCAGGGCGCGGGCGGCTAAGCTATCCGCCTACCGCCGTCGGCACCGCGCTAGGCAGGCGTGGACAGCGGAATGCGAATGCGCACGTAGGCCCCGCCAGCGGGAGCCGAGCCATTTTCTACTTTTCCCCCCAGCAACGCCACCCGGTCGCGGATGCTGCGTAGCCCCAGGCCATGCCCCGCAACTGGCGGCGAGGCGAAGCCGACGCCATTGTCTTCGGCCCGCAGCAATACCCAGCCGGGCGTAGTTTCCAGCTCCAGGCTGGCCTCGGTGGCCCCGTGCGCGTGCTTGACGATATTTTGGGCCAGCTCCTGGGCCATGCGGTAAAGGGCCATTTGCAGCATGGGCGTGAGCGGGGCCACCGCCTCGTCGAGCATCGCGGAGGTACGCAGGTATAAGCGCGCAGTACTCATTTTCTGGCCGATATCTTGTAAAGCGGCGGCCAGGCCAAACTCCTCCAGCATCATGGGCACCAGCTCGTGCGAGAGGGCGCGGGTCTGATGGATAGCCTCGCCCAGCAGTTGATCGGCCTCCTGCCGGGCGGCCTCCTGCGTGGGAGTAGAAGCCAGCGGTGAGGGGCGCAGCAAGTCGAGGCGCAGCTTGGTGGCGTACAGTATCTGGCCAATACCGTTGTGCAGGCTTTCGGCCATGCGCTTGCGCTCGGCCTCCTGGGCGGCCTGCACGGCCTCAAACAGCGCCTGTTGCTGGCCCAAGCGCAGGTGCAGGTTGTCGGCTTCCAGGCGCTGGAGCTCGCTGATGTCCACGTCTACCCCGAGCATTCGCGCCGGCTGGCCGGCTTCGTCGCGCAGCATTACGGCTTTCATGCGCACGGTTTTTATTTGCTCGTGCACGCGCAGGCGCAGGGTTTCCTCAAAGCCTTTGCCAGCCGTAAGCTGGTGCACTAGCTGCTCGGCCCGGGGCCGGTCGTCGTCTACCACGACGGCGAGGTAATGGCTGGGCTCCACGGAGTTGCCGACGGGTAGGCCGAAGAGATGGTACATGCCGTCGGACCAGCGCATGTGGCCGGTAGTCAGGCTGTAGTCCCAGGAGCCCAGGCCCGCCACGGCTTCGGCCTGCTCGAGTAGACGCAGATTTTTGAGACGTTCCTGCTCGGCAACTTTACGCTCGGTAATGTCGAGGTTGGTAGCCACCAGGCTGTCGCCCAGCCGCACGAATTGGCACGTGAACCACCGGTTGAACCCCTCATAATCGTAGAAATAATCCACGCCCTGGGGCTCACCAGTAGCCAGCGCTCGTAGCATCAGGTCGAAGATGCCCACCTGCCGGATGCCCGGGTATTCCTGGGCGTAGAGCCTGCCTACCAGGTCGGTACGGCCGGTTTCGCGCACCAATTCCTTGTTGACGAGGGCCAGGCGAAAATCCCGTACCTGCCCGGCCTCGTCGCGCACGGCATGCAGTACCGACATGGAGATGAGACTCGTATCGAACACCGATTGCAGCAGGTCGCGGCTTTCCTGGAGCTGCTGGGTGCGCTCGGCTACCTGCTGCTCTAACTGCTCGCGGTGGCGCGCCTCGGCCTCGCGTAGCGCAGCTTCGACCTGCTTCTGCTCGGAGGTGTTGCTGAACAGCACGGCCACCCGGCGGTTATCAGGCGGCCCCAGGGCAAAGGCATACACGTCGAACCAGCGGCCGAGCACGGCTGAATACGATTCAAAATTGACCGTTTCGCCGGCGGCGGCCTGGGCGTAGCGCTCGTACCAGATTTCTTCCAGGCCGGGGATGAGCTGGCGCGTGGTTTGGCTGAGCACGGCGGCGCGGGGCAGGCCGGTCAGGCGCTCAAACTGAGGATTTACTTCCAGCCACTGCCAGTCTAGGGGCGTGCTGGCCGCCTCATCGGCGGGCAGCACCTGGCCGATGCCGAAGCCCTGGTCCATGGTTTCGAACAAGGTGCGGTATTTCATTTCCGACACCTGCAAGGCTTCCTCGGCTTGCTTGCGGGGCGTGATGTCGTAGCTCACCACCAGCACCGCCTCGGGCTGGCCGGTGGCATCCAACAGCGGCACCCCGCGGGAGACGAAGGTGCGGCCGTGGGCCGTGTGCTCCAGCGAGAAGCCCTGCCCGGCTAGCGCCTGCCGGTAGTGCGCTTCATACTGCCCTACCAGCTCGGGCGGCATGGCCTCGGCTACGGTGCGGCCCAGCAGGTCGGCCGGGGTGAGGCCCGCCGTAGCGAGGGCTTCGCCGCCGGCCAGCTGGTAGCGCAGATCGGGATCTACCACAAAGGCGGCCGCGCCGGGCAAATTACTGATGAGCGCCCGCAGCCGGGCTTCGCCGGCCGCCAGGGCCTCTTCGGCACGCACTCGCTCTATTGCCGCCAACGTGCGTTCGGCGACCTCTTCGACGAGCGCAATTTCGCTCGGCGTCCAGCGCCGGGGACGCGAGTTGCTGACGGTCAGTGACCAAAATGGCTTATTCTCCCGACGCAGCGTTGCGCCTACCATTGCCCGCATGCCCAGCTTTTTGCTGCTGCGCCGCTCGGCTTCCGACAAGCCTGGTCGTTCCCAATCGTCTTCGATAACGATGGTATTTTTACTCGTAGTGGCAAAGGCGTCGGGATAGTCGGATAAAACGAGATGGTCGGGCAGCGGGGGCACGCTGTCGTTACCGAGCTGATAATCGACCTCGGCGCGGTTATCATCCAGATAGTACGTGGTGATGTAGCTGCGGTCGAGCCGTAGTTGCTCACTGAGCATGAACAGGGCGCGGTTGGCCACAGCGTCTGCCTTAGGTTCGTCCCGTAGCGTGTCGGATAGCTTCAATAGGAATTCCTGTCGCTGCTCGCGGTGCTTGCGCTCGGTAATGTCGTTGAACACGGCGGCCAGTAGCGGGCTACCTGCACCGCCAATTCGGGCGTAGTAAGTATCAAGCCAGCGGTCAAGGTCGGCGATGTACGCTTCCATCCGCACCGGCTCGCCCGTTTGGTACACGCCAGTCATGGCATTCAGCCAGCCCGGCTCCAGATTGGGTAAAATCTCGCTGGCCCGCCGGCCCACCCAGCCACCCAGGCCCGCGTGGCGTTCCACGCCCGCATTCGCTTCCCGCCAGATCATGTCGGTCACCCGCCCGTGCTCGTCGGGCACGACCTCTACCATCGCAAAGCCCTCGTCGATGGTTTCAAACATGGTGCGGTATTTTTCCTCGCTCGTGCGCAGGGCTTCCTCGGCGCGGGCACGCTCCAGCCGCGTCCAGATGCGACTGGTAACTTCGCGCAGCAGGTCCACTTCGTCGGTAGTCCAGTCGTAAGGGGCGGGCCGGTACACCACCAGCAGGAACCGCCACTCCCCCTCTCGCACCAGCGGCATGCTTACGAGCGCGCCGACGTGCAGGGCCGCGTACTGGGCACCATCGGTCAGCGGATCGGCCCACACGTCGCGGATGACCACCGCTTCGCCGGCCTGGCAGCGCCGCAGCGCTTCAGGCGCCACAAACTCGGCCATGCGGTAAGTGCCGAGCAGGCTGGGCAGGCCGGCCCGGTGCCATTCGTGCTGGATGATGCCGGTTTGGGCCGAGTCAGTTAGTTCGGCAAAAGCGCAGGCCGACAGGCCCAAATGAGCGGCTAGCTTCTCCCCCAGCGCGTTCATCGTGGCGTCGATGTTGGTCAGCCGCACGAGGTCTTGGCTGACTTCGGCCAGGAAGGCCAAATTAATTTCGCGGCGCTTGCGCTCGGTGATGTCATTGAATATGGCGGCGATGTAGGGGCTGCCGGCATGACCAATCCGCGAATACTGGGTCGTCAGCCAGCGGTTGGTGTCCGCATTGTAGGCTTCGACTCGTTCGGCAAGGCCCGTTCGATGCACCCGCGCCAGCGCGTCGAACCATTGCGGCTCGATGTGCGGAAATACCGCGCTCGCCCGCTTGCCATTGGCCGCGGCGAGCCCCGTATGCTGTTCAAAAGCCGCGTTTGCTTCCCAGTAGATCATATCGGCCACCTGGCCGCGCTCGTCGAATAAGAGCTCTTGCACGCAAAAGCCTTCGTCAATCGTCTCGAATAGCGTGCGAAACTTTTCTTCCGACGCACGCAGGGCTTCCTCGGCCTGCTTGCGGGCGGTAATCTCAAAGTTGACGCCCGCCCCGCGCACGGGCTGGCCCGCCGCGTCGAAGTAAAAGCGCCCGTGGTAAGCCATCCAGTGCAGGCTGCCGTCTAGCCAGCGCACCCGCACCTCAAAACGCAGCTCGCCCGTTTCCAGCGCCCGGGCAAACCCGGCATCGAATAATGCCCGGTCTTCTTCCAGCACGTGGCGGCGGGCAATTTCCTGCCCCCAGGCGGGCGGGGGGTCATCGTGGCCGACAATCTGGTCGTGACGCAGGCTGCGGTGGCCCGCAAAGTCGGTGGCCAAGTCCAGATGCCAGGTACCCATCTCGGCCGCTTCCAAGGCAATTTGCAGGCTGTCCTGCACGGCGCGCAGCGCCGCTTCGGCGCGGGCACGCTCCACGGCCGCCCAGGTGCGCTCGGCCATTTCTTCGATCAGCGCGACCTGGCTTGGTATCCAGTGCCGGGGCGCGGCCGACACCGCCACCAGCCCCCGGTGCGGGCGGTGCTCCCCTTGACGCAGCGTGGCGATCATCAGGGCCCGCAGGCCCAGGGCGCTGATGTTGCGCCGGTCCGTGTCGGACAGGCCAGCCCCCTCGGCGGAGTCGTCGATGACCAGCGTACGGTCGAACACCACGCGGAGGGCTTCGGGAAAGTCGGAGAGGCGAATGCCCCCGGCGGGCAACGGCGGCACCCGGTCGTTGCCGACCTGGTACGGGATGTCGGCGTGGTCGGCCTCTAGGTGGTACTCGGCCAGGTAGCAGCGGTCGAGGCCCAGCTGCTCGCTGAGCAGGCGAAGCGCCCGGTGGGCCACGGCGTCGGCGGTTGGCTCCGCCCGCAGCGCGTCGGAGAAGCGCAGCAGAAATGCCTGCCGCTGCTCGTGGTACTTGCGCTCGGTGATGTCGGTGACGAAGGAATAGTAGCCAGCCACCGAGCCGTCGGGCTGCACGTCGGGCACAAACTCGGTCTGCACGTGCCGCGGGCCGACCGTCCGGAAAGTCAGCTCTTCCTCGAACGACTGCCCCTGGCCTGCCAGTGCTGCCTCGACGTGAGGCCGCAGCCGGGCAAATACTTCCTCACCTACCACCTCGCGCACCCACTGGCCTCGCAACTCCTGCGGGGCCCGGCCAAACCACTCCTGGTAGCGCTGATTGACAAAGCGATACCGCAGCCCGGCATCAACGTAGGCAATGAGGGCCGGCGTGGCGTCGGTAATGAGCCGGAGCCGCTGCTCGCCAGCGCGCAGGGCTTCTTCGGCGCGGGCACGCTCCACGGCGGACCAGGCGCGCTCGGCTACCTCGACCGCCAGGGCAGTTTCGGTGGCAGTCCACTCGCGGGGGGTGCTTTGCACAAGGCACAGCACCCCGACCGCCTGCCCGTTTTTGATAACGGGAATATCCAGGTAGGAAATAACGTGCAGCTGCACGCAAAGCTGGCGCAGGCTCTCCTCTACCGACTCCTCCTCGCGCACGTCGTGCACGATGAACGGCCGCCCGGCTTCGATAACGGCTTGCAGCAGCGCAAACTCGGCTAACGGATAGGCACCCGCCACCGAGGGCAGGCCCTCGGCAGCCGCATCGCGCCGGATAATTGCCTGGCCGCCCTCGATTTCGCAGTAGTAGCAGCGGTCGGCTTTAAAGTGCTGGCGGGCCAGGCGCGTGACGGCTTCCTGCACGGCTACCGCGTCGGCCAAGGGGCCCAGGGTATCGGCGAGCTGCAAGCGGAACGTTTCGGCGGCGGCGGCCTGGCGCAGTTGGGCTTCGCGCTGCTTGCGCTCGGTAATGTCGTTGAATAAGGCGGCGACGAACGGGCTACCCGCGCCGCCAACGCGCGAATATTGCAGCGTGAACCAGTGGTTGGTATCGGCGTTGTAGCCCTCTAGGCGCTCGGGCATACCCGTTTGCTGCACGCGGGCCAGGCTATTCAGCCAGTGCGACTCCATGCGGGGAAACAACTCGCTGGCCCGCTTGCCCACCACGTCGCCGAAGCCCGCGTGCCGCTCAAACGCCGCGTTGGCTTCGCGGTAAATAAGATCCGTTACCTGGGCCTGCTCATCAAGCACCAGTTCCATCACGCAAAAGCCCTCGTCGATGGTCTCGAACAGGATGCGGTAGCGGTCGAGGGCATGCTGCGCCAGCTTCTCCTTCAAGCCAATAATTTCTTCCTGGGCCTGCTTGCGCTCCGTGATCTCGACCGTATTCATCACGAAGCCGTCTCCCATGCGCACCAGGGTTTGGTGAAACCACGCCTTGAATTGCTCGTGGGCGTAGTACTGCTCGTGGTCGACGGGAACCCCGGTTTCGGTGACCTCCACAAATAGCTTAAACAGGCCGGTTTCTACTACGCCGGGGTTTTCCTGCAACAGGCGCTTGCCCGCCATGGGGCCCCCGTATTGCTTCAGCCAGGTCTGATTGGTGAGGATCCAGGTAAAATCAACAATCGCCCCGCTGGCATCGCGCACCGCTTTGAAGGCTTGCACCACGTAGTGCGAGCTGTCCAGCGTGGCTTGCAGGAGCTCTTTCGTTTCGCGCAGCTCCTGCTCGGCTCGCTTACGCTCGGTAATGTCGCGGGTGGTGGTGGCTACGCCATCGCCCAGCTTCACGGTCGATTGGTGAAACCACCCGTCGAACTGCTCGTGCGCGTAGTGCCGCTCGCGCTGGTCGGGCACGCCGGTTTCGAGTACCTGCCGGAAGGTGTCGAAGATGCCTTCCGCCACCACGTCGGGGTGGCGCTCGCACAGCCGCTGGCCGATTACGTCGCCGTACGTCTGCTCGGCGGCCTCATTATTAAGCACCCAGGTAAAATCCACCACCGCGCCCCG
>CAJYVK010000129.1 GCA_913778455.1 uncultured Hymenobacter sp. | reverse complement strand
CACAAGCAGTTTTTGCTGCTGCACGAGCTACCCGACGCCGAGGTGCGGCAGCTCACGCCCGCGGCGTTTCGGGCGCACATCCTGGCGGCGCTGCGGGCGCTGGGGCCGTTTGGCGAGTGGTTAGGCGAGGCCAGCCACGGGGGTTAGAAATTCAGCACTTCCTCCTCGTGGCCGTTGCGCAGCAGGGCGCTGACTTTCTTACCGTTGCCTTCGGCGTTGACGATGTTCATCTGGTCGGCGAACAGCTCCAGCAGCACCTCCTGCTGGAGCAGCAGCTCCTTGGTGGGGTGGGGCAGCGGGGCCTTGGCGTAGAGCCAGTAGGCGTCTTTCTCGGGTTGGAGCCCCAGGAATTGGATGGCCAGCGGCAGGCGGGGCTGGCGCGGTGCGGCCGGTAGCGTCAGCTTGAGGTGCTGATTCAGGTAGAGTGCGGCCAGCGGCAGGGCACGGGGCTCGCGCAAATCCACGGCCTTGGGCTGGCCCTGCGAGAGGGCGCGCGAGAAGTCGTCGGCAAAGACCTTCAGGGCCAGCTCCACCTGCTGCTTCTGCGGGTTGAGCTTCAGCTCCAGGATGCTGGTATGGTAGGCGTGGCGGGTGCCCGCCGCGCTCGGCAGGCCCAGCAGCAGGCCCAGAAAAAGGGGAAGGTGACGCATGAAAAAAAGGAGGAGTAGCGCGGTTACAGAAGTAGCGCGGACTTTGTAGTCCGCATTTGGTAGGCTGGCAAACCGCGGACAAAAAAGTCCGCGCTACTATAAAAAACGTCTGCCGCTGCGAGTGCAACAGCCTGCGCAAGGCAGCGATGAAGCACGGCAGCGGCAGACGTGGTGGCAGACGAAAGCTGCGTTAGAAAAATTTCATGACCTGCTTGATAACGAGCACGTAGGCCATCAGGGCCAGGATGAGGAAGGTGCCTACGCCCTGAGCTTTTTCCAGGAATTTATCCGAGGGCTTGCGGCGCAGAATCATCTCGTAAAGCAGGAACAGGACGTGGCCGCCGTCGAGGGCCGGGATGGGCAGCAGGTTCATCAGGGCCAGTACCATGCTCAACATGCCCACGAGCGTCCAGAAGTGCGACCAGTCCCACGTACCGCCAAACTGCTGGGCAATTTCTACGGGGCCACCCAGGTTCTTGGAAGCGGAAATCTGGCCGGTTACCATTTTGCTCAGCGCCTTGGCCTGCACCGTGACGACGGAAAAAGCATTCTTAGTGCCCGGCCCTATCGATTGCGCTAAGCTAAAGTGACGGTACTGGTAGGGCAACAGCGATTTGAACTCAAAACCAATGTGACCTTCTTTGTCTACTGTAATTGGTAAAGCCAGCGTTTGCCCATTCCGGGCTACTTGTACTTGGATTGGCTTGCCAGCATTAGCCAGTAGGGCATCTTGCAGCTCATTGAAAAACTGGATAGGTTGCTTATTGATCGCCGTGATGCGGTCACCAGCCAGGAGGCCTGCCTTGGCAGCCGGGGTGCCGCTGATCACGCGCCCTACCTCAAAAGGCTCGCGTACCCGCACGAATGGGCCATCTTCTTTGCCGCCCCGGTCAATAAAATTACCGGGGATATTTACGTCGAGCAGCTGCTCGCCCCGCTCTACCGTGTAGTAAGGGTGTGAGCCCAGTATTACGGCTGGATTGTAAATGTCTTCGAATTCCTCGAAAGGCCGCCCATTGATTTTTACAATTTTATCGCCCGTGCGGAAACCGATTTCCTGTCCTACCTTATTGGGTACGATGCCATAGCGAGCCCCTTCGGCTGGCAAGTATTTCTCGCCGAATATATACGCGAAAGCCGTGAAGATAACGATGCCCGTAATCACGTTCATGATGATGCCACCGAGCATTACCAGCAGGCGCTGCCAGGCCGGCTTGGCCCGAAACTCATTCGGCTGCGGCGGGCCGGCCAGGGCTTCGGCATCCTGGGTTTCGTCGACCATGCCGTGGATGGCCACGTAGCCCCCGAGCGGAAACCAGCCGATGCCGTATTCCGTTTCGCCGACTTTCTTCTTAAACAGGCTGAAATTCCAGACCGAAGGCAGCGGGAACAGGAAATCGAAGAAGATGTAAAACTTCGTGACCTTAATCTTGAACAGCTTGGCGAAGGCAAAGTGACCGAATTCGTGCAAGCCAACCAATAGCGACAGGGCCAGCACCAGCTGGCCAATCATAACGAGAATTTCCAAAGGGAATTTTAAATTAAAACTGTCATCCGGCGCTTGCGAAGGACCTTATCACGCAAGCAGTGGGCGAGAAGTAAATCTGGCGAGGGCAGCCGTGATAAGATGCTTCCTTCGTCAGCATGACAACAATTTTTTACAGCAGCTCCGTGGCTACTCGCCGCGCCTCGGCGTCGGTGGCGGCGTAGTCGGCCAGAGTTGGCGCTGCAAGATACGGTACTCGTTGCAGGCTCTCGGCCACTACGTCGGCCATGCCCAGGAAGCTGACCTTATCCTGCAAAAAGGCGGCCACGGCTACCTCGTTGGCGGCATTGAGCACGCAGGCGGCGGTGCCGCCGCGCTGCATGGCCTCGTAAGCCAGCGGTAAGTGCCGGAACGTGGCCCCGTCGGGCATTTCAAAGGTGAGGGTAGGGTAGTCGAGAAACGAAAACCGGGGAAAATCATTCCGCAGGCGCTGCGGGTAGCCCAGCGCGTACTGAATGGGCAGTTTCATGTCTGGCAGGCCGAGCTGAGCCTTCAGCGAGCCGTCGGCAAACTGCACCAGGGAGTGAATAATGCTCTGCGGGTGCACCACGGCCTCAATCTGCTCGTTTTGCAGACCGAACAGCCACTTGGCCTCAATCACTTCGAGGCCCTTGTTCATGAGCGTGGCCGAGTCGATGGTGATTTTGGCCCCCATCGTCCAGTTGGGGTGCTTGAGCGCCTGGGCCTTGGTGATGCCGGCGAGCTCGGTGCGTCCGCGCCCCCGGAAGGGGCCACCCGAGGCCGTGAGAATGACCTTCTCCACGGGGTTGGCGGCTTCGCCCACCAGGCACTGGAAAATGGCCGAGTGCTCCGAATCGACGGGGAGTAGCTTCACGCCGTGCTCGCGCACGAGCTTGGTAATCAGCTCGCCGGCTACCACCAGCGTTTCCTTGTTGGCCAGGGCGATGTCTTTGCCAGCCCGGATGGCGGCCACCGTGGGCACTAGGCCCGCGTAGCCGACCAGGGCCGTGAGCACCACGTCTACGTCGGGGCGCTGCACTACTTCGGCCAGGGCCGCGTCGCCGGCCAGCACTTGGGTTTCGGGCTGGCTGGCCAGGGCCGCCTTTACTTCAGGGTAAAACTCGTCGCCGATAACCACGGCCGCTGGCCGAAACTCCAGGGCTTGCTGCACCAGCAGCTGCCACTGCCGCCCGGCCGTGAGTACCGCCACCCGAAACCGGCCCTGCTGCTCGCGCACCACCTCCAGCGCCTGCGTGCCGATGGAGCCCGTGGAGCCCAGCAGCGCCAGCGATTTTATAGAAAAAGAATCCGCCATTAAGAAGGGTTGGGAATGGAGCGCCAAAGGTAGGGCGGCCGGGCGGGCCTATCCATTTGGCGCACCCCGCCGTACACGAAAAACCGGTGCGTCCGCGCCGACCTCTTTCCTTCTCCTCCTTTTCCACCAGATTATGTCCGTTAAACTCAAGCCGCTCGAACAGCAGGTTATCGTTATTACCGGCGCTACCAGCGGGATTGGCCTAGCCACGGCCCAGGCAGCCGCCAAGGCCGGTGCCCGCCTCGTGCTGGCCGCCCGCTCCCAACCCGACCTCGATACGGTGGCCCGCCAGCTGGGCGGCCGCGTAGCGACCGTGGCTGCCGACGTAGCCGACCCCACCGCCGTCCGGCGCATTCACGAGGCTGCCCATGCCCATTTTGGCGGCTTCGATACCTGGGTCAACAATGCCGGGGTGGGCATGTGGGGCAAGCTGGAGCAGGGCAATCTGGCCGACTTCAAGCGTCTCTACGACACCAACTTCTGGGGCATCGTCAACGGCTCGCTCGAAGCCATCAAGCACCTCAAGAAGCACGGTGGGGCGCTTATTAATCTGGGCAGCGTGGTGAGCGACGTGGCCGTGCCCATTCAGGGTATGTACGCGTCGAGCAAGCACGCCGTCAAAGGCTTCACCGATGCCCTGCGCATCGAGCTAGCCGACGAGAAAGCGCCCGTGTCGGTGACGCTCATCAAGCCCGCTGCCATTAACACGCCCTTTCCCGACCACGCCCGCAACTACTTGTCTGAGAAGCCCAAGCTGCCCCAGCCGGTGTACGCGCCCGAAGAAGTAGCTAATGCCATTCTGCACGCGGCTACGCACCCCATGCGCGACGTATTCGTGGGCGGCGGCGGCAAAATTATGAGCAGCGTCAACAAGTACGTGCCCGGCGTAATGGACTGGGTAGAAGCCAAAACCGGCGTAGCCCAGCAGAAGCAGGCTGGCACCCGCGCCGTAGACCCCGCCGGCTCGCTGCACCGCCCCAACGGCCCCCACGCCAAGGTGCAGGGCCATAACCCCGGCCACGTAATGCACACCAGCCTCTACACCCGCGCCCGCCTCAACCCGGTAGTGGCGGGCGTGGTGGTAGCCACCGGCCTAGCTGCTACTATCGGTCTCATTGTCGGCAGCAAGGGCCCGCTCAAGGATGCCGGGGTGCCGGAGTTTTCGGCGACGGGCGAGCCCCGGGTGCCGGTGACGGATAATTAGGGAGTGTACCACCTAGCGTCAGCTTGGTGCCACGCTCGGGGCGTAAGCTCAGGCGTAGCACTAGGCTGGCGTTACGCTGCACTAGCGCGAGTATAGCGGAGCGTAACTCGTGCTGATCTATGACATGGAGGCTGCGCCTCCACTGCCGCGACGCGGCAAGTACGTTAGCATGAATCGTTGCGCAATGTGATGGTTAGTAAAGCATTAGCGCGTGCTCATTCTAACGTATTTGCCG
>CAJYVK010000128.1 GCA_913778455.1 uncultured Hymenobacter sp. | reverse complement strand
TCGTTAAGCCCCGGAGCGCCTATGGTACTGCCTTCACCGGTGGGAGAGTCGGTCGCCGCCAACCTTACAGCAACTCCCCCTGCTTCGCTTTCACCAGCGAACGGCAGGGGGAGTTTTGCATTACGGCCGTTCGCTACGTGCCTGAAACCCATTGCACATCAGAAACGGCGCAGGGCCGCTTGTTTTATAAGGTTGTTTTTGTGTGTCAATAAACGATTGCTGATAGTATCGGGGGTAATGCAAGTACATTTGAAGTATGTTGACATTCTCTCAGTTGGCTAAGGATTGTACCTCTATTAGGCGTGACACTGCTGTGTAACTTATTGAGCAGTTTACATAGATGCCAAGTAAATAAGATTGATATTGTATAAATTATATTTAATTAATTGCTTGATTAATTTGGGGGCATAGCCTGTAGCGCCGAAGGAGATGCTAGATACAAGGACTCATACTAATGATGAAGTCAGCGGTTTTGGTATGGTTTTGCGACAATAAAATAGACTGTAAGGCAGCAATGTGTCACTGATCTCGATTGAAAACTGGCTGCCATATTTTTGACGTCTAAAGCAAAAGCCCCGGCTGCTCTTACTGAAGAGCAGCCGGGGCTTTTGCTTTAGACCACCATTGGGGATTGTGGTGCTTCTCAGTTTGTAGTTGATAAATGAGCTTGGATGTAGTGCCAGACAGCCGCTACATCAACTTTACGTAGAGCCCAGAGGCTCCATATTACTACCATAGTGCCGACGCCGACGAACATCCAGCGGGTAGGTAGCCGGCCCGCTAATCGTGCGGCTAGCGGAGAGGCAGTGACGCCGCCCACGATGAGCCCCAGTACTATCTGCCAATTGGAGAAGCCTAAAACGGAGAAAAAAGTAAGTGCGCTGGCGAACGTTACGAAAAATTCTACGAGGCTGACTGTGCCAATGACGTAGTTGGGAGTGCGACCATTGGCAATGAGTGTACTGGTTACGAGGGGGCCCCAGCCACCACCACCGAAAGAATCGAGGAAGCCACCAGCTCCGGCCAGCCAGCCAGCGTTCTTCACCTTGCGGCGCTTTTGCGCCTGCTTACGTATGGCCTTGCTGATTATGCGCAGCCCTAGCAGCAATAAGTAAAGCGCTAGAACGGGTTTGATAATACCAGCGTATTGCTCACCAAAACGGGTGAGTAATAAGGCACCGCCTACAGAGCCCATGATACCGGGAATTAGCAGTACTTTAAACAGGCGCTTGTTGACGTTGCCGAAGCGATAGTGATTGTAGCCGGAAGCGCCGCTGGCAAACATCTCGGCCGTGTGGATGCTGGCGCTCACCGAGGCAGGACTCAGCCCTAGCGACATCAGGCTGATGGCGGATACTACGCCGTAGCCCATACCCAGCATTCCGTCGATGAGCTGGGCGATGAAACCTACGCCGACGAACTTATAGAAGGTGCCCGCATTACTAGCTGCTTGCCAGGCTTGCTGCCAAGTGAAGTAATACGATAGGATATTGATTATAAGGAAAAGCGCGAAGACGCCGAGCGTAACGGTAGCAACGCGGCGCCAATAATCGACAGCCGTAGCCTCATCGGCGGGACCCAGTGCGGCGACGGCGTGCAGGCGCCGGGCCGACGAGGCAGCGCGCACGCGGCCGTGTAGGTCGGCATCATTGGTGGCGACTAATACCAAATCATGGCCGATAAGGTCGTCGGGCTCGAAAGCGTGGGCCCGCAACACGACGTGGGCGTGCTGCCCAGCCAAGGCCGATAATTCGGGTAAAAAATGCGGTGCCACCACTGTGACGGCCGCCTGCGGATGTTCATAGAGGACCGCCGATAGTTGAGCTAGTGCCTCACTGCCGCCACCTACTAGCAATACCCGGCGCTGCTCCAGATCGAGAAAGACAGGTAGGGCTGGGCCGGCTAGCGGCCCCGGCCGGTCAGCGTCCGCGAAAGCGGGAGGAGCGGTCGAAAGAAGGTCAGTAGCCATAATTGCTTGTAAAATAAGGCTTAATCGTGAAAATCCAGGCCGCGTACGGTGGCCTTGATTATGCCGGTGCGGATTGTAAAGTCACCAAACCCTTCGTTGGGCTGGCGGTTGGCGGCGTAAGCGGCGAGCACGGGGGAAAGTTCGCGCAGAATACCGTCTTCATCGAGCATTTCGCGATAGAGCTTGTTGAGGCGCTCACCAGCGTGGTCGGCGCCGAGGTAAAGGTTATAGCGGCCGGGGGCGCGGCCCACCAAGCCAATTTCGCCAAGGTAGGGGCGAGCGCAGCCGTTGGGGCAGCCGGTCATGCGGATGAGGATGCCGGCGTCGGCCAAGCCGTGGGCGCGGACGACGGCGTCGAGCTTGTCGAGCAAGTGGGGGAGGTAGCGCTCGGCCTCAGCAAAGGCTTGGGAGCAGGTGTTGAGGGCGACGCAGGCCAGCGCCCCGCGGCGTAAGGCGGTGAGTTGGTCGGCCTGGGGAGCGGCCCCGGCTTCTTCCAAGATGGTTTGGATGCGGGTCACGTGCTGGGGCTCGATATTAGCCAGAATCAGGTTCTGATTGCCGGTGAGGCGGAACTCGCCGGTGTGAAAGGCGCTGATTTCGCGCAGGGCGGACTTGAGGCGGTAGCCGGGGCGGTCGAGCACGCGGCCACCTTCAACGAAAAGTACTAGCTGCGACTGGCCAGTGACAGCGTTGGTAGTCCAGCCGAAGGCATCGCTGGAGCTGTGGAACTGGTAGGGGCGAGTGGGAGCCAATTCGTAGCCCAGGCGCTGCTGCAATTCGGCCACGAAGGCGGGCAGGCCCACGCGGTCGATGGTGTACTTAAGACGCGAGAGCTTGCGGTTTTCACGGTTGCCCCAGTCGCGCTGGATGGTCACGATTTTCTCGCAGGTCTCGACGACCTTATCGGCGGGGACGAAGCCGATGAGGTCGGCCAGCCGGGGGTAGGTTTCGGGCAGGCCGAAGGTCATGCCCAGGCCGCCGCCGATAGCTACGTTGAAGCCCGTTAGCTGGCCATTTTCTTCGATAGCGATGAGGCCGATATCATTGGAAAAGATATCGGAGTCGTTGTAGGGCGGCAGGGCCAGCGCGATTTTAAACTTGCGGGGTAGGTAGGTGTGGCCGTAGATGGGCTCGTCGTCCACGGCCTCGGTGGTTTCGACCAGGTCGCCGTCGAGCCAGATTTCGCGGTAGGCGGTGGTGCGCGGGGTGAGGTGGGCGCTGATTTCCTGGGCGATTTTAACCACTTCGCCATGCACGGCCGACTCGTGCGGGTTGGTGTTGCACATCACGTTACGGTTAACGTCGCCGCAGCCGGCGATGCTATCCATTTGCACCTCGTTGAAGCCCTGGATGGCGGCGGGGAGGTTGCGCTTGAGCACGCCGTGAAGCTGGAAGGTCTGGCGGGTGGTGAGCTTGAGGGTGCCGTTGCCGTAGGCGTCGGCCAAGGCGTCCATGCGTTGCCACTGCGCGGCGCTGGCCACGCCGCCGGGCACGCGCACCCGAATCATGAACGAGAACAACGGCTCCAACTTCTGGCGCTTGCGCTCGCTGTCGAGGTCGCGGTCGGTCTGTTGGTACGAGCCGTGGAATTTTATGAGGTGAGTATCATCGGGATTAAGGGCACCGGTGAGGCGATTGGCCAGGCTATCGACGAGCGTGCCGCGCAGGTAGCGGCTGGCAATCTTGACGTGCTCGACTTCGGAGGGCTTGAAATTGGCGATGGCAGACATTGGGTTGAGTTATGAATTATGAGTTAGAAGTTATGAGTTGAAATAATAAAGAAAAGAAATAATGAAGCGGTAGGCTAAAAGTAGATAACCAGACCTATTCAGGTGCGGGTAGATACTGAAAGGGGTAGCAACTCATAACTTCTAACTCATAATTCATAACTTCTTTTAGTGTAAGACAGTAGCGTCGAAGGTGATGCTCAAATAGTACAGCGCCCCGATGGTGGGGCCAGCGGCGTATTGGTAGTAGCGACGGTTGAAGAGGTCGGTGCCGCCGAGCTTGATGGTGGATTTCAGCGTGGGCACGCGCAGGTTGACCTGGGCGTCGATGGTCTGGTAGGCGGGCACCTGGCCGGTAGCCAGCGGGCTTTCCCAGAGGAAGGAAGTCTGCCAGCGCCAGTTCACGTTGAACCCAAGATTGCGCACTACCTCGCGGTTGCCGAACGAGAGGTTGGTGGCCCACTTGGGGGTATTGAAGCCGGTGACGAAGACATCGGGCTGGCTGTTGGCCGAAAGAGCGTTGTAATTGACGTTGCCAGCCAGGGTGAATTTCTGATAGAAATTGTACGTCAGGCCCAGCGTGGAGCCGTAGCTGCGGTAGTCCTGGCGCGAGTTAGTGTACACGCGGTAGCGGTCCTGGCGGGCGTCGCGGTTGGCGCGGAGGGCGGCGAGGGCAGCGGCATCGGTGCCCACGGTTACCTGGTTACCGTTGGCATCTTTAGGTACGCTTACTTCGACCTGGCCCAGGAAGCCGGAGTAAACGTTGAAATAGGCGTCGGCGTCGATGGCGAGCTTGTTGTCGAACAGTACGCTGCGGTAGCCGACCTCGAAGGCGTTGATTTGCTCGGGCTGCTCGGTGGGCAGGTTGGCGACTTGCAGCAGGGCGCGATTCTGGGGCAACACGGCGGCTTGGGCGGCGGTGCTACCGGCGTTGGCCGCCACGTAGGCGTTCACGGCGGCGTTGAACTGGTCGATGCTAGCGCGGGTGTAGGAGTTTTGCAGGTAGTTCAGGCCCTCGTTGACCCGGGCCAGGCCACCCACGCGGCGCACGTTGCCGTTGTTGACGAACGACAGCGCCTCGAACAGCGAAGGAAAGCGCCAGCCATTCTGGTAGGAAGCGCGGAAATTGTGCTTCTCAGCCACGGTGTACACGGCCGCCAGGCGGGGGTTGACCTTGGCCGTGAACTCGGGGTTGTAATCGACGCGTAGCGAGGCGGTCAGCTTAAACTTGTCGGCCAGCAGGAGCTTGGTAGCCTGGCCAAACGCGCCGAATTTCTTGTAGTACACGTAGTTGCCGCCGGGCTGGCTGCGGTCGCTCAGCGGGCGGCTGAAGTCCACGAAGTTGTTGCCGTCGGGGATGATCTGGTACACGCGGGCATCGGCTCCCACGAGCAAATCCACGAACTTGACGCGCTGGCCCAGATTCCAGAGCCCTTCCGTGTGGTAGGTGCGGCTGCGCTGGGTAAGGGCCGCGCCGCCGGGAATGGGCGCGCCGGCTACGTTCACGCCGCTGTCCCAGTTATTGATGCTGGTAATCTGATTTTTGAGGTCGGTAAACGCCTGGGTGCCGGGCTCGGCGCGGCCCGCGTCGGCGGCCTGGCGGGCCGCGGTCATCGCCTGGGGTAGGGTGGCACCACCGGCCAGCTGGTTTTGCAGGGCCGTTTTAAATTTCGCCCCCCACACGGCGTTGGAGCCATTTTGCAGGTCGAGGTTGAGGGCCAGCGGGTTGAGATTGTAGGAGTTGCCAGTATTTTCGAGGAGGGTGTAGGCCCGCACCACGAAGTCGCTGCCCTTGAGCTCCAGCTTATGGTTTTGCACCGTCACGCCGTTGAGCTGAATCTTGTTGCCGCGCTGGAATACGCCGTCCATCAGCCCGTAGCGGTAGCCATAGCTCAGCTCCAGCTTATCGGTGAGCTTGTAGTGGAGGCTGGCATCGGCCTTGATGTTGCGCACTACGGGGTTGACGAGGTCGCGCTCGTAGTAGCCGGTACGCGTGACGGTAAAGGCTTGGTTTTTACCCTGGTAAGGAATAGTGACGGTGAGCGACGAGTTCGTGTCGTCGCCGTAGCGGTTCCAGAGGTCGGCGGCCGGGTTGGCGGTGCCCGCCAGCTCCGGGAAGCCGGGGTTGGAGGTACTCAGGCCCTGCGGATTTTGGTCGGTCTGGGTGTTGGCCAGCCAGTCGGTACCGCGCAGATAGTTGAGGTTCACCTTGTAGGCCCAGCGGCTGCTGGCCCCGAGCGCCTGCGCCCAGCGTACGGAGGTTTCGGTGAGGGCGCTGGGGTTGCGGTCGATGCCATCGACGTGGTTCACGCCCAGCTTTTGGTATACGCTCAAGCCCTGGTAGGTGAAAGGGCTCTTGGTGGTGAGGTTAGCCAAGCCATTGATGGCGTTCATGCCGTAGAGGGCCGAGGCCGCGCCGGGCGTGATTTCAACGCTGGCAATGTCGAGCTCGGTGGGACCGATGGCATTGCCCAGCGGTACGCCCAGGGTGGCTGCCTGCATGTCCACGCCATCCACGAGCTGCATAAAGCGGAAGTTATTGGGGATGTTGAAGCCCCGGGTATTCGGTACTTTAAAGGTGAGGCTGCTGGTAAGCATCTGCACGCCCTTCACGTTTTCGAGGGCATCGTAGAAGCTCGGGGCCGGCGTTTCCTTGATGGCGCGAATGTCGAGCTTCTCAATGGCCACCGGCGACTTGAGCCGGCTTTCCTCCACCCGCGAGGCCGACACAACAACCTCACCGGTCAGGATTTCCTTGGGCTCCAGCACGATGTCGAGCGGCTGGTCGGCCCCGCTGATGGGTAGCGTAATGGGCTCGTGCCCGAGGGCGTTGAAGACGAGCACGAAGGGGTATTTCAGGCGGGCTTTGAGGGCAAACCGGCCGTCGCCGTCGGTCTGCGTGCCAGTGCTGGTACCCTGAATGCTGACGCTCACGCCGGGCAGGGCCAGCCGCGTGCCCCGCTCGTGCACGGTGCCGCTCACGGCCAGTAGCTCGGTCTGGGCGAAGGCCGCGCTGATGCTAGCCAGTAAGAGAATCAGGAAAAGGATGAACGAAGGGTAGTAAGCTTTCATCGAAAAGCGAAGTTGAAGTCGGGGAGAAGCCGGCCGAAGCGGGCAGAAGGTGAGAAAAAGCAGGGCGCATACAGCAGCCAGACATTCGACAACAACGGGTAGGCATTCGGAGAGACATAGGAATAAGGTATTGATTTGTACTAGAGTAGTGGTGGTCCAGAAAGACTAGTACACGTCTTCTAGGTAGCGGCGCTGCTTCTTGAGATTTTTGACGTAGGCGGCGGCATCATCGGGCGAGAGGCCGGCCTCCTTTTGTACTACCTGGGCTAGGGCGCTTTGCACGGCGTGACCGAGGCGGTTTTTATCGCCGCAGACATAAAACTGCGCCCCGTTTTCGAGCCAGCCGAATACGTCGCGGCTGCGTTCGAGCAGGCGGTCCTGCACGTAGACTTTCTCAGCCTGGTCGCGGGAGAACGCGACGTCGAGGCGAGATAGCCCGCCGCGCTTGAGGTGCTGCTGCCACTCGGCCTGGTAGAGGAAGTCGGTGGTGAAGTGCGGGTTGCCGAAAAACAGCCAGTTACGGCCGCTGGCCCCCAGCTCCACGCGCTCCTCCACGAACGCCCGGAACGGCGCGATGCCCGTGCCCGCGCCAACCATGATGATGTCGGCCGCGGGGTCTTTGGGCAATTTGAAATATTCGTTGTGTTCGACGAATACCCGTACCTCGTCGCCCACTGCCACGCGGTCGGCGAGCAGCGACGAGCACACGCCCTGCTTCTGGCGGCCGTGGGCCTCGTAGCGCACGGCGCCCACCGTGAGGTGCACCTCGTCGGGGTGGGCCAGCAGGCTGCTGGCGATGGAGTAGGCGCGGGTAGGCAGGGGGCGCAGGGTGTCGGCCAGGGCTTGGGCCGTGAGTTGGTCGGTGGGGAAGTCGAGGAGCAGGTCGGCCACGTCGCGGCCGTAGAGGTAGGGCTGGAGGCGGCTGGTATCGGCCAGCAGGCCGTGCAGCTCGGCGTGGGGGGCCAGGGCAGCGTAGCGTTCCAGCACATCGCGGGTGAGCACCGTGAGTTCGCGGCGGCTGGCCAGGGCGGCGGCCAGCGGCAGGCTTTCCGCGCCCAGTTGAACGGGGGCCGTATCGGAGAGACGGGCGGCGCGCAGTACTTCTTCCACCAGCGGGTCGTGGTTGCGGGGGCGCACGGCCAGGGCGTCGCCGGGGGCGTAGGTGAGGCCCGAGCCGGCGAGGTCGAGCTCAATGTGGTGGGTTTCCTTATCGGAGCCCCGGCCGTTGAGCTGAATGCTTTCGAGCACCTTGGCTGGCCAGGGGTTGTCGGCCGAAAACTGCGCGGCGGGCTGCGGCTCGGCCACTACGGCGGCCGCGGCCGGGGAGCCAGCCGCGGTGGCTGGGCTGGCCGCCAGCTTCGCCAGTACGTCCGCTATCCATTGCGTAGCGGGAGCCTTGTAGGCTACGTCGGCCTCGACGCGGTCGAGCAGGCGAGTGGCTCCCAGCGCGGCCAAGCGCTCGTCGAAGTCCTTACCGGTCTGGCAGAAATGCAGGTAGCTTTTATCGCCCAGCGCCAGCACTGCAAACTTCAGCTTGGGCAGCTTGGGTGCCCGCGGACCACCGATAAACTGGTGCAGCTCCTCGGCCGAGACGGGCGGCTCGCCCTCGCCGTGGGTGCTCACGATCACGAGCAGATTTTGCTCCTGCGCCAGCTGCCGGCCGGGGTAGTCGTTCATGTCGCGCACTTCCGCCTGGAGGCCACGGGCGGCGGCGGCCTCGGCGGCCTGCTCAGCTACTTTCTTGCCGTTGCCGGTGTGCGAGCCGTAGAGAATGGTCAGCTTTTCGGTGGGGGCGGCGCTGGGCGCAGCGGTAGTGCTAGGCGCTGCTACTGAAGCGCCGACGCCAGCGGCCCCGCCCGTGGCCTGGCCGTAGAAATAACCGCTCAGCCACACCAGCTGCTGCGGCGTGAGGCCAGCCGTAAGCTGCTGAAGCGTAGCCTCATTGAGCGAGGGCGGAAGAAGGGGAAGCAAAGACATGAACGGGGTGGCGAGTAGGCAAAAAAAGAGGAAAAGCGGGTGGCTAGGCCACCTCGGCGTAGGGAAGCAACTCCTGCAAGAAGTCGGCTTGCAGCTCGGTCGAATCGGCGGCGGCGGGAAGCTTGGCCAGGCGCACCACTTCGCCCAGCACAATGACGGCCGGCGCACCCAGGCCAGCACGGTGCACCTGCTCGGTGATATCGGCCACAGTACCCACGGCGCAACGGGCAGTGGGCAGGGTACCATTTTGCACCACGGCGGCCGGGATATCGGCCCCACCGTAGCGGGCAAACAAGGCGGCGATTTCGGCCAGTCGGTTCATGCCCATGAGGATGATGGTGGTGACGCGCGGCGTGCGGGCGGCCTCCAGCAGGGCGGCCGACAACTGCTCGTCGGCCGTGGTGGCAGTGAGCACCCGGAAGCCCTCGCTCAGGCCGCGGTGGGTGGCCGGGATGCCCAGGCTGCCCGCCGCCGCGACCGCGCTGCTTATGCCCGGCACGTACTCCGTGGCCAGCCCGTGGGCCTCGGCGTACAGCATCTCCTCGCGGCCCCGACCAAATACGAACGGGTCGCCGCCCTTGAGCCGCACTACGTGGCCGTGGCGGAAGGCTTGCTCCACAATCAGCTCGTTGATGCCCTGCTGGGTATAGGCTTTAAAACCCAGCCGCTTCCCCACGAAGATGAGCGGGACGCCGGGCTGGGCGTGGGCCAGCAGCGCCTCGTTAGCTAGGGCATCGTAAAGCACTACGTCGGCGGCGGCCAGCAGGCGCGCGCCCTTGAGCGTGAGCAGCTCCGGGTCGCCGGGACCAGCCCCGATCACGGTGAGGCGCGGCGCGAAAAGCGGGAGAGTAGCCATGAGCTTGACGGGGATAATCAGATGGAGAAAGCCGGCTCGGCGGCTACCTCCTGGGTGAAATATTCGGGGTCGGTAGCCGCGATGAGGCCAGCGGCCAGGGTGGCGCCGGTTTGCTCATCGACCAGGATGAAGGCGCCGGTGTCGCGGTTTTGGCGGTACTCGTCGGCCACGAGCGGGCTGGCCGTTTTGAGGCGCACCCGCACGATGTCGTTGAGCTTGGCCTCGTCGGTGCCCACGCTCTCGAAGGTTTCGATATTGGTTTTCTGGAGGATGGTCGTCACGGCCGCCTTCACCACGGTAGCGTGGTGCTGCACCAACAGCTTGCGGCCGGCGCGGAGCGGGCGCTCGTCCATCCAGCACAGAGTGGCTTCCAGCTCGCGCACCACGGCCGGGTGGGCCGCGATGGGTACGATGGTATCGCCCCGGCTGATGTCGATGTCGTCGCGCAGGCGCAGCACTACGCCCAGCGGCGCTTCGGCCGTCGGCACGGCCTGCTGATTCACCTCAATGGCTTCGAGCACCGTTTCGAGGCCCGAGGGCCAGATGCGTACTTTGTCGCCGGCGCGGTACGTCCCGCTCTGAATGCGACCCGCGTAGCCCCGGTAATCGGGCAGCTCCTCGGTTTGGGGTCGGATGACGTACTGCACCTGGAAGCGCGGCTCGTGGGGGTTGGCATCGGTGGCGACGGGTACGCTTTCGAGGTGCTCCAGCAGGCTGGGGCCCGCGTACCAGGTGATGTGCTTGGAACGGCGCACGATGTTGTCGCCGTGCAGCGCACTCAGCGGAATGGCCTGCACGTGGGCGAGCTTCAGCTGCTCGGCAATGGCTTGGTAGTCGGCCACGATTTTCTGAAAAACCGCCTCGTCGTAGCCCACCAAATCCAGCTTGTTCACGGCCAGCACGAAGTGCCGGATGCCCAGCAGCGAGGCCAGCAGCGTGTGGCGACGCGTTTGCTCAATCACGCCCTGGCGGGCATCGACCAGCACGATGGCCAGGTCGGCATTGCTGGCCCCCGTTACCATGTTGCGGGTATACTGCACGTGGCCCGGCGCGTCGGTGATGATAAACTTGCGGCGCGGCGTAGTGAAGTACTTGTGCGCCACGTCGATGGTGATGCCCTGCTCGCGCTCGGCCTTAAGGCCATCGGTGAGCAGCGCCAGGTCTACGTCGGTGCTGTTGGTGGCGGTGCGCTTCTTTTCGAGCGTGGCCAGCACGTCGAGCGACACGGAATCAGAGTCGTAAAGCAGGCGGCCGATGAGCGTGCTCTTGCCATCATCGACGCTGCCGCAAGTGATAAAACGTAAGATATCCATTTGGTGAGATAGTGAAATGGTGAGGTGGTGAAATGGGGAGTAAATAGTGAGGATGAAAGGAGTTAAAAACTCACCAATTCACCATCTCACTATCTCACCACTAGAAGTACCCGTTCCGCTTGCGGTCCTCCATGCCGGTTTCGGAGAGGTTGTCGTCTAGCCGGGTGGCCCCGCGCTCGCTCACCTTAGCCAGCAGCAAATCCTGGATGATGTCGTCGATGGAGGCGGCGTCGCTTTCCACGGCGGCAGTGCAGGTGGAGTCGCCCACGGTGCGGAAGCGCACGCGGCGCTGCACGATTTCGTCGGTGTCGTCGAGGTTAAGGTGCTCGCTGAGACCCAGCAATTGGCCGCTGGGCAGCACTACGCACTGGCGCTCGTGCGAGAAGTAGATTTCGGGCAGCTCGATCTTCTCGCGCTGGATGTAGTTCCACACGTCGAGCTCGGTCCAGTTGGAGATGGGGAACACGCGCACGTTTTCGCCCTTCTGAATGCGGCCGTTGTAGATGTTCCACAGCTCGGGGCGCTGGCGCTTAGGGTCCCACTGGCCGAAGTCGTCGCGCACCGAGAAGATGCGCTCCTTGGCGCGGGCCTTTTCCTCGTCGCGCCGCGCCCCGCCGATGCAGGCATCAAACTCAAACTCCTCGATGACGTCGAGCAAGGTATAGGTCTGCAACGGGTTGCGGCTGGGGTACTTGCCGCCCGGCTCGCGCAGGCCGCGCGCCCGGATGGTGTCTTCTACCTTGCGCACAATCAGCTTCTCGCCCAGCCGCGCTGCCAGGTCGTCGCGGTAGCGGATAATCTCCTCGAAGTTGTGGCCCGTGTCGATGTGCACGAGTGGGAAGGGAAACTTGCCCGGCCGAAACGCCTTTTCGGCCAGCCGCGTGAGCGCAATCGAATCCTTGCCTCCCGAGAATAGCAGCGCGGGCCGCTCAAACTGGCCGGCCACTTCGCGCAGGATGTGAATGGCTTCGGCTTCTAATCTATCTAAGTAATCCATTGTTAATTAATAAATTGGTGTCTTGGAAAGTGCTAGCGGGGTAATGACTCTACTACCGGGTCGAGCCCCTGGTGGGCGGTGGTGTGCAGGCCGCACTCCTTGGCGTCGGGGTTTTCCCACCACCAGCGGCCGGCCCGAAAGTCTTCGCCCGGCTGAATGGCCCGCGTGCAAGGGGCGCAGCCGATGCTCACGAAGCCCTGCTGGTGCAGCGGGCTTACCGGCACGCCGTGCTGCTGGGTGAAGGCCACGGTGTCGGCCCAGGTCCAGTCGAAGAGCGGATGCACCTTGATGAGCTGGTGGCCGGCGTCCCACTCCACTGGGTGCATGTGCTGGCGGTTGGCCGACTGTTCGGCCCGGATGCCGGTCAGCCAGATGTGCGTGCCAGCCAAGGCTCTAGCCAGCGGCTCCACCTTGCGGATATGGCAGCATTCCTTGCGGTTATCAATGCTCTCGTAGAAGCTGTTGGGGCCTTTTTTCGCCACCAATGCTTCCACGCTGGCGGCCAGCGGGGCATAGGCCTCGATGGGTTGGCCGTAGCGGATGAGCGTCTTATTCCAGGTTGAGTAGGTTTCCTGGAAGTTGCGGCCCGTATCGAGGGTAAATACCCGCACCGGTAGCTCGTGGGCGAAGATGAGGTGGCTCAGCGCCTGATCCTCAATACCAAACGACGTAGAAAACGCGACTTTGCCGGGAAAGCGCTGCGTTACGGCCCGAATAATTTCCAGCGCGGGCAACCCGGCCAAGTCACGGCGCAGGTCTGCGACCTGGGCCTCAAGGGTACTATCCATGATAAAAGAGGGGGATTTTCGCGGCCCGCAGCCGCAGAAAAAAAGTGCCAACACGCGGGGGCGCTCCGGCCGGGCGCGTAAAGGCCCGGGGAGCACTAACAACCCGAAAAGTAAGGTAGCCGGCAGGCTGGGAAAGGGTGGCTAAACGCTAACAACTCCGCATAGCTACCGGACGCATTCGGCCGGAGCAGGGCATACAACAACACTCATGCTGTAGGGCAGCAAGCGAAGTGGTCGTAAAGCGGAGGTTAGATGAGCAGCGCACGGCAACTTGTTTTTATATGGTCAGGACTTGGCACCGTTCTAGCGAGTAGCTAGGGGTTGCCGGCGTTTCGTCGAGCCTGTCTCTCCACGCCTCTGTATAAAAACAATCCTTCTGGCAAGAGGAATTGATGGCACAAAGGTAGAATCAGAAATTTGGAAATTCCAAATTTCTGAGCAAGCCGTTGAAAGTCAACGGGCGGCCCCTCGGATGAGGAGCCGCCCGTTGGTCCTGACGGCGGTATAAGTCGGAGGCTGGTGGTTTTGTTTGCAGCGGTCTGTAGCGTAAGCTTTGGCTTGCGAGCGAGCGCAGCGAGCAAGTACGTAAGCGAACGCCCACCTGACGCCCCTGCTCGCTACGCTCGCTCGCAAGCTAAAGCTTACGCTACATTCCGCTAAAACCCACCCTTATCCAGGTTCAAATCCTCCTTGGGCTCGGCGCCCATGAAGGGATAGGGGTAAGCCACGGGCGGGTTGAAGGTCTCCTTGATGGTGCGGGGCGACACCCAGCGCTGCAAGTTGAGCAGCGAGCCGGCCTTGTCGTTGGTGCCGGAGGCGCGGGCCCCGCCGAAGGGCTGCTGGCCTACCACCGCACCGGTGGGCTTGTCGTTGATGTAGAAATTGCCAGCCGAGTTGACCAGCTTCTTGGTGGCCAGCTCAATGGCGTAGCGATCTTGCGCGAAGACGGCCCCGGTGAGGGCGTAGGGCGAAGTTGAATCTACCAGCTCCAGCACTTGCTCAAATTCGTTTTCGTCGTACACGTACACCGTCACGACGGGGCCAAACAGCTCCTCGCACATGGTCACGTACTTGGGGTCTTTGGTGCGGATGACGGTGGGCTGCACGAAGTAGCCCTTCGACTTGTCGTGGTGGCCGCCCGCGACGATTTCGGCGTCGGGGCTGGCCTTGGCCTCGTCGATGAACTTGGCGAGCTTGTCGAAGCTGGCCTCGGTGATAACGGCGTTGATGAAGTTGGTGAAGTCTTCCACGTCACCCATTTTCATCGACTCCACGTCCTGCTTCACGTAGCCCAGGATTTCGTCGGCCAGGTTAGACGGCAGGTACACCCGCGAGGCGGCCGAGCACTTCTGGCCCTGGTATTCGAATGCGCCGCGCGAAATGCCGGTCGCCACGGCTTTGGCGTGGGCCGAGGGGTGCGCCACGATGAAGTCCTTGCCGCCGGTTTCGCCCACAATGCGCGGGTACGACTTGTAGCGGTGGATGTTCTGCCCAATTTCCTGCCAGATAGTCTGGAACACCTTGGTCGAGCCCGTGAAGTGGATGCCCGCGAAATCGGGGTGCTTGAAAATTACGTCGCCGGCCACCGGGCCATCCACGTAAATCAGGTTGATAACCCCGGCCGGCACGCCAGCCTCGATGAACAGCTCCATCAGCACTTGGGCCGAGTAGACTTGCGGGTAGGCGGGCTTCCACACCGTCACGTTGCCCATAAGGGCAGCCGCGATCGGCAGGTTGGCGGCGATGGAAGTGAAGTTGAAGGGCGTGAGGGCAAACACGAAGCCTTCGAGCGGGCGGTGCTCCAGGCGGTTCCACATGCCGGGGGCCGACTCGGGCTGCTGCTGGTAGATTTCCTGGGCGAAGTACACGTTGAAGCGCAGGAAGTCGATGAGCTCGCAGGCGGCGTCAATCTCGGCCTGGAAGGCATTCTTGCTCTGGCCCAGCATGGTGGCCGCGTTGAGTCGGGCGCGGTAGGGGCCAGCCAGCAGTTCGGCGGCTTTCAGGAATACGGCGGCCCGCGCTTCCCAGGGCAGGTTGGCCCAGGTGGTGCGGGCGGCCAGCGCCGCGTCGATGGCCTGGTGCACGTGGCTGGCATCGCCTTCGTGGAAGTGCGCCAATACGTGCTGGTGGTCGTGGGGCGGGGTCAGCGGCAGCTTGCGGCCGGTACGGACTTCCTGCCCGCCGATGTGCATCGGAATATCGCGCTCGACTTGCTTGAGGCGCTTCAGTTCTTTAACGAGCTCGAGACGCTCGGGCGAGCCGGGCGCGTAGCCTTTAACGGGCTCGTTGATAGGAGTGGGGACGCGAAAAAAGGCGTTCGACATAAGCTGAAAAACGAAAGGCAGGCTGAAAAAAGCGAAGTGCAAAGGTAGCGGACCCAGCCAGAACCCACCCGGCGTAAATACGGGCTGCCGCCTATCAAAAAAAACTCGCCTCCCCGCCCGGGTGGGCGAAGAGGCGAGTAGGTAGCCGGGAGCCTGTGGCCCCCGCCCGCCGGGCGGGGCTAGCGGGCGCGGCGCTGACGCAGGCGCTGGAGGCCGTAGGCCACGCCGGAAGCCAGCAGCAGCGAGGCCCCCTCATCAATGGGCACCTGCGTAGGGTCGGGAGCCGAGGGCGTAGGGCCACCGGTGCTCGGCGACTGGGCCTGGCTCAGGAAGGTGACCAGCGTCAGGGCCGCGGCCAGGTAATAACGAGTCATAGCAAAGAAATTAAAATGTCTGAGAGAAACGGGGGGATTCCAGGGGTGGCCGGCGTAGGCCGACCACCCACAGGAAACATTACTCGATAACGAGCTTCTTCACCACCACGCCGGCACTCGTGCTTAGGCGCAGGGCGTAGACGCCGGTGGCCAGCTCCGACAGGTTGAGCTGGTGGGCCACCGCGCCCTGGGCGGGCAGGCTCACGGTGCGTACCGAGCGGCCGAGGGCGTCAACCAGGGTAGCCGTCACGGCCTGGCGGCCGAGGTTGGCGGGCAGCTCCACGAACACAGCCTTGGTGGCCGGGTTGGGGTAGAGCGCCACCTGCTGGGCCAGGGCGGCGGGAGCCGTAGCCAGGGCCTGCTGCGGCGAGAACACCAGCTCGAAGCGATTGGTGATTAGCGCCGAGGCGTTGCTCACCGTGAACTGGTAGCTGGGCGTGAGGCGCAGGTCGGTGAGGGTGCCGGCTTGCAGGTCGCGCAGGTAAACCGGCGTCGTATCCAGGTTCAGCAGCTGGGCCGTGGAGAGCGAGTAGGAGCCAGCGGCGGGCACGCCCACGGCCAGCGGAATCACGCGCTGGGCCGTACCAATGGCCGGGCGGCCATCGATGCTGAACTGCTCACCAGCCACGCTGGTCGAGAGATTCAGCCCGCTGGGGTTCGGCAGCTTGCGGGCGTCGTACTTCGAGTCGAAGCCCTCGGTCGAGCCTTGTTCGAAGTACACAAAGGCGTCGTCACCCGTCGAGCGGCCGGCGGCTTTCAGCGAGAGCTGCACCAGGGGGCGGGTCTCGGCGGTCGTGCGGGCGTAGTTCGTGGCCTGGTAAGTAGTCGGGCGCTGGCTGTTGGCGAAGGTGAGCGTGCCGCTGCTCTGGCCTTGGGTTACCCGTACGAAGAAGCCCTGACCCTGCGCCAAGATGGGCGAGATGGTGCCCACGTTGTTGGCATAGACACCGTACGAGCCGGTGTAGGGGTTGCTCGGGTCGTTGCTGCGTAATACGTACAACGCGCCGTCCACGTTCGAGAGGCCGGTGCTGGCAACCGTGCGCCAGTCCAGGGGCGAGGGGTAGGGGTTACCTACCAGGCTCAGGCCCGCGTCGGCGGCCGTGGCCCCGGTGTTGCGGGCCAGCGTCAGCGTCTGGGTGCCGTTGTTGAGCGCGCCGGTGAAGGCCCAGGTCTGGCCCCCGCTGATGAGGGCGGTGTAGCCCTGGCCCACGTTGAGCGCGTCGCTCAACGCGCTGGGCGAGAACCAACCCTTGTCGAAAGTTGCCAAGTTGTTGGTCGCCGTCGCCAGGCGGCTCTGGTCGTAGCCGTACACGGTCGGGAAGGGCGTGGTGGTGCCCGGCTGGGCACTCGCGTTGTAAGCCGGGTTCACCACGGGGCTGAAGCTACCCGTGGCCAGGTTGCTCACCGTCTGCCCGCTCACCGCCGTCGAAATGTGGCGGTAGCCCAGGTTGGGGTTGAGGCTGGGGTCGATGTAGCGCTGCACCGTCACGTTGCCGTTGACCACGCCGCCGTTGTTGACGACCATGGCCGTACCAGTGGCATCCGAGTTCAGGGTGAACGCGTTGCCGTTGGTGGCGAAGTTGCCGTTGAGC
>CAJYVK010000127.1 GCA_913778455.1 uncultured Hymenobacter sp. | reverse complement strand
CAGCACCGTAGCACCAAGCGCTTCGTTACGCTGATTATTAGTGCAAAGCTGGTGGAAAATCTACGTCCCAAAGTGTGCTACCACCCGGGCGTAATTATCAAAATCAGCGAGTACTACGCCCAGGCATACGCCCCGAAAGGATTTGAGCACCTAACCCAAGAATTTGCCGAACAAATTTGCGCAGTCATTCCTCGCTGGCAAGCGCAGGCGGAGCAGCCGGCTCCGCTCAGCCCGGCGAGCCCAGCCGCTACCTTGCAGCCAGCTTCCAACTCCTTGCTGGTCCGGCTGCGGCTCGCCCTCGGCTTTTTACTGAAGAACTAAACAGTTGTTTACGTTAGCTAAATTATCTGTCATTGCGAGCGTAGCGAAGCAATCACACCCGAACGGCTCGTTGTGATGCGATTGCTTCGCTACGCTCGCAATGACAGGCAATTTTCAGCCGCTTAGAAATAATTTAAACAACGGGTGAGCGGCTGGCTGCCAACCGCTCACCCGCTTCCGCATTTCCATGCCCACCGATTTTCGCATCTTCGGCATTCGCCACCACGGCCCCGGCAGCGCCGCCAGCCTCGTGGCCGCGCTCGCTGACTTCCGGCCCGACGTGCTCCTGCTCGAATGCCCCGCCGACGGCGAAGCGGCGCTGGCCACCCTCACCGACGCGGCGCTGGTGCCACCCGTGGCCTTACTCCTGTACAACCCCAAGCAGCAGGGTCAGGCGTCGTTTCTGCCGTTCGCCGCGTTTTCGCCCGAGTGGCAGGCGGTGCAGTGGTGCCAGCGTGAGGGAGCACATGTGCGCTGCTTCGATTTGCCGATGAGCCTGCGATTTGGGCTGGGCGATGCAATAGAAGTTGAGCCGGCCGGAGCCAGCACCCCACCGGTCCCGAACGAGGAAAAGTCAGTCACCCCAGAAAATGAAGGAACCCCTTCAACCCCTCCTGACCTCCTACCCTCATTCCCTCCTACCCCCTTACCCTCCCACCCTCCCACCCTCCCCGAGCCTGAAGGCGACCCCGTAGCCTACCTGGCCCGGCTTGCCGGCTACGCCGACTCCGAGCAGTGGTGGGAAACCCACCTGGAGCACGCCCCCGGCAACGCCGATACCTTCGCCCTGGTGCTGGAGCTGATGACCGCGCTGCGCGAAGAATTGCAACGCCCCGAGACGCCCGAAACTCTGCTGCGCGAGGCTTACATGCGCGAAACCCTCCGCGCTACCCTCGCCCAAGGCTATCAGCGGGCGGCGGTGGTGTGCGGGGCCTGGCACGCGCCCGTGCTCACCGACCCCAACTTTCAGAAAAAGGAAGATAAAGCCTTGCTAAAGGGGTTGAAAAAAGCGCCCGTCGAGGCTACCTGGATCCCGTGGACCTACGAGCGGCTCTCGTTCAGCTCGGGCTACGGGGCGGGGGTGCTGTCGCCGGCCTGGTACGAGTTGCTGTTTGCTCAGCCCCGCGCCGAGGTCGTGACGCAGTGGATGGTCCGCGCCACCCGTCTGCTGCGCGGGCAAGACCTTGATGCGTCGTCGGCCCACGCCATTGAGGGCGTGCGGCTGGCCCACACGCTGGCCGCCGTGCGCGGCCTCAGCCTGCCGGGCATCGACGAGTTGCAGGAAGCGGCCGTGGCCCTGCTGGGCGGCGGCTACGCCGAGGGGCTGGCGGTGGTGCAGCGGGAACTGGTCATCGGGGAGAAGCTCGGTGAAGTGCCGCCCGGCCAGCCCGCCACGCCCTTGCAGCAAGACCTGACCCAACAACAGAAAACTCTGCGCCTCAAGCCCGAGCCCAGCCGCAAGCCTCTCTCCCTCGACCTGCGCCAGGAAACTCACCTGTTGCGCAGCCACTTGCTGCACCGGCTGCGGCTGCTCGGCATCAACTGGGGCCAGCCGCAGCGGGTGGGCAGCGGCAAGGCCGGTACTTTCCACGAGGAATGGGAGCTGGAATGGCCGCCCGAAATGCCCCTGGCCGTACTCGACGCCGGCCGCTGGGGCAACACCGTGCTGGCTGCTGCGGCCACCCGCGCCACCGCCCAGGCCGCCGAGGCGGCCACCCTGGCTGCCGTGAGCAGTCTGCTCGAAGATGCCCTCCGGGCGGACCTCGGACCGGCCGTCGCCGCCCTGGTGGCCCGCCTCGAAGCATTGGCCGCCGATACCCGCGACGTAACGCACCTGCTCACTGCCCTGCCCCCGCTGGCCCAGGTGCTGCGCTACGGCAACGTGCGCCGCACCGACACCGCCCAGGTAGCCCAAGTGGTGCAGCAGTTGGTACCGCGCCTGGCCATCGGCCTACCCGCCGCCTGCGCCGGCCTCGACCTCGATGCGGCCCGCCCCCTACTGGAAAAAATAGAGGCCGCTCACGCGGCCGTCCGGCTGCTGCAAGACGCTGATCACGAGGCCGCCTGGTACGGCGCCCTGGCCGCCGTGCAGCGCAACGGGGCCAGCCAGGGCCTGCTGGCCGGGGCCGCCAGCCGCCTGCTTTTCGACGCCGCCCAGGCCGATGCCGAAGCTACGGCCACCGCGCTAGGCCTGGCGCTGGGCCCCGCCCAGCCCACCGCCTACGCCACGGCCTGGATCGAGGGCTTTCTGCGCGGCTCGGGCCTGGTGCTCATTCACCACCGGGCGCTGTTCGACCTGCTCGATACCTGGCTGGGCAGCTTGGCCGAAGACACCTTCCGCGAAATCGTGCCGCTGCTGCGCCGGGCCTTCGCCGAGTTTTCGCTCCCCGAGCGCCGGCAGCTCATGGACCTAGCCGGGGCGGGGCCGGCCGCGCCCGTCGCGGCGGCCGAAACGCTGGATTTTGACTGGTCCCGCGGGGTGCGGGTGCTGCCCGTATTGCGAGAATTATTAGCCACTAAGTAGCGCGGACTTTGTAGTCCGCGAGTTGTTGCGTGCTATCGGCCGCGGACTACAAAGTCCGCACTACTTCCTCACTCATTTATGTCCTCGACCTACCCTTTTAAAATAGCTGCCGCCAAAGCGCCGGCCGATACCGCCCGACAATTCGTCATCCTGTCCGATTTGAGCGAGTTGGATGATTATTGCCAGGTGTTTGAGAACCACGGCTACGGCGGCCACGGCCCTTCTTGGCGCGAGCATATTGAAACTATCATTGAGGAATTTCAGCCCGATTTGCTCGACCACCTGGAGTTTGACGAGGACGCCGGGGCCTTCTTGGCTTATGCCGACAGCCTCGATGCCGTGCGCCGGTTTATGGCCTGCGTACTGCCGTATTTCGGCGATCTAGGCAAGTTGGATAAGTATTTACGTCAAACCGACCCCGGCGATTTTTTTGAGTAAGCTATGCCCGATAACCCCACCGCTCCCCGTTGGAAGCTCGTGCTCGGCACGGCGGCCGATGCCGACAACGCCGTCGAAATGCCCGCCGACTACGGGGCGCTCGACCAGGTGCTCACCGCGCTCTACGACGGC